>JAWLDJ010000018.1:16437-31948 GCA_041686695.1 Nitriliruptoraceae bacterium
CGTCCGTCGGTTCCCATCGGCCTGGCCGCGTGCTCGAGTGGGGGGTATGGACGCCCTCGAGTTGCACCCCCACACCCTGACCGCCGCCGATGTCGTGGCCGTCGCCCGCCACGACCGATCGATCCACCTCGGCACCGAGGCGTTGTCGAGGCTGGCCGAGACCCGGGCCACGGTCGACGCGCTCGCCGCGGCCGATCGTCCCGTCTACGGCGTGTCGACCGGTTTCGGTGCCCTGGCGACCCGGCACATCCCTCCCGCTGAGCGCGCTCAGCTGCAGCGCAGCCTCCTCCGCTCGCACGCGGCTGGCAGCGGCGCCGAGGTGGAGCGTGAGGTCGTCCGGGCGATGATGCTGCTACGGCTGCGCACCCTCGTCTCCGGCCACACCGGCGTGCGGCCGGTCGTGGCCGAGACCCTGGCGTCGCTGATCACCGCCGGGGTCACCCCGGTGGTGCACGAGCACGGCAGCCTCGGGTGCTCGGGCGACCTGGCGCCCCTGGCGGCGGTCGCGCTCACGCTGATCGGCGAGGGCGAGGTGGATGACGCCGATGGCCGACGCCTACCGGCGGCGCAGGCGCTGGCCGCGGCGGGCATCGTGCCGGTGGAGCTGGCCGCCAAGGAGGGGCTGTCCCTGATCAACGGGACCGATGGCATGCTCGGCCAGCTGCTGTTGGCCTGCCACGACCTCGGGCACCTGCTGATGCTGGCCGACGTCGCCGCGGCGATGAGCATCGAGGGGTTGCTCGCCACCGACCGGGTGTTCGCTGCCGATCTGATGGCGCTGCGGCCCCACCCCGGGCAGACCGACAGTGCGGCCAACCTGCGAGCGCTGCTGGCCGACTCCGGCATCGTCGCGAGCCACCGCACCCCCGACTGCACCCGGGTCCAGGACGCCTACTCGCTCAGGTGCGCGCCCCAGGTGGCCGGCGCCGCCCGCGATCTGCTGGGCCACGTCCGCAAGGTCGCCGACCGTGAACTGGCCAGCTCCATCGACAACCCCGTGCTGCTCGACGATGGACGGGTGGAGTCCAACGGTCACTTCCACGGCGCCCCCATCGCCCAGGCGCTCGACCAACTCGCGATCCCGATCGCCGACCTGGCCTCGATCAGTGAGCGTCGCACGGACCGGTTCCTCGACAGCGCCCGCAACCAGGGCCTGCCGCCGTTCCTGGCCGATGATCCGGGGGTGGACTCCGGGGTGATGATCGCGCAGTACACCCAGGCCGCCATCGTCGCCGAGTGCAAGCGGCTCGCGGTGCCGGCTTCAGTGGACTCGATCCCGTCCTCGGCGATGCAGGAGGACCACGTCTCCATGGGCTGGAGCGCAGCCCGCAAGCTGCGTCGGGCGATCGACGGGCTCACCCGGGTGCTGGCCATCGAGGTGCTGGTCGCCGGGCGCGGGATCGACCTGCGGGCGCCGCTGGCGCCGGCACCGGCCACCGCGGCGGTCCTGGCGACCCTGCGCACGCGCATCCCCGGCCCGGGGCCCGATCGACACCTCGCGCCGGAGATCGAGGCCGCCGTCGGGCTGGCCCGTGAGGGGGCGTTGGTGCGTGCAGCGCAGCAGGTGACCGGACCACTGGTCTGAGACCCCGGCAGGGGGGCAGGGTCCGTGGAACACGACCGGTGAAGCCCTACCGTGAGGGCATCGGGCGCGGACGCGCGCCATAGGTGCGTGGAGGACGACACGGCATGGCAGAGCCAGGGTGGTACGAGGATCCGCACCGCGGCGGCGGACGACGGTGGTGGGACGGCCAGCGGTGGAGCGAGCACGCCATCCCCCCACCCCCGACGTCACCTCCCGGGGTGGTCCCGCCGCCCCCGGGTGCGCCGTCGGGCGGGACCGCTCCGGGTGGCCCGGCGGGCCCGACCTTCGTGCCGGCGCCGGGCGACCTCACACCGGCCATGCGGCCGGCGGCGACGACGCCGAGCGCCCCCGGCACGTCCCGGCCGGTCACGTCCGGTGCCGCGGGCGGGCGGTCCTCGCGGCTGCTCCCGGTGCTCCTCGGGCTGGTGGCCCTGATCGCCATCGGCGGGGTCGTCGCTCTCCTGCTGTCGGGCGACGACGCCGACGACGCCGAGGCTCCGCTGGCGACCGGCACGGTCACCGCTGGTGAGGAGCGGTCCTTCGTGGTGGACGATGGTGGCGAGTGGGAGCTCGTCGTCGAGGCCCCGGGCGGGCTGCTGGTGATCGACGCCCGTGGCGCTGATGACTTCGATCCCGTGCTGACCCTGTTCGACGGCGACGGGCGGGAAGTGGCCACCAACGACGACCGCTCGTCGCAGCAGCAGGAACGCTACGGCGGGGGGACCTTCGACGCGCTGATCGAGCAGGAGGTGCCGGCCGCCGGCAGTTACCGGATCGTCATCACCGGGTTCGCTGGGCAGGGCGGTTCGGGACAGGTCAGCTTCCCGGTCGTCGGCGGCTGAGCCGGGGGAGTGGCAACAGGGTCGTCCCTCAGCGCGGCGCGAGCGCGAGCTGGCGGGACAACGCCACCAGGTTGGCGTCGGCGTCCCAGATCTGGCCGTCCTCCTCCAGGTACCCGTGGGTCACGGCGCGGGTGTGGAAGGCGGCGGCGAGGTAGCCGGGCACGGGCCGGCCGCGGACCTGCACGGTCAGCTCGATCGTGGGGACCCAGGAGGTGCCCAGCTCGGTGTTGAACACCGCTGGTGCGAAGCAGTCGGCGACGACCAACAGCCCGAGCGTGTCGATCGCATCGTCCTCCTCGGCGTCCGCGAAGCGCAGGTAGCCCCCCATCTCCCCGCGACCAGCCGGCCGACCGATGGCCCAGGACGCGAGCTCGGCGGGTTGTCGGTGGTCGAAGCGGTGCTGGATCGGGAAGCTGGGCGAGCGGTGCCTCGCCGCACGCTCGGCGGCGGCGCTGGTCACGTCGATGCAGTCCGCGATCGGTGGGAGGGGCGGTGGGGTCAGCTCCATGCGGTCAGGCCCCTCGGCACATGCCAGATCCGCGAAGGTGCCGAGCAGTCGGGTGTGCTGCCGACCGTCCTGGGAGAGCGTGGCTGCCACCGTGCTGTGCCGCCGGCTCGACCGCACCAGCTCCACCTCGATGTCCACCCCGCCAGGCTCCGGCGGCGCCAGGAAGTGGGCGGTGAGCGAGACCGGGTCGGGGTGGGGGAGCCCGCTGCGCATCGCTCGCGCCGCCAGCGCCATCAGGTACCCGCCGTTGGGTGCCATGCCCTCCACGACCGCCCAGCCCGGGTCGATCCGTCCGCGGTAGCGACCCGGGCCGATCGCCTCGACCGCGGTGTCCCGCGTGAACCGGTCCGTCCTGCCCGCCCGCTCGTTCACCCGCGTCGCTCGCTTCCTCGGAGACCGGAGGTCTCCCGGCCGAGGCCGGCAGGGTAGTGCCGTCGGTCAGCTGGCTGGCCCGGGCTGGCTCCTGGTGACCAGCTTCGTGAGATCGTCGCTCTGGCCGGTCAGGACGACCAGCTCGTCGCCGGGCTGCAGCTGGGTGTCGCCGGTGGGGACCACGACCTCCCCCTCACGACGGATGCTCGTCAGGACGGTGTTCGGTGGCCAGCGAACGTCCCGGACGCGGGCGTCGGCCAGCGGCGACTCCGGCGCGACCACCACCTCGATGAAGCGGACACCGCTGAGATCGCGTAGCCGGCCGGCCTGCGCCCGCTGCTGGGAGCCGAGGCTGCGGGTGATCCCGCGTTGGTAGGCGCGGACCACGTCGGCGCGGCGGAAGACGCCGACGACCCGCCGATCGACCGGATCGAGCACCGGGACGCGACCGACGTCCAGGCTGGCCATCCGGCGTACGGCGCGGAAGACCGGATCGGTGGGGCCCACGGTGACGACCCGGCGGGTGCAGATCTCACCGGCGGTCTCGCCGGGGCGCTCGAGGTCCGAGGCGGCGACGACGCCGACCAGGCGGTCGTGCTCGTCCACGACGAGGTAGCCATGGTGACCGCCGGCGGCGAACAAGCGTCGCAGCTGCTCGACGCTGGTCTCCGGCGTGACGGTGGCGTCGGTGGCCGACATGACCTCCTCGACCGTGACCAACTGGAGCACGTCGAGATCGTCGGGTTGGCCGTAGATCACCCCGCGCCCGCGCAGGTACCACAGGTAGATCGATTCCCAGCCGAGCATCTCGGTGGTGAACATCGCGATGCCGACCGCCAGCATCAGCGGGAGCACGAGGTCGTAGCTGCCGGTCAGCTCGAACACGATGATGATCGCGGTCAACGGCGCGCGCACGGTGGCGGCGAAGACCGCCGCCATGCCCACCAGGGCGAAGCCGCCCGGATCGGCGGTCTCGGTGGTGATCAGCTGGGTCGCGGCGATACCGAACGCGCCACCGAGCGCGGCGCCGGTGAACAGCGTGGGTGCGAAGATGCCCACCGCCGACCCGGAGCCGACCGACAGCGACGTCGCCAGCAGTTTGGCCAGCACGAGCAGCACGAGCAGCCCTGCGGCGCTCCACTCGAGCCCGAACCCCCCGTCGAGCATCGCCTGGATCGGCTCGCGGGCACCGTCGATGCCGGGCAGATCGGATCCCTCGCCGAGCACCTCGGGGAACGCCAGCGCGATCAGGCCCACCCCCAACCCACCGAGTGCCGCGCTCAGCGGAACCCCGACGCGGCTGCTGACCCGCGAGAAGAGCTCCCGGGACGAGGCGCCGACCGTGCGGAAGCCCCAGGCGACCAGGACCGCGGTCAGACCGAGGGCCGCGTACAGCAGCAGCTCGACCGGCTCCCCGAGGCCCAGGCCCGGCCGGGCCTGGAACAGCGGCAGCCCCTCGCCCACGAGCTGCCGGGCGGTGACGGCACTGACCACGGAGGCGACGACCACCGCCTGCAACGAGCCGGATCTGCGGATGCCACCGAGCAGGAGCTCGATCGCGAACAGCATGCCGCCGATCGGGGCGTTGAAGGTGGCACCGATCCCGGCGGCCGCTCCGGCCGCCACCATCGAACGGGTGCGTTCCTCGTCGAGCGGAAGCAGCCGCGCGACGACGGAGCCGATCGCCCCACCGATCAACACGATCGGTCCCTCGCGCCCACCCGAGGCACCGGTCCCCAGCGCCAGACCGGTGGCCAGGGTGCCGGCCAGCGGGACGCGGCCACGCAGCCGACCGCCACGCACGGCCAGCGACTCCATCGTGGTCACCACACCGCCACCCTTGGCCTCCGGCACGACCCGACCGACCAGGACGCCGACGACCAGACCTCCGAGCGTCGGCACGGCCACGAGCTGCCAGGGCGGCACCCGGGTCGACCACGCCAGGAACTGGACCAGCTCCACCAGGCTGATCAGCACCCAGACCATGGTGCCGGTGAGCACGCCGGTGATGCCGGCCAGGGTCAGCATGACCGGCTCGATGGCACCGGGGCGCCGCAGCCGTCGGCGGACGACGCCGAGCAGGTGGCGGAGTCGCTGCGCCATGCCGCCGTCACCGGGAGTCATCACGTCTGCAGGGCCAGCAAGCGGTCCAGGTCGCCGTGCACCTCGAGCCCGGCGTGGCGTCCGGTGCCTTCCAGCACCGTGCGGGTGCGACGGTCCTCGAGGCGGACCTCGATCTGGGCCAGCATCGTCTCTCCGACGCGGCTCTCCATGCGCTGGCGTGTCGGCCCGAGCAGCAACCCGGCGGCGGCGCGGTGGGCACGCATGGTGAGCCGCCGGTGCCGGTCGGTCACCGTCCACTCGACACGGTCGTCGGCCAACCGCAGCGCCTCGGTGCGAGCGCCGGTGTAGGTGGCGAAACGGTGCAGGGTGCCCTCGTGGCGCAGCCCGACCAGGAAGCCGGGGAAGGCCGATCGCAGCCACGGCACGATCGCGATGGAGGCGACCAGGCTCGTACCGAGGGTGGCGAAGTGGTTGCTCTGCAGCCACACGTAGCCGGCCGGGAAGGCCGCTCCCCAGTCCTTCTCCAGGTAGCCACGACCGGCGTCGAGGTCGATGGTCGCGCCATCGACCGTCAGGTGCCCGTCGAGTCGGTGGTCGAAGCTGAGCACCCCGTGGTTGCACTCCATGCGCGGGAGCAACGCGTACGGGCCCATCACGCCGGGCGACCAGGCACGAACGGGCCAGGGCGCCAGGGTCCCGAGGGTCACCTCCGCCGCCACCCGCCGCTGTTCGTCATCGATGTCGAGGTGCAGGCCCGTCAGGCTGCACCGGTTGGCGCCGACGCGCACCTCGAAGGGGTCGACGGACGCGCTGAAGGCCTCGGCCGGGTAGCGGTGGTAGCTGGCGGTCCCCGTCGTGCCGTCCAGCACCTGGACGAAGGCGTGGTGCTGCGCGGGATCGTCGCTGAGGAAGATGCCGGGGATGACCGCGTACCGGGCGGTCCCGCTCGCGTCGACGAGCTTGTAGTACCACCCCTCGAAGAAGGGTGGCCGGCGGCGACGGCCGTGGTAGCGCTCCGGGTGCAGCAGCTCGCCCACGGTGCCTCCTGCGGTGTCGGCGTCCGCCGATCACGGGCCGTGCCGGACGACGCCGGGGCTACCCTATCCCGGCTCGGGCCAGCGGCCGCCGGCCCGAGCACCACCGCCCCCCACCGCCAGTGGCGGGGTCCGTCGTCGAGCAACGAGTCCACCGTGAGCGATCACCTGTCCGCCCCGAGCGTCACCGTCGAGCTCAAGACCATCGTCGAGCTGTGCAAGACCCGCGGCATCATCTTCCCGACCGCGGAGATCTACGGTGGGGTGCGCTCGACGTGGGACTACGGCCCGCTCGGGGTGGAGCTGAAGGAGAACGTCAAGCGCCAGTGGTGGCGTGCCATGGTCCAGCTGCGCGACGAGGTCGTGGGGATGGAACAGGCCATCCTCGGTCCCACCGAGGTGTGGCAGGCCTCGGGACACCTCGCCAACTTCTCCGATCCGTTGGTCGAGTGCGCCAAGTGCCACCAGCGCTTCCGCGAGGACCACCTGCGTGAGGAGCAGCTCGGCGCCGAGGACGCCGAGGGCGACCTGATCTGCCCGTCCTGCCAGACCGACACGCTCGGCGATCCGCGCAGCTTCAACCTGATGTTCCAGACGAACATGGGCCCGGTGGAGACCGCGGGCTCCACCGTCTGGCTGCGGCCCGAGACCGCGCAGGGCATGTTCGTCGACTTCTCGACGATCCAGCGCACGACCCGCAAGAAGCCGCCCTTCGGGATCGCCCAGGTGGGCAAGTCCTTCCGCAACGAGATCACCCCGGGCAACTTCGTCTTCCGCACGCGCGAGTTCGAGCAGATGGAGATGGAGTACTTCGTCGAGCCCGGCACCGACGAACAGTGGCACCAGTACTGGATCGACGAGCGACTGCGCTGGTACACCGACCTCGGCATCCGGCCCGAGAACCTGCGTATCCGTGAGCACGGCGCGGCCGAGCTGTCGCACTACGCCAAGCGCACCGTCGACATCGACTACTACTTCCCGGACGTGTCGATGGGATGGTCGGAGCTCGAGGGTCTGGCCAACCGCACCGACTTCGACCTCAAGGCCCACCAGGAGGCCAGTGGTCAGGACCTCACCTACTACGACCAGCCGAACGATCGCCGCTACCACCCCTACGTGATCGAGCCGGCCGCCGGCGCGACCCGGGCGACGCTCGCCTTCCTGTTCGACGCCTACCGGGTGGAGTCGGCACCCGATGCCAAGGGCGAGCTCCAGGAGCGGGTCGTGCTCAAGCTCGACAAGCGGCTCGCGCCCTACAAGGTCGCGGTGCTCCCGCTGTCGAAGAAGGACACGTTGACCCCGACCGCGCGCGAGGTGTTCGACCTCGTCAAGGTGCGGTGGATGAGCGAGTACGACGAGACGCAGTCGATCGGGCGCCGTTACCGCCGCCAGGACGAGATCGGGACGCCCTACTGCGTCACCGTCGACTTCGACACCCTCGAGGACCGGGCGGTGACCGTGCGTGACCGGGACACCATGGCCCAGGAGCGGGTGGCCATCGACCGCCTCGAGGCCTACCTGAGCGAGCGGCTGCCGGTCTGCTGAGCGGCGGCACCGTCCCCGCCGGCACGGGTGGCGGCCGTCAGGTCCCGACGGGCCCGAGCAGGGGCGGGGACCTACCCTGCGAGCTCCGATCCAAAGGCCGAGCATGCGCCGTCTCGTCGCGGTGCTCGCGGTCGCCGTGGCCGCGCTCCAGCTCCTGCTGTTCCTGGTCACCGAGCAGCAGGCGCGTGTCGCGATCTCGCTCATCGGCTCGGACGTCGAGCTGACGGCACTGCGCTGGGCGTGGGCGGTGCTCGCGCCGTTGCCCTGGCTGGCCGGGGCCGGGCTGCTGTGCGCACGACGGCCACGGCTGGGGACCGCGGTCCTGCTCGCCGCTGCGCCGCTGCTGGTGGCGGCGGGGCTGCCCACCCTGCCCGCCGTGGTGGTGGAAGGCTGGTGGCGCGACGCCGCCGCCTTCGAGGTCCTGGCCGTCGTCGGGCCGCCCGTGGTGCTGCTGCTGGCGGTGGCGGTGGCGGCCCTGGCCTGGTGGTCGCGGCCGCGGGGTGGCTGGCGTCGGGCCGTGCCGGGTCCCAGCGGCGCCTACGTCGCCGTGGCGGTGTTGGCCTGGCTCCCGACCGCGCTGCAGACCCTGGAGCTGTCACCGCCGGGGGCCATGCGCTCCTTCGCGCGCACGGAGCTGTCCCGGCTGGACGGGATCGAGGCGGTCGCCAGCGTCACGGGCGCGGTCGTGGCAGCGGCGTTGCTGTTCGTCGCGCCGCGGCTGCGTGAGGACGTCGGCGGCGCGATCCTGCTGGTCTTCGCGGTCCCCCAGCTCACCAGCGCCATCGGCGACCTCGCCCAGGTGCGCGAGACCGAGTTCCTGATCGTGACTCCCCCGGCGGTGCTCGGCATGGTCGGGTTGGTCGGTGTGCTGGTGGTGGCGGTCAGGTGGCTGGTGGTGACGTCGTCACCACCCCCGGCGGGAGACGACGGGGCGGCGGGTCCCCGACCCGATCAGGCACCGCCGGGGTGACCATCGCCTCTGCCGGCCGCCGGAGCCCGGCCGTAGTGTCGGGATGCCCTGGCAGGTGGGGAGGCTTCGATGGGACACGCGAGCGGCGCCGTCGCGGCCGACACCGGCGTCTACCGCGACCTCCAGCAACGCCTCGACCGCCAGCCCACCGGGGCCCCGGACACCCCGGCCTTCCGGGCCATCCTGCGGTTGCTGTTCACCGAGGAGGAGGCCGAGCTCGCCGCCCACCTGCCCTCGATCGTGGCGGTGGACCGGTTGGCCGCGCGGTTGGAGCGCGATCCGTTCGAGCTGGACGCGATGCTGTCGGACATGGCGCGGCGGGGCCTGGTGTTCGATCTCGAGCATCGCGGGCAACGCTGGGTGGCACTCGCGCCCGTCGTGATCGGCTTCTTCGAGTTCACCTTCATGCGCGTGCGCGACGAGGCCCCGATCGAGGAACTGGCCCGCCTGTTCGACGAGTACCTGTTCACCGATGACGACCACCGCTTCGCCCACAGCGTGTTCGAGGGCAGCGTCCAGGTGGGCCGCACCATGGTGCGAGAGGAGGCGCTGCCCGAGCGCCCGCCCACCGAGGTGCTCGCCTGGGAGCGCGCCACCGCGGTGGTGTCGGAGGCGACCACCGTGGCGGTGTCGGACTGCCCCTGCCGCACCCACGCCGGCCTGCTCGGTCGGGCCTGCGATGCTCCGGTGCGTACCTGCCTGAGCTTCGGCGCAGCCGCCGAGGCGCTGATCCGCGCGGATCTCGCCGACCCGATCAGCAACGCCGAGGGACTCGAGGTCCTGGCCGCGGCCAAGGCAGCGGGCCTGGCCCAGACGGGGGACAACGTCCAGGAGCAGCTCACCTACCTGTGCAACTGCTGTGGGTGCTGTTGCGGGATGATGCAGGCGATCCGCCGAGCCGGGCTGCACGACGCCATCGTGCCCTCGAACTGGGTCGCCAGCATCGATGCCGAGCGGTGCCGTGGCTGCCGCGACGGGTGCGTGACGGCCTGCCCGGCCGAGGCGATCGAGCGGTGCGACAGCAACGGCCAGGGGCGGCGTGCCTCCTGGGCGGTGCTCGATCAGGAGCGGTGCCTGGGCTGCGGGGTGTGTGTCGACCAGTGCCGCTTCGACGCACTGGAGCTGGTGCCGCGCGAGCAGCGTTCCTTCACGCCGCAGACCACCCTCGACCGGATGATCGCCATGGCGCTGGAGCGCGGCAAGCTGGGCGACCTCCTGCTGGACACGCTGGACGGCGCGGGTCCCGTGGCGGTCGCGCGGCTCCTGCAGCACCTCGAGCGCTCGTCGCTGGGCACGGCGCTGCGAGCGGTCGAGCCGCTGCGCTCGGTCTTCCTGCGGGGACTGCTCGTCGCCGTGCACCGGTCACCGGCGGCGGTGCCGTCCCCCTGACCGCGGGTTGGCGGGGGCGCCAGGCCCGTGGCGGCCACCTCGACGGTCAGTGCCGCAGCCACGGGTCACGGTCGCTGGCCCCCGGCGGTCGCGAGCCGGGTGTGCGCTCGTTCGCCAGCACCCGCAGGTCGGACTCGAGCCGGCCGAGCTGCGACGCGATCCCCGACAGCGCGCGGATCAGCAGCGACATCCCCATCAACGTGGCGCCGACGGCGAACGTCACGAGCCAGAGCACGATGGCCATCGGCCAGTCGCCCTCCCGCAGCAACCAGGTCCCCGCGGCGATGCCACCGAGTCCGGTGGCGTAGGCCAGCAGCACGCATGCGCGCGCGGCGATCTGGAGTTCGCGGGGGCTCGGGAGACGGTCCATGGCCGCAGGGTGGCAGACCGCGGCGCGCGGGGCCACCTCGATCCGGCACCGGAGGTGGCGTCGTGCCAGGGGCTGGACCCGTGACCGACGCTACGATCGCGCGGTCGGAGGAGCGCTGCGGTGGAGTTCGAGCACGGGAGGCAGGGCCCCGGCGATCTCCCACGCTGGGTCCAGGTCGACCGCGCGGTGGTGCGGCTCCAGGAGGTCCTGGAGTCGCTGTCGCGGCGCCGGGCCCTGCCCGATCTCGACGAGCTCCTGGCCGCGGCTGGCGCCGATCGGCGCCTGCTGGAGGACGAGCGCGCCCGCAAGCTGCTGCAGGAGGCGATCCGGCAACGGCCGCTGTCCTGCCTCGAGGAGGTCAGGGTCCTGCGCACCGAGGTGGAGCTGCTCACCGTCGAGGTGGCGGTCCTCCAGGAGCGCCTGACCGACCGCGCGATCGACGCGGCAGAGCGCCGGGAGCTGCTGGCCCGGCTGGGTCGGGTCCGTCGGCGGTGCCGGCACCTCGCCGCCCAGCTGTGAGAACGGCCCCGCCAGCGGTGCGCGAGCGTGGGTGGTGCGACGACCGCCGTGAGCGCCGGATCGGCGTCAGCCTGGTCGTTCCGCGCGGTCCACGACCTCGTGGAACCGACGCACCGTCACGTCGATCACCTGGTCGTGCCCCCACACCATCAGCCCCTTGGCGTAGCGTGCCGCGGCACGCATCGAGGGCTTGCGCATCTCGACGTGCCAGCGGATCGTCAGACGGGTCCCGCTGCCCAGCGGCTCCAGCGACACGTCCGCCGGGCCATGGAGATCGCCGCTGAGTCGCGCGCTGATGTGCCGCGCAGGCTGCACCTCGTCGAGGTGGATCCCGACCCGGAAGCGGTAGGGGATGGGTGGGACCACCAGGCCCCGGAGCACCCCGCCGTCGACCAGGCCGCCGCCCTCGGCCTCGAACTCCCTCAGCCACCGCCACCAGGTCGGGAACCGGTCGGTCCGCGCCATCCAGCGCCACACCACCTCGACGTCGTGGTCGAAGACCTCCTCGCGGTGCAGTCGGATCAGGTGCAGCGGATCCGCGCCGACAGGGGCATCCATCAGCTCTCGACCTGGTCGAGGTCGGCCCCGCACCACCGGTGGAAGGCCGTGGACGCGGCCGCACCCGCGTCGGGGTCGCGGACCAGGCGTTGCTGCGGCCGTGGAGCGCCGAGGGTGACGGTGCGGGTGAGCAGGCGCGGGCCGCGGGCGACGGTGACCGCCACCTCCTGGCCCGGGGTGTGGGTGGCCAGGATCGCGTCGAGCCGGCCGCGAGCGACCGTGCGCCCGTCGACGGCCAGCAGCCGGTCCTCGCCGGACAGCCCCGCCGACCAGGCGGGCCCGTCGCGCAGCACGCTGGCCAGGACCACCTCGCTGTCGGACTCACGCAGGTGCACGCCCAGGTGGGGAACACCCGGTGGGTCCGCGTCCTCCCATCGCAGGCCGACGGCCCCGACCACCTCGTCGAGCTCGGGGAGCCCGGGCACCGTGACCCGGTGCGCGGCCAGGGCGGCCAGCTCGTCGCCGCCGATCTCGGCGATGGTGGCCACCACGTCGGACTCGTCGAACCCGGCCGGTTGCTGGCCGTGGCGTTGCCACAGCCGGCGGAACACCGCGTCCAGGCCGTCGCCGCCGGGGTCGGCGCGTCGCAGCCGCAGGTCCAGCTCGAAGGCGACCAGGGAGCCGTGCCCGTAGTAGTCCGTCATCACGTTGGGAGCGTTGTGGTCGCGGACGTAGTGCTTGATCCAGGCCTCGTGGGAGGCCTGCCGCAGGCTCTGGCGGTGCACCCCCGGGGTGTCACGGGTGCGAGCCCAGGTGGCCTGCAGCGTGTCCAGGAGCCGGCGGGGCCGCCACAGGCCGGCGCGCGTGGGCACCAGCTCGTCGTAGTAGGCCGTCCAGCCCTCCGCGACCCACAGCGACTCACTGTGGGTGGGGCGGTCGTAGGTGGGGTGGACCAGCGCCGCGGGCACCAGCCGCTTGACGTTCCACAGGTGCAGGTACTCGTGCGCCAGCAGCGACTGGAACCGGGCGGTCAACTCCGGGTCCTGGAAGGTGTGGATGGGCATCTGCAGGACCGCGCCGTCGCGGTGCTCGAGCCCGCCGCCGCCGTCCTCCCACCCGGCGCACAGGATCGTGTAGCGGTCGGTGGGCAGCGCCCCACCGAAGATCGCGCGGCTGGCCGCGGCGATCGCCTCGAGGTCCCGGCCGATGCGCTCGAGGTCCGGGGCACCACCATGACCCGACCACACGAAGGTGTGCGGCACGCCCTCGATGTCGAGATCGAGGCGGGGGAGGTCGCCGACCTCGAAGGCGCTGTCGATCAGATGGTCGCGGTCGGTGGCCACGTAGGTGTCCGGCGCCTCGCCCGGGGGCAGCAGCGAGACGACGCGGTGGTGGTCGGGGTCGGGTGGCAGGTGCACCTGGTGGGGACGGTCCTCGGCGCCGTCCAGGCACAGGAACGTGGCGGCGGGGATCAGCAGGGCGTGGTGGTCGTCCACGTGGTTGGTGCGCACGCTGAGGTCGTTGGCGTAGAGCTCCCAGGCGATCTCGACGTCGCCGGTCACCTCGTCGGGGAGCCGCCAGGCCGTGGTCCCGTCGCGGCGCAGCGCCAGGCTGGCACCACGGTCATCGCTGGCGACGATCGTCTGGACGTGCCGGGCGTAGTCGCGGACCACGTAGCTGCCCGGCGTCCACACCGGCAGGACCAGACGGGCACCGGGGGCCAGCTCGCCGGGCACGGTCATCGTGACCCGCACGAGGTGGTGCAGCCGGTCGCTGAGATCGACGCGGTAGCGGATCGGTGCTGCCACCTGCGCTCCTGTGTGGTCGGTGCGGGCCATGCGGTGGGTTGGGGTCCGTCGCGGTCCGTTGCGGGTCCGTTGCGGCTCCGCGCCGAGGCTACCCACCGTGGTGCCGCTACCTTCGCCGCTCCGGCAGCCTGCGGCACCAGCCAGCGGTCGCTGAGCGGTGCCGTGGACGACCGGGCCGACCACGGATCTGGAGGCAACGAGGTGGCAGAGCTCCCCATGGCCGACCGGCACGAGACGATCCTGCCGGGCGATCCGCCCGAGGTCGTCGCGGCGCTGCGAGCCGCGCTCGAGGTGGCCCCGGCGGAGCGCCGCGTCGCGGTGGCCGAGGTCGTCGCCGGCCAGCCGGGCAGTGTCACCGGATGGGCGGAACTGGCCGACCTCGGCCGTGACCCGATCGAGCGTTACGCCTATGCCCGGGTCGGCTACCACCGCGGGCTCGATGCTCTGCGCGGCGCCGGTTGGGGCGGACGTGGCTACGTGCGTTGGTCCGAGCCGGCCAACCGCGGCTTCCTGCGCTGCCTGGGCCGTCTCCGGGCTGCGGCCGCGGAGATCGGTGAGGACGCCGAGGTGGAACGCATCACCGACTTCCTGGGTGAGCTCGACCCCGACTGGGACGACGCCAACCTGGCGGGCTGAGCCGGGTGCCCCCGCGCTACGGTCGGGGCACGACGGCACGCGGGGCCGCAGCGGCGTGGGCAGGGAGGTGGTCGTGGCCGGTCGGATCGTCAAGGACGACATCGATGCCCTGCGGGCGCAGGCCGACATCGTCGCGGTGGTCGGCGAGTACACCACCCTGAAGCGGGCGGGCCGGTCGTTCAAGGGGCTGTGCCCGTTCCACACGGAGAAGACACCGTCGTTCACCGTCACGCCCGACGGCAACTTCTACAACTGCTTCGGCTGCGGCGTGTCCGGTGACCTCTACGACTTCCTGATGCGGATCGAGGGTCTGGAGTTCCCCGAGGCGGTGGAGGCGCTGGCGCGACGCACCGGCTTCCAGCTGCGGTACGAGCAGATGAGCGCCCGTGAACGCCGGGCCGTGGGGGAGCGCAGCCGCCTGGTGGCCGCCACGGCCGCCGCGCGCGACTTCCTCGTCGCCCAGCTGTTCACCGACCAGGGCAAGGTCGCCCGCGACTACCTGCGTTCCCGTGGCTTCTCGCGCGCGGACGCGGACGCCTTCGAGGTCGGCTTCGCGCCCAACCGCTTCGATGCGATGTCGCGGGCGCTGACCGCCGACGGCATCCCCGAGCAGGATCTGATCGCCACCGGCCTGGTCGCGCGCAACGAGCGTGGTGGGCTGCGCGACCGGTTCCGTGGCCGGCTGATGTTCCCGATCCACGATCCCGGTGGTGACGTCATCGGTTTCGGCGGCCGGGTCCTGCCCGACCTCGACTACGGCGGGTTCGAGCCGCCCAAGTACCTGAACTCCGCCGAGACCCCGCTGTACAAGAAGACCCGGGTCCTGTACGGGATCCGGCAGGCCCGCTCGGAGATCGTGCGCGCCGAGCAGGTGCTGGTCTGCGAGGGCTACACCGACGTGATGGCGCTGCACCAGGCAGGGGTCGCCAACGTCGTGGCCACGTGCGGGACCGCGGTCGGGGTCGAGCACCTCAGGATGCTGGCACGCTACGCCCAACGGGTCGTGCTCGCCTTCGATGCCGACGCGGCCGGGGTCAAGGCAGCCGAGCGGGCCTGGGAGGCCGCCCGGGAACTCGGTGGCGAGGGGCAGGGGCCGCGGCTCGACCTCAGGGTCCTGGTGCTGCCCGATGGGACCGATCCGGCGGACCTCGTCGCCGAGGTCGGTGCCGACGGGGTCCGCCACGCACTGGAGGCCGCCACACCGGTCGTGCCCTTCGTGCTCCGCCACCACCTCGGTGACGCCGACCTCACCTCCGAGGCCGGTCGCACCGCCGCCCTGCGCGACGCGCTCACCGTCCTCGGTCGCGAGACGGACCCGGATCTGCGTCGCGAGTGGGCACGTACCGAGATCGCCGAGCGGATCGGCTACGC
>JAWLDJ010000019.1:0-2196 GCA_041686695.1 Nitriliruptoraceae bacterium
CCGGCGGGATGGGTGCGAAACACCCCGGAGACCGAGGCAGAACGCACCCAACCGGGTGCCGGCCGAAAGGCTCAGGTGTAGTCGCGGTGGTAGGTGACCCGGCCGGCGTCGTCGAAGGCGAAGAAGGTCGCTCGCGGGAGGTCGTTCCAACGCCGGCCTGCTGCGGTGTAGGAGATCGTCCACTCGACACCGAGTTCGGACCCGTCCTCGGACTCGATGACGCGCTTCGCGTCGACGGCGATGTCCTCCTTGCCGCCGAGCCAGTCCTTCAGGTAGGCCTGGATCAGGAGGTTGCCGCGGTGCGGCGGGTTGTAGGGCTCGAGGTAGAGCGCATCCGCCGTGTAGACGTCGGCCAGGTCGGAGACATCTCCGGACGCGAGCATGTTCGAGATGCGTTCCCACGCTGTTGCTGCGTGACCCACGGTGCTGGCCTTCCTCGCGTCGCTGCGGCATTCGGCGCTGGTCCATGAGCGGTGCGACGACCCGGGCTAGGCCGTGCGGCGGGCCGTGCCCCGGCAGGACCGTTCGGAGGCCCTCGGCTGGGCTCCGGGCGCTGGCCGTCGGCAGGATAGTCGTGGGCGCACGCCGGGCCGCAATGGTGCGACCGTTTTGGTCCCCGGCTCCACCCGCGGGGCAGACTGCACGCTCCCTCTCACCACGGAGCCGACCGTGCCGCAGGACACCGACCCCGCACGTGCCATCCCCGAGCACCTCGCGGATGTCGCGGATCATCTGCTGGCCGATCGCGATCGGATCCGTTCCGAGCTCGAGGACCTGGTCCGGATCCCGTCGATCAGCGCGCTCGCCGACCACGGCGACGACGTCCGGCGCAGTGCCGAGGCCACCGCCGGGCTCCTTCGCGACGCCGGACTCGAGCACGTCGAGATCCTGGAGGCCGATGGCATGCAACCCGCCGTCACCGGCGCGTGGCGGCATGCGGGGCCCGACGCGCCGACGGTGCTGCTGTACGCCCATCATGACGTCCAGCCCGTCGGCACGGCCGGACGATGGCACTCCGATCCGTTCACCCCGAGTGAGCGGGAGGGCCGCCTCTACGGCCGCGGCGCCGCCGATGACAAGGCGGGGATCATGACGCACGTGGCGGCGATCCGGGCCTGGATCGGCTCGCGCGGCCGGCTGCCGGTGAACGTCAAGGTCCTCATCGAAGGGGAGGAGGAGATCGGCTCGCCGCACCTCGAAGCCCTGCTCGCACAGTGGTCGGAGCAACTCGACAGCGACGTGATCGTGCTGGCTGACCTCGTCAACCACGAGGTCGGCTGGCCCTCACTGACCTACGCCTTGCGCGGGATGGCCGATGTGACGGTGCGCGTGCGCACGCTCGAGCAGCCGGTCCACTCCGGGATGTGGGGAGGCGCCGTCCCCGACGCCCTGACCGCCACCTTCCGCCTCCTGGCGAGCCTGCACGACGAGCACGGCGAGGTCTGCGTCCCGGGGTTCGTCGCCGATGTCCGCGAGACGCCGGAGATCGAGCGGGAGCGGTTCGACGCGCTCGGCACCGACCCCGAGCGGCTGCGTCGTGACGTGCAGCTGCTCGACGGCGTGCGCTTCGTCGGCGATCCGGCTCGGAGTCTCGAGGAACGGCTGTGGTTGCGGCCGACGGTCACCCCGACCGGGATGGACGTCACCCCGGTGGCCCACGCATCGAACACCCTGCTCAGTGAGGTCACGACCAAGCTGTCGTGTCGGCTGGCGCCCGGCCAGGACCCGGAACGCTCGTTGCGAGCCCTCGCCGACCACCTCGCCGCTCACGCGCCGTTCGGGGCACACGTCGAGGTGGAGATCGGTGCCTCGAACCCCGCGTGGCTGATGGAACCCGACGGTCCCGCCTGGTCCGCCGCGGTCGCCGCCATGACCGCGGCCTACGGGCGCAGGCCGGCCGAGGTGGGATGCGGCGGTTCGATCCCCTTCGTCGCACCGTTCAGCGCCGCCTTCGGCGGTGCACCCTGTCTGCTGGTCGGTGTCGAGGATCCACGCTCCAACGCGCACGGCGAGGATGAGTCCGTCCACCTCGAGGACCTGGTGAGCGCGTGCCTGGCGAACGCGCTGCTGTTCGCCGAACTGGCGGAGCGCGGCGAGCAGCTGCGGCGCGGCGCGCGGACGTAGCCGCGCGCCGGGTGGGAGGAGCGTGGTTCAGGCCGCGCGCCGGGTGGGAGGAGCGTGGTTCAGGCCGCGCGC
>JAWLDJ010000019.1:2296-20401 GCA_041686695.1 Nitriliruptoraceae bacterium
CAGCTGCGGCGCGGCGCGCGGACGTAGCCGCGCGCCGGGTGGGAGGAGCGTGGTTCAGGCCGCGCGCCGGGTGGGAGGAGCGTGGTTCAGGCCGCGCGCCGGGTGGGAGGAGCGTGGTTCAGGCCGCGCGCTCGAGCTCGAAGGTGGCCGCGCCAGGACGTCCCGGGGCCTTGCCCCGACCGGTGGCGCCGCCGCCCAGCATCCGGCCGCGCAACCTGCGGCCGAGTGAGCGACGCCTGAGGCGGTGCTGCGCCGCTCGTCGCGTGTCCTCGGCCAGGCGAACCCGGACCAGGGTGTCGTTGGTGTGGAGATCGACCATGCCGATCACCTCCTGTCGGGATGCTCGCTGACGGCTCGTGGTGGCTTTGTACGATGACTATCGAACCATTTTCTTCGATGCTTGTCAAACCTCTCGATATCGAGAGTTCGTTGCTCGACGTACGCTGGACGACCCGCCGGATCGCGGCGACGTCCCGGCCACGCGCTGACCGCGGCGATGGCACGCCGCCATGGGTCCGTTCCAGGCGGGCGCACTCGACCACCGACCGGCCACGGGGCTAGGCTGCGGCGGTCGATGCTCATCGAACGGCAACGTCCGGCATGGATCGAGCGAGCGTGCGGGTCAAGGATCTCCGACCGGGTGCGACCACACCGGCGCCGACGCTGACCGTGCGCGCGTCGGCCGCAGCGGAACTCCTGCGCCTGATCGGCGTGCTCGTCGACGAGGCCGGCGAGTACGACGTCGGTGCTCGACGGCTCGCGGAACTGCGCGATCAGCTGCCATCAGCGGTGGTGGACGAGCTCCGAGCGCTGGACGGCGACTCGGGCATCTCCTTCCACCTGCTCTCGCTGCTCGGGGCCGACCTGCCCGACCCGGCCGGCGTCGACGAGCTGCTCGCCGCGCTTGAGGCGGACCCCGGTCTGGGCTGGCGACTGCTGCTGGCGCACAACGCCCACGCCGACGAGCGGCCGTCCGTGGACCTCCTGGAGGCGGTGGTCACCGGCGACCCTGCGGCCCTGACAGCGCTGCTCGCGACGCTGCGGGCCACGGCGGAGCTGCCCGAGGCGGTCACGGTCCTGCTCGACACCTCGCCCGAGGAGCACGGCCAGCGGTTGCTGGCGGCGGTCCGCGCCGTCGAGCCGGTGTGGGACCTGGTGGCCACGGAGACGATGCACGCGATCACCCGTGACGTGGAGCACCGCCGGGCGCAGCTCGATGCCGGCACGAGCGTCGAGGAGATCGTGCTGGCAGCCACCAACGGCTACGAGCTGTCGGGGGACCCCTCGATCCGCCGCATCGTGCTGCTCCCGAGCTTCTGGATCCGCCCGTGGCTGGTGGTCGGGCGTCGCGCGGACGCAGAGGTACTGACGACCGTCGTCGCCGAGGAGTTCCTCGTCCTGCCGCCGGAGGCACCGTCGCCGGCGCTGCTGCGGCTGGTCAAGGCGCTGGCGGACGAGAACCGCCTGACCCTCCTGCGGCGGCTGTCCAGCGGTCCGATCAGCCTCACGGAGGCGACCGCTGAGCTCGGCGTCGCCAAGGCCACGGCCCACCACCATCTCGCGATCCTGCGACAGGCCGGGCTGGTGGTGGTCGGTGGCGAGGGCCGCGGATCGCGGTACGCGCTCCGCCAGGAGCCACCGACGGTCGTGGCTCGGGCCCTGGCGGCCTACCTCCAGCCCCACCGCACGCCCGACCCCGATCCACCACCGCGCGAGCGACCCTGACCACGCTGGTAGGACCAGGTGGCGAACAACCCGTGGCCACCTCGCCGCTCGACGCGCCAGCCGACCTGCCACCCCGACGCGCCAGCCGACCTGCCACCCCGACGCGCCAGCCGACCTGCCACCCCGACGCGCCAGCTGACCTGGCACCCCGACCGTGCCGATGGTCACGACGCGGCGTCGACGGCGGCTCGCAGATGGGTGTCGACCGCGGTGAGGAGACGCTCACCGACGAACAGCGCCGCGTCGTTGTGCCCGGCATCCGCGACCTCGACCAGCGTCGCATCGGCTCGACGTGCCACCTCACGGGACAGCTCGGTCGGCACGATCCGGTCGGCCGCCCCGGCCACGACCAGGACGGGTCCGTCGTAGGCGTCGAGGTGCTCGGAGGTCGGATAGCGGTCGCGGAGCAGGGTCCCGACCGGCAGGAAGGGATAGACGGCGCGGCCCACCTCCGCGAGCTGTGGGAAGGGCGACCGCAGCACCAGGGCCACCGGGGGTCGTTCCGCCGCGAGCGCCGCCACCACCGCGGAGCCGATGGACTCCCCGAGGTAGGCGATCCGTGCCGCCTCGACGTCCGGGCGGGCGACGAGGTGGTCGTGAGCCGCCCGGGCATCGGCCAACAGGCCCTCCTCGGACGGTCGGCCGGGGTTCTGGCCGTAGCCGCGGTAGTCGAGCAGCAGCACCGCGTGGCCGCGCTCGTTCAGCGCGCGGGCCATGGGGACACGAGCGGCGCGGTTGCCGGCGTTCCCGGGAGCCAGCAGGATGGTGGTGACGGGCTCGACCTCGGCAGCCAGGTACCACGCGGTCAACTCCAGCCCGTCCTCGGTGGTGAGCGCCACCTCCTCGACGTCAGCAGGCGGCACCGGGCGCGACCGCTCGGGCAGGTAGATCAGCTGCCGCTGGAACACCGCGGCCAGCAGCACCAGCGCCAGCCATGCCCCACCGACGACCAGCAGGAGCCGTCCGAGGCCACTGAGCACGGCGTTCCTCCGGTCCTGCACCGATGGTGGGAGTGAGCGGTGGCCGCGCTACCTGGCCCCGTTGATCGAGGTGGGCCCCGCGCCCTGTACGTTGCCACCTCCACCGCACGGCGTCGGGTCTACTCGTTCCCATCTACCTTGGGGCAGCCCGCATCGCAGTGCGTCGAGATAGGGACGATTTCATGCCAGAAGGTACCGTTAAGTGGTTCAACGCCGACAAGGGCTACGGCTTCATCCAGCCCGAGGACGGCGGCGACGACCTGTTCGTGCACTTCTCCGCGATCCAGTCCGACGGCTACAAGTCGCTGGACGATGGTCAGCGTGTCAGCTTCAACGTCGGTCAGGGCCAGAAGGGCCCGCAGGCCACCGAGGTCACCCCGCTGTGAGGTGATCACGACACGCATCCGATCGTGAGGTTCGGTTAGGTCGCAGACCCGACGGACACCAGGATCGAGACGGGCCCCGCTGCACCTCGGCGGGGCTCGCCGCATGTCCGGGGGCCGCGACCGCCGCGACCGCCGCGACCGGCTGCTCAGGGTGCCTGCGCGTAGAGCCCGTCGATCACGTCGGCGTACTTGGTGTGGATCACGTTGCGCTTGAGCTTGAGCGACGGTGTCAACTCCTCGGACTCCGCGGTCCACTCCGAGGGCACGATCGCCCACTTGCGCACCTGCTCGACCCGGGCGAGCTCGGCGTTGCCGGCGTCGATGGCCTGCTGGATCTCCGAGAGGACCCTCGGGTGCTGCGCGGCTTCAGCGACCGAGCCGAAGCTGAGACCCTGCGCCTCGGCCCAGGCGGGCAGCGCCTCGGCATCCAGGACGACGAGGGCGGAGACGAAGGGCCGGTCGTCCCCGACCGCGCACAACTGGGCGACGAGCGGCGAACGCTGCTTGATGGACTCCTCGATGTTGTTGGGTGAGAGGTTCTTGCCACCCGCGGTGATGATGAGTTCCTTCTTGCGACCGACGATGCGCACGTAGCCGTCATCGTCGACGGTGGCCAGGTCCCCGGTGTGCAGCCAGCCGTCCCCATCGATCGCCTCGGCGGTGGCCTCCGGACGGTTGAGGTAGCCCGGGGTGATGATGGGGCCACGGGCCAGCAGCTCCCCGTCCTCGGCGATCTCCACCTCGACGCCGGGCAAGGCGGTGCCGACGGTGCCGATGCGGACGTGACCGGGCGTGTTGGCGGTGATGACGGCGGTGGACTCGGTCATGCCGTAGACCTCGAGGATCTCGATCCCGATGGCCGCGAAGAAGGTCAGCAGGTCGGCGCTGATGGGTGCCGCCCCCGACAGGGCATAGCGCAGCTCGTCGAGCCCGAGCCCGTCGCGGATCCTGGCGAACACCAGCCTGTCGAACAGCGCGTGCTGGGCCCGGACCTTCAGCGGTGGGGTGCGACCGGCGAGCTCCGTGCGGACCTTCTCCTTGCCCACCTCGACGGCCTTGAGCGCCAGCGCGCGTCTGCGGTCGTTGTCCGTCTCGTGGATCTTGCCCAGGATGCGGCTGTGCATCTTCTCCCACACCCGGGGGACGGCCATGAAGATGTTGGGGCGCGCCTCCTGCAGGGTGGGCAGGACCTCGGCCACGTCCTTGACGAAGTAGATCGTGCCCCCGGCCCGGATGCCGAGGTAGTGGGTCGTCATGCGCTCGGCGACGTGGGCGAGCGGCAGGTACGACACCCCGCGGTTGCCGGGCTGGACGTCCAGCAGATCCATGACCACCGCGAGCTGGTAGAGCAGGCTGCGGTGCGTGATGACCACGCCCTTCGGCGGGCCCGTCGTGCCGGAGGTGTAGATCAGGGTGACGGCGTCGTCGGGTGTGACGCCGCGCCAGCTGTTCTCGAGCTCCCCGTGCCCGGTCTCCAGCGCCTCTGCGCCCTCCGACAGCAGGTCGGCGTAGCTGATGACGTCGTCACGGCCATCGAGGTCGACGCCCGCGGGGTCGATGACCACCACCACCTCGAGAGCCGGCAGCTCACCACGGACGGCCTCCCAGGTCCCCAGGAACGCGGCGTCCTCGACGATGGCGACCTTGGCGGCGCAGTTCTCGGCGATGTAGCGGATCTGATCGGCGGCGAGGGTGTTGTAGACCGACACGGGGATGCCGCCGGCCATGAGCGCCCCCACGTCGGCGACCACGTGCTCGGGACGGTTGGTCATCATCAGGGCGACGTGGTCGCCGTGCGAGACGCCGTGGCGCCGCAGGGCCATCGCGACGTGGCTGGCCTCGGTGCGGTACTGCCCCCAGGTCCACGTCCGGAAGTCCTCACCCTCCTTGATCACCAGGGCCGGCCGGTTCCAGTTGGCGTCGCACGTGGCGGCGAACACGTCCAGCATGGTGCGGCCCTCGGTGCGCGCCAGCAGTTCCTCTCGCGCGGCCATCAGCTGCTCCGACACGCGGTCTCCCTCCGCTCGGTTGCAGGAACCTCAGCCGAACGCGGCGGCCAGGTCAAGCGCCGGGTCACAGATGCACACCGGCACGGGTCCCGGGTGTGCACCGCGGGGAGGGCGCGCCGCTCGCGCACCGGCGCGGCTCAGACGCCCAGATCACGCCGGTCGTAGGCCAGCACGGCGACCCCGAGGCTCACCAGCGTCAGCGCCGCCAGCGCCAGCGCCCCCGCCACCCCGAGGCCCTCGTTCAACGGATCGTTGCCGAGGTACCAGAAGAACGGTGACAGCCGCTCGAGCCAGGCCCCGTCGTCGAGCAGCGGTGCCAGCGCATCGGCCATGTAGCCGAACACCGCGACCGTGGCGCCGACCGTGAGGGCCAGTGCGCGACGGCCGGTGGCGGCCCCGACGGCGAACGCCACGCTGCCGAGCGCCAGCACCAGCAGGCCGAGGCCGACGGTCGCTCCGAGCAGCGGTCCCGTCCCGATGTCCATGCCCAGAGCTCTGGCCAACGTGAGCGCGACGACCCCGGTCAGGGCCCCGAGCCACACCACGCCGAGCACCAGCGCGGCGTAGCGCTCCAGGAGCACACGCCGCCGGCCCACCGGCCCCGTGGCTTCCAGTTCCATGGCCCCGCTCTCCTCGTCCCCGGCGATGAGCCGGGCGCCGAAGGCGAGCGCGAAGACGAGCATCAGGATCGGGGCGAGCAGGGCGTACACCGTGCTCTCGAGGTAGCCCGCGGGCGAGGAGATGGCGTCGTAGCCCATCGCGGTCACCAGCGCCTCGGGCATGCTGTCGATCAGCGCCTGCATCTCCTGCGTGTCCCCCATGGCCGGCCAGAAGCTCACGTAGAGGGCGGTGACGAGGCCGAGCGCGACACCCCAGCCGATCAGTGCCCGCCGGTGGACGCGCAGGACCCAGCGCAGCACCGGCAGCGCACCGGCGGAGGGCACCGCAGCGAGTGGGTGACCCGGGCGACGGCTGCCGTCAGGGCCCGACGCCCCGGTGGGCGCCGCGCCCGAGGACGGCGAGGTCGTGGACGCATCGGTCAGGGTGCGGTCAGCGGCCATCGGCGGCCACCTCCTCCTCGGTCACGGGGACCCGGTAGTGGTCGAGGAACAGGTCCTCGAGCTCGCGATCCTCGGCGGACCAGCGCTTGACGTGGAAGCGTGCGGCCGCCTTGAGCAGCTGATCGGGCTCGCCGTGCAGCAGACAGGTGAGGTGGTCGTCGGCCACCTCGACGTCGCTGACACCGGCGAGATCGTCGAAGACGCCAGCATCGACGGGCTCGGCGAAGTGCAGCTCGACCTGCTGGCCGGCGTGGTGGCGCAGCGTCGCGACGTCGTCGAGGTCGACGATCCGGCCCGCCCGCACGATGGCGACGCGCTCGGCGATCACCTCCACCTCGCTGAGCACGTGGGAGGACATGAACACCGTGGCCCCGTCGGCCTTCGCCTCACGGACCATCGACAGGAACTCCTGCTGCAGCAGCGGATCGAGACCGCTGGTCGGCTCGTCCAGGATCAGCAGCTCCGGACGGTGCATGAAGGCCTGGATCACCCCGACCTTCTGCTTGTTGCCCTTGGACAGGCCCCGGATGGGACGCCCGAGGTCGAGGTCGAGACGATCCGCGAGGTCACCGATGCGATCGGCGCCGGCACCGCCGCGCAGCTGGGCGAGGTGGGTCAGCAGTTCCCCCGAGGTCGCGCGGCCGGCCATGGGCAGCTCCCCCGGCAGGTAGCCGATGCGCGCCCGCTGGGCGGGGCCACCGGCACGCGGCGCGGTGCCGAACACCTCGGCGTGCCCGGCGGTGGGCCGGAGCTGATCCAGCAGGACCCGGATCGTGGTGGACTTCCCGGCCCCGTTGGGCCCGAGGAAGCCGAACACCTCCCCCGGTGCGATCTCCAGGTCGAGACCGTCGAGGGCGCGCACACGGCCGGGGCCGCGGCCGTACTCCTTGACCAGACCTTCGGTTCGGATGATGGTGGGCATCGTGGTCATGCCTCCTGCGTCGGCGTCGCACCGTGGGTGGGGGTGGGCTCGGCCCCGGTCGCGGCGGGAGCGTCATCGGTGCGCACCGCGCCGGCGAGCTGGTCGTAGGCGTCGGGGGTCATCACTCCCTGCCCCATGACCTCCAGGGCGGGCCGCAGGTAGCCCAGCAACTGATCGGGTGCTCCGAGCAGGTCCACCCCCAGCAGGCGCGCCGCCTGCTCGTGGAGGACCAGCGCACCCATGGACCACAACAGCAGGACCGCGGCACGGGCGTGGGGGTCGTCACTGGGGCGCAGGAGCCCGTTCGCCTCGCCCTCGGCCATGTAGGCGACGGCGTCGGCGACCAGCTCCTCCAGCAACTCGCTCACATGGGGCGAGCCATCGACCAGCGTCCGGGCGAGGTAGGCCAGCAACGGTGGCCCGTCGCTGTAGGTCCGCAGCGCGGCCATGGGATCGAGGCCGGCGCCCGCTCGCATCGAGTCGGACTTCTGCTCGCGGATCAGCGCAGCCACGTGCCGATCGCAGGCCACGCGCAGGTCGTCCTTGGACCCGAAGTGGTGGATGACCAGGCCCGGTGACACCGCAGCTGCCTCGGCGATGGTTCGGACGGAGGTCCGGTCCACCCCGTTGTCCGCGAAACAGCGGATCGCCGCGTCGCGGATGCGGGCGGGTGTGGAGCGGTCATCCGCCGCTGGAGCGTGCTGGGAACCCGGGGTTGAACCCGGGGTTGAAGGCGAGGCTGGAGAAGAGATTGAATACATGTTCAATATGATGAACGTGCGTTCAATGCCTGTCAAGGGCCGAGCGGGCACGCCGCCGCGTCCGACGAGGAGAGCAGCCGTGTCCGCCGGACCCGTCAGCGGTGCTGGACGGGGCTGCCCCGGCTCAGTCCCGGGCCGCGGCGAGGAGAGCGAGTGCCGGTTCGAGGTCGAAGGGATCGGCGCACCCGACCATCAGGTGCTGCGCGCCGGCCTCGAGGTACTCGTCCAACCGATCGACCTGACCCTCGTTGATCAGGACGCTGCGCTCGATCTCGGCGGGATCGCGCCCGACCCGTGCACACCAGCGGTCCAGGACCCGGTTCTTGTGCGCGATGAGCTCCGGCTCGCCGATCCCGTTCCAGATGTCGGCGTGCTGGGCGGTCAACCGCAGGGTCACCTGCTCACCACCGCCACCGATCAGCAGCGGGAGCTCACCGACGGGCGGCGGGGTGAGCTGCTGCCGCCGCTTGTCGATCCGGTACAGGTCCGCCTCGAGGTCACGCAGCCGCCCGCCACCGGTACCGAAGGGGAACTCGTACTCGTCGTAATCCCGCTGGAACCAACCGGCGCCGATGCCGAGCACCACCCGTCCCCCGCTCAGATGGTCGATCGTGCGCACCATGTCGGCGACCAGGTGCGGGTTGCGGTAGGACGCGGACAGGACCAGGTTGCCCAGCTGAACCTGGCTCGTCGCCATCGCGAAGGCCGTCAGCAGCGTCATCCCCTCGAAGTGCGGGGCATCCTCGTCCCCGTACAACGGGAAGAAGTGGTCCCAGGTCCACAGCGAATCGAACCCGGCCTCGTCGACCGCGGTCGCGGCAGCCAGCAGCGCGGCCGTCGACGTCGCCTGAGGGTGGAGCTGGACCCCGACCTTGCATCGTGCCATGCGGATCCCTTCAGAAGACGGCGTCGACGGCGGCCGCGATGAACACCAGCGCGAGCCACAGCGTCGAGAACCCGAACAGCCGCATCGCCGTGCGCACGTCCACCGCACGCCGCAGTTCGTGCGCCAGGAGCAGCCAGAGGGCGGTCAGCACCAACGCCGGCACGATGAACAGCCAGCCGGCCTGGGCCCCGGCGATGTAGAGCAGCACGACCGACAGCAGGAGGTAGCTGTAGAACAGGATCTGACGCGTGGCTTCCTCGTTGCCGTGGGTGACCGGCAGCATCGGCAACCCGGCTGCGGCGTAGTCCTCGCGGTACTTCATCGCCAGCGCCCAGAAATGGGGCGGCTGCCACCAGAGCATGATGGCGAACAGCAGCCACGGACGGGGGTCGGCCAGTGACCCGCCGGAGACCGCGGCCCAGCCGGTCAGAACGGGCACGCAGCCGGCGATGCCCCCGATGACGACCCCCTGGGAGGTACGCCGCTTGAGCCCCAGGGTGTAGACGAAGATGTAGAAGAAGATCGCCCCCGTCGCCAGCGCCGCTGCGGTGAGGTTGACGAACGCCGCGAGCCACACGAACCCGAGGACCCCGAGGACCAGGCCCAGGATGAGCGCTCCCCGGGGGGCGATCTCGTCGGTGGCGGTCGGCCGGGCGGACGTGCGACGCATCCGCCGGTCGATGTCACGATCGAGGTGGTTGTTCAGCGCGTTGGCGCTACCGGCCGACAACGTCCCGCCCACCAGCGTGGCCACCACCAGCCACGTCGATGGCCACCCCTGTTCGGCGACCACCATCGCCGGAACGGTCGTGACGAGCAGCAGCTCGATGATCCGCGGCTTGGTGACGAGCACGTAGCGCTTGACCACGTCCAGCGTGCCGCCGCGGTCCTCGTACCGACCCGCGGTGTGCATCGGCCCGACGGCCTCCGCGCCCGCCGGTTGCCGGGAGGCGTCCTCGACCGACCCGCCGACCCGCGGGGCCGTCCCGCCGCCGGGCTCCTCCGGGGCGCTCACGAGCGCACGCTCCGTTGCCGAGGCTCGTCGGCGGCACCCACTACCGGACGGTCCCGGGCTGCCACCTCCCGGAGGGTTCGGCCGCCCAGCCAGAGCAACAGCACGCCGGCACCGACAGCAGCGACGTAGAGCACGAGGTGGACGGCGACGAAGGCCGCGGAGAAGCTGCCGACCTCCTGGAGCAGGTTGACGATCCGGGTCCCCCACAACCACAGCTGGAAGACCCCCAGGGCGAGCAGCGCCAGCCCACGCCGATGATGGACTCGGGCTGGGAGCACGACGTGGCTGCTGGCAGGCGGCGGACGGAACACGGTGGGCGCCCTCTGGACGGCGGGTGAGCAGGGTACGCCCCCGGGACCGGCAGTCACGACCCGCCCCGTCGGGAGACCGGCACAGACCCGTCGCTCGGTATCCTGCCGCCATGTCCTCGATCGTGCCCACGGCACTCCGTGCCCCCTCTCGCCGCCACCTGCGGGGCGCGGCGCTCACGGCACTGGTCGCCAACATCGTGATCGTCTTCACCGGCGGCATCGTTCGGGTCAGCGGCTCCGGTCTCGGTTGTAGCGACTGGCCGACCTGCGACGGCAGCAACATCAGTCCGCTCGCGGGCAGCGCCGACCATGCGGCCTGGCAGGGCTACGTCGAGTTCGGCAACCGCCTGCTCAGCGTGCCGGTCCTCCTCGCCGCGGTCCTCGTCTGGTGGTTCGTGCGACGCACCGGTCCGCACCCTCCCGTCGTCCGGCGGCTGGCCCTCCTGCTGCCCCTCGGCGTCCTCGGTCAGATCGTGCTGGGGGGCGTCACCGTGCTGACCGGGCTGTCCCCGGTCACCGTGGCCGGGCACTTCCTGGCCTCGATGGTGCTGATCGCGGCCGCGGCAGGGGTGTACGAGCTGGTACGCGAACCGGATGGGCAACCACCTGCCAGCCGCGGCGTGCAGCACGCGCTGAGCGCGATCCTGGTCACCTCCATGGTCGTGTTGTTCCTCGGGACGCTGGTCACCGGCACCGGTCCGCACGGCGGGGATCTGAACGCGCCCCGGTTCGGGTTCGACCTACGGATCATGGCCATCGCCCACGCCGATGCCGTCTGGCTGCTGCTCGGGCTGACCGGCGCCACGGTCGCGGTGACGTGGCGAACCGGGCCGCCGAGGTTCCGGCGCACCCTCAGGTTGCTGCTGGTGATCCAGCTCGCCCAGGGCGGTCTCGGCTACCTCCAGTACTGGCTCGGCGTGCCACCGACGCTGGTCTCCTTCCACATCGTCGGCGCCACCGTGATGTGGATGGTGGCCGTGCTGACCTGGGCGCGCGCCCGCGATCACGCCTCGTTGGCGGCGACGTGGAGCCGGCAGCAGCCCCCGGCCGGCCACCCGGCCCTGCCGGAGGCCGACCCCACCCACACCGTCCGGCGCGCGCCGGACGGCAGCCCACCGGACGGCCGCCAACCAGCCGACGGGGACCCCGACGGAACCGGCGGTGCCACCACCCCGCTCCCCGCCGACCCGACGGTGTCCGGCAGCCCGTGACCGCCGCGCTGTCGGTGCTGGTGTTGGGCGACTCGACCGCCTTCACCGATCAGCACGGCCCCCAGCTCCCCGACACGCCCCATCTCTACCCCAACGTCGTCGTCCGCCACCTCCAGGAGCGCCTCGGCCGGACCGTCGAGGTGGTCGTGGTCGCCCAGCCCGGCGCCACGGTGCGCGACGCGCTCCGGGCCGCGACGAAGGACCGCCACGTCCAGTTCGACCTGCTCGCCCATGCCGACGCCGTGGTGATCGGGGTCGGCAGCTTCGATCATGCGCCCGCGGGCGTGCCACCGTCCGTGCAGGCGCTCGTGCCGTACCTGCGACCCGACGGCCTGCGCCGGCAGGTCCGCCGAGGCCTGCATGCCGCCTACCCACGCCTGATCCACCTGCGCCGGGGGCGGGGGTTCCGCACCCCGCCGCGCGAGTTCCAGCGCCTCTACGGTGCCTTGCTCGACCAGGTCCGCAGCATCACCTGGGGCCGAGCAGCCGGCGCTGCGCTCGGCCCCACGAGCCACCGCAGCGCCTACTACGGCTACCGCCATCCGGGCCACGCGCAGGCCGAGGCCCGACAGCTCGCGCAAGCGCGCGCGCACGGCTTCGCGGGGGTCGCGGTGTGGCCACGGGTGGTCGACCACCTCGACGCCCTCAACGACGACGGGATCCACTGGCCCGCGGCCGTGCACGCCCGGATCGGCGCCGACATCGCGGCCGCACTCGTACCACAGCTGACCGGCCTGGCACCCACGACGGGCCTGCCGGCCGTCTACCGCGAGCACCTCGAGCGACACCGCGCCGCTGACGAGAGCGGCTGAGTCCGCGGCTCAGGCGTCCCCGACCACGGTGCCGGTCCCGTTCATGTTCGGGTGCACGGCGCAGTAGAAGTACCAGTCCTCGGGTAGATCCTCCCAGGCGACCTCGTCGGCGACGTAGTAGTCGACGACGACGCCGGTGACCACCTCGGAGTTGGCGAACTCCTCGTCGCCGATCCCCGGGTCGTCGACGGCGCCCTCGATCGAGGTGATGACCACGTTGTGGGGGACGCCCGCCTCGTCGTTCTGGAACACGAAGGAGAGCTGGTCGGTCTCCGGGTCCGGGGTGACCTCCCAGCGGTCGATCGTCTGGCACTCGCCGGCCCCGTCGTACTGGCAGAAGTCCTGGGAGTTGATGGCGCTGATCACCGGAGCCGCCTCGGGGATCGTGAGCAGCGGCTCCACGTTGATCATGCGGTCGTCGTCCTCGATGCCGCCGATGAGCCCGGCCGACAGCAGTGCCCCGACGACCAGCGGCAGGATCCCCGCGAAGACCACCACCCCGCGGCGCGGCGTGTCGAGCTTGTCCTGGCTGGAGGCCAGGCTGACCGTGAACAGGATGCCAGCCGCCGCCACGGCCGCCAGCATCAACGCACCCGACTTGGTGTTGAACAGCAGGATCGCCGCCACGGCACCGACGAAGCCGACGATGGCCGTCAGCACGGCCAGCGGCAACACGATCGGCATGATCACGCGGCTTCGGAAGTCGTCGTTCACGTCCGCCCCACTCCAGGATGGTCGGCCCGCGCGGCGTGCGCGAGCGGCTCGCTCGGATCGATCAGATGGTCGGTGCGTGGTCGAACACGGTGATCACGGCCATGACCGCGTAGAGCACCAACGCGAAGGCCAGACCCGTGGTCATCAACCGCTTGAAGATCGGCGAGTCGAACTTCAGGTGCATGAACCAGCCCGCCACGTAGAGGAACTTCACCACCATCAGCACGATCAGCATCGGGATGGCGATCGCACCGAAGTCCAGGAAGTAGGTCGAGACCTCGAGCGCGGTCAGGACGGCGAGCACGACCGCGATGTGGACGTACTGCCTCGGTGTCGGGTGCGCCTGGCCGTGCGCTCCGGCCTGCTCGGGGGCGTCGGTGGTGCTCATGCTCGGTCTCCTCCGCGGGGATCGAAGCCGTGCGACGAGGGCGTCGCGGTGCGCGTCAGCCGATGACCGCGATCTCCGGGATCAGGTAGACGACGGTGAAGATGATGACCCAGATGATGTCGACGAAGTGCCAGTACAAGCCGATCATCTCGGTCTTGAGGTCCTGGTTCGGCTTGACCTTGCCGGTCAGGGACAGCGCGTACAGGCTGCACAGCAGCAGGATGCCGACGAACACGTGCAAGCCGTGGAACCCGGTCAGCACGTAGAAGGACGACGCGAACGGCGAGGTGTCCAGCGCCATGCCCTCCCGCACGAACACGCTGAACTCGAACACCTGTCCGCCGAGGAACACCGCCCCCTGGCCGGCCGTGGCCAGGATCCACAACCGCATGCGGCGCATGTCGCCCTGCGTGTGTGCGTGGTGGGCCAGGACCATGGTCAGCGAGCTCATCAGCAGCACGAAGGAACTGATCGACGTGAACGGGATGTCGAAGATCTCCACCCCGGGACCACCGGCCGTGGTGTCGAGGTAGAGCAGGTAGGCCGACACGAAGGCGCCGAAGAACAGGAACTCCGAGCCGAGGAAGGTCCACATCCCCAGCTTGCGGTGATCGATGCCCAGCGTCGTGGTCGCCGCTTCGGTCGACATGTCTGGCTCTCCTCGTGCTCCATGCCCCGTGCGGGGCGCGCACCCGACGACGGGCGCGTCGCGTCCGCCGGTCAGTGGGCGCTGGCCGCAGCTCTCGCACCGCTGCTGGGTGCGTGGTCATCGGGATCGTCGTCGTCACCCTCGGCGAGCGGCTCGATGATCCAGCCGTACATCCCGACCACGAGCCAGACGAGCCCGAGGCCGATCAGCCAGAAGTTGCCGAACACCAGGCCGTAGCCGAAAGGCAGGAACCCGAGGGTCTGGACCAGCGGCCAGTACGACGGGTCCGGCATGTGGATGTGCTCATCGTGCTCGGCCGCCGGATCGTGGTCCTCGGAGGCGCCGGCGGGCACCGGGACCACCCGGCCCGCTTCGTCCTCGGCGTACTTGCGGTGCCAGAACTCGTCACGGTGGGTCACGGTCGGGATCGCGTGGAAGTTCTCGTAGGGCGTCGGTGAGGGGGTGATCCACTCCAGGGTGCGCGCGTCCCAGGGGTCGTCGCCGGAGGCCTCGCCCCGCTTCACGGACCGGATCAGGTTGTAGAGGAACACGAGCGCGGAGCCGAACAGCACCAGGTAGCCAACGGAGGAGAGCAGGTTGTACAGCTCCACGGTCGAGCCGAGCTCACCCGGCAGGACGGCGGTCCGGCGGGGCTGGCCCAGCAGGCCCGACATGTGCATCGGCCCGAAGGTGAGGTTGAACCCGAGCAGCCACGTCCAGAAGTGCAGCTTGCCGAGCTTCTCGTCCATCAGCTTGCCGGTGACCTTCGGGAACCAGAAGTAGATCCCGGCGATCAGCCCGAACAGCGCTCCACCGAACAGCACGTAGTGGAAGTGGGCGACCACGTAGTAGGTGTCGTGCTGCTGGGCGTTGTGCGGGACGATGGCGTGCGTCACGCCGGAGAGCCCGCCGATGGTGAACATCGACACGAAGCCGATCGAGAACAGCATCGGGGTGTTGAAGCGCAGCTTCCCACCCCACATCGTGAAGACCCAGTTGAAGATCTTGATGCCGGTCGGCACGGCGATGAACATCGTCGACAGCGCGAAGGCGGAGCGGGCCACCGGGCCGATGGCGGAGGTGAACATGTGGTGCGCCCACACGCCGAACCCGATGAAGCCGATGGCTGCCCCCGCGAACACCACCGCCGCGTACCCGAACAGGGGCTTGCGGGAGTTGACCGGCAGGATCTCGGAGATGATCCCCATCGCCGGCAGGATCATGATGTAGACCTCGGGATGCCCGAACAACCAGAACAGGTGCTGGTAGAGGATCGGGTCCCCGCCGGTCGCGGGTTCGAAGAACTGGGTGCCGAACACCGCGTCGAGGTTCAGCATGAACAGGGCCACGGCGATGATCGGCAGGGCGAACAGCAGCAGGAAGTTGGTGACCAGCGCCATCCAGATGAACACGGGCATGCGCATGAAGGTCATGCCCGGGGCGCGCATGTTCAGGATCGTGACGATGAAGTTGATGGCCGCTGCCAACGAGGAGACACCGAGGATGTTGATCCCCACGGCGTAGAAGGCCATGTTCGAGACCGCGTCGGTGGACAGCGGGGCGTAGCCGACCCAGCTGCCGTTCGGCGCGCCGCCCAGCGCGAAGGAGCTGTAGAGGAACAGCCCGCCGAACAGGTATCCCCAGTAGCTGAAGGCGTTCAGCCGCGGGAAGGCCACGTCCCGCGCCCCGATCATGAGCGGGATCAGGTAGTTGAAGAAGGCCGCGGAGAGCGGCATCACGACCAGGAACACCATGGTGATGCCGTGCATGGTGAAGAACTGGTTGTACACCTCCTCGGACAGCACGCTCTGCTCCGCCTGCCCGAGCTGCCAGCGGATGAAGCCGGATTCGAGCCCGCCGAGGGTGAAGAACACCAGGACGGTCACGAAGTACATGATCCCGATCTTCTTGTGATCGGTGGTGGTGATCCACCCCATGAACCCGTCGCGCTGCCGGGGGCGACCGGCGTACCCGGTCCGCTCCGTCGTCGTGCTCGACATCAGCGTGTCTCCTCGCTGTTGCGGCGGTGACCTCCGCCGGGACTTCCGTGCGTGCGCGGCACTACTCGAGGCTGAGCATGTAGGCGACCAGGGCGTCCAGCTCGTCGTCGCTCAGGTCCAGGTTGGGCATGCCGATGCCGTTGACCTCGTACTGCATCGGCTTCATCGAGTTCGGGTCGGCGAGCCACTGGCGGAGGTTCTCCTCCGTCATGTCGTGGATCGCGCCGGCGAACTCCTCGCGGCTCATCAGGTGGGTGAGGTCCGGTCCCTGGCCGGGGCTGCGTGCGCCGTCCTCCCACACCTGGTGGCAGGAGGCACACGCCAGACGGCCGTCACCGAGCTCGTGGAACAGCTCACGCCCCTGCGCCTCGAGCGTCCCATCAGCGGGCGCCGTCGCCGGGGTCGTCTGCGCGGCGACCCAGGATTCGAAGTCGGCATCGTCGTAGGCCTCGACCCGGATGCGCATGTTGGCGTGGCTCAGACCGCAGTACTCGGCGCACTGGCCGAGGTAGCGACCGGGCTCGTCGGCCTGGACGTTGAGGAAGGTGGTCTGGCCCGGGACCAGGTCCTGCTTGCCCGCCAGCCGTGGGACCCAGAAGGAGTGGATGACCCCGAGGTCCGCGGAGCGCTGCAGGTCCGCGGCGGTCATCTCCAGCCGGACCGGGGTCCCGACGGGGATCGCCATCTCGTTCGCGGTGTAGATGTCGTAGTCCGGGTAGTAGTACTCGAACCACCAGCGGTGCCCGATGACCTCGACGGTCAGCGCGTCGTCGGGCTCACCGCTGACCTCGAAGATGCCCTGGACGGTCGGCACCGCGATGGCCGCCAGGATCACCGCCGGGACCACGGTCCACACGATCTCGGCACGGGTGTTGCCGTGGATCTGCTTGGGCAGGGAACCGTCATCGTCCTTGCGTGTCCGGAACCTGACCACGGAGAAGATGATCAGACCCTGCACGAAGATGAACACCGCGAGCGCGATCCACGCGACCGGGATGATCAGGTCCTGCGGCGCCTGGGAGAACGGCCCCGCGGGGTCGAGGGCGTTCTGCTCGGCGTCACCGCAGGCGGCGAGGACCAACGCTGCCGACCCGAGGGCCCCGACGAGGACGGGGGTGCGGCGGCTGCGACGCGCGGGAGGGTGCTCGCGCAACGTGTCGTCTCCTGGTCGTTCGGGCGCCGGTGCCGGCGCCACGCGGCTGCCGTTCCCGTCCGCAACGGTGGCTGCGCTGCGATCGGGGGTGTCCACGCCTCCGCCGCGTGACCAGTGCGTCCGGGTGGAGCGCTGGGCCGGCGTCGAGGCACGAGGGCCGTTGACGGCCCACCTGGGGGGGTCAGAGTAGCCGTTCGGACCTGCCGATACCCAACCGACGGCCCTACGCGGTCCGCCATCCGGCGGCGACTAGGGCCTCACGGCTCCCAACGGAACATCCGCCTGCCGATCGCGACCGCGACCAGGCCCCACCCGGCGATCACCAGCGTCTCGGCGACCGCCACCCCCTGGCCAGCCAGAGCGACCGCCAGCGCCTCACGGAGCGCCCCCATCGGCAGGACCGACCCGAGGGCGGCCACCGGCCCGGGCAGCGCTGCGGCGTCGAAGGTCACCCCGCTGACCACCAACAGGATCAGGAACAGCGCATTGGTGGCCGCCAGGGTCGCTTCGGCCCGCAGCGTCCCCGCGAGCAACAGCCCCAGGGCCGTGGCGGTCATCGCTCCGAGCAGGACGAGCAGCGCCGCGAGCAGCAGCCCACCCTCCGGGCGCCAGCCGAGCCCGATGGTCGCGACCAGCAGGACGAGGGCGGTCTGGACCAGGAGCAACGCCGCGACCGACAGGCCCTTGGCGACCAGGAAGGCCCCGCGGGTCAGCGGGGTGCCGCCGAGCCGCTTCAGCACCGCGTACTTGCGCTCGAACGCGGTCTGGATCGCCACCGCGACCAGTCCGGTCGCGACCACCGAGATCGCGAGCACGCCTGGGACGAGGAAGGCGACCGGCTCCTGGTCGCCGGTGGGCAGCACGTCCACGATGGAGAAGAACACGAGCACGCCGAGCGGGATCCCCAGGGTGACCAGCAGACTCTCGGCCGACCTGACGAGCAGCTTCAGCTCCATCACCGCCTGGGCGAGGGTGGCGCGGGCGATGGGCGTGGTGCGTGCCACCTCGGTGTGGGCTGGGTCAGCGGTCACGGGGCCACCTCGACACGGTCTGTCGTGAGCCGCAGGAACACATCCTCCAGGCTGGAGCGCCCGGTGTGCAGCGCGTCGAGCAGTTCCCCGC
>JAWLDJ010000019.1:20501-31541 GCA_041686695.1 Nitriliruptoraceae bacterium
GCGGTCACGGGGCCACCTCGACACGGTCTGTCGTGAGCCGCAGGAACACATCCTCCAGGCTGGAGCGCCCGGTGTGCAGCGCGTCGAGCAGTTCCCCGCGCTCGGCCAGCCATCCCGACAGGCGCACCAGCAGCTGCGGCGTGTTCACCGCCGCGATCAGGTAGTGCCCCGAGGTCGGCTCGGTGACCGGTGCCTGCAACGCTGCGGCCAGCGACGTCACGTCCAGGCCTGCCCGAGCCTGGAAGGTCACTCGCGACTGCTCCGCCCGGGTGAGCTCGGAGAGGGTGCCCTGGGCGATCAACCGGCCACGGTCGATGATCGCGACCCGGTCGGCGAGGTGCTCGGCCTCGTCGAGCAGGTGGGTGGTGAGGACGACCGTGACCCCGTCCGCCTGCAGCTCCTCGATCAGCTCCCAGGCACTGCGGCGGGCAGCGACGTCCAGCCCGGTCGTCGGCTCGTCGAGGTAGACGACCTCCGGCCGTCCGATCAGCGCCAGCGCCAGCGACAGCCGTTGCTTCTGCCCACCCGACAGATCACGGAACCGGGTCCGGCGCGAGCTGGCCAGGCCGACCCGCTGGAGCAGCTGTTCCGGGTCGCGCGGGGCCCGGTAGTACGCGGCGAACAGCTGCAGCATCTCGTCCGGATAGGCATGCGGGTAGACGCCGCCCTCCTGCAGCATCAGGCCGACGCGCGGCGCGAGCGCGGCGCGGTCCCGGCGGGGATCGAGGCCGAGGACACGCACCCCGCCCTCGTCGGGGACCCGGTAGCCCATGCAACACTCGACCGTGGTCGTCTTGCCGGCACCGTTGGGCCCCAGCAGCGCGAGCGTCTCCCCGACCGCCACCTCCAGATCGAGGCCCTCGACCGCCGGCATCCCGTCGTAGCGCTTCGTCAGACCCCGGATCGCGATGGCGGCACCGCCCGGTTCAGGAGCTTGGCGCACGGTGGGCTCGCCGGTCGCAGGGGCAGGGACATGCCCGAGAGGGCAACGCGAAGGCCGCAGGGTAGCTGCGCGATCGGAGTGGACAGCCGGGTCAGCACGCAGCTACCTTCTGTGTTCGCAGTCCACGGACTGCCGCGGCCCCGTGTGTCCCCCCGTCGCACGGGGCCGCACCTCGTCCGCAGACGGTGCTCGGGAGGCCTCGTGGCCAGCGAACTGCACCGCATCGAGGTGCCGGTCCGCCCCGATCGACGGGAGATCGTCGCCGCCCAGCTGTGGGCGCTCGGGGCCGTCGGCGTGTGGGAACGGCCCGGGGCGACGCTGGCCTGGTTCGCCGCGCCGATACCCGCCCTGGCCGGCACCGCGGACAGCGGCCTGGCGAGCGAGCTCGCCGACGCCGCACGCAGCTGGCGGCGCGAGCCCGACCGTGACTGGCAGGCCGACTGGAAGGCCACGATCACGCCGCTGCGGGCCGGGCGGACGGTCATCGTGCCGAGCTGGCTCGCCCAGGACCACCAGCCAGCCGACGACGACCTCGTGCTGGTCCTGGACCCGGGACGGGCCTTCGGCACGGGCCACCACGCGACCACCGCGCTGTGCCTGGAACTGCTCGACGACCTGGAGCGGGCCGGTGGGCTGGTCGGCCGCGACCTCGCGGACATCGGTTGTGGGAGCGGGATCCTGGCGATCGCGGCGGCCGCCCGGGGCGCGCGGGTCGTGGCGGCCGATGTCGACCCGGACGCGGTCGAGGTCACCCGTGAGAACGCGGCGCGCAACGCCATGGAGGTGACGGCGCTGCGGGGCTCGGTCGCCGACCTGGAGCGCCCAGCGGAGATCGTGGTCGCCAACCTGTTGAGCGACGTGGTCGCGGACCTCGCGACCGAGCTGGTCGCCGCGTGCCGCGGCGTGCTCCTGGTCAGTGGCATCACCACCGAGCGAGCCGACGACGTCCTCGCCACGCTCACCGACGCGGGCGCCGAGGTGGAGGAGGTGCGCAGCCGGGACGGGTGGATCGCGGCCCGACTGCGTGTCACGGACACCGGCCGCCGGGCGGACCGCCCGGAGCGGGACGTCGCGCACCGGCAGCAGGAGCAGGGACGCACCCGCGCGAGCGGCCGGGCCGGCGCCCCGGCGGCCACCCGCACGCTGGCCACGGGTCTCGTGCTGGCGTTGGCGCTGCTGACCGCTTGCACCAGCCCGGCGGCGCGGACCACGCCTGAGGATGATCCTGCCGCGACCGCCAGCCAGCCGGTCCTCGACCCCGCCTCGCAGGAGCTGGTCGAGGAGGTCGAGCAGGCGCGTGAGTTGGTCGCCCGCATCCGCAGCGAGCTGGAGCGGGCCAGCGACGGTGGTGGGCTGCCCGCGGTCCGCACGGCGGTCGACGCCGCTGACGAGGTGCTGGTGGCCACTGCCGACAGCGATCGCCAGGCGCTGCTGCCGGGTGAGTCGGCCGAGCGCACCGAGCGCGCCACGACGGATGCAGCGTTCACCGTGCTCCTGACCCGGGGCCGGCAGGTCGGCGGGCCGATCGGGCGCGATCTGGTCGAGTCGCTGCGCGACCCGATCGCCGGCGACCTCGGGGCGTGGGAGCTCGACGCGCCCGGTGTGGTCGCCAGTGCCCGGGCCGCCACGGCCGGTGCCGGCGACCTCGAGAGCGCCGAGGAGCGGGTGTTCGCCCTGGACGGCGAGGCCAGTCGGGCGATCGCATGGGTCGATCTGGCGCGGACCAGCGAGGAGCTGGAGCTGGCCCGCCGGGCGGCATCCCGCGCCACCGACCACCTCGAGGTCATCGACATCGCCCTGCGTGCGGTCGTCGAACGCAGCACCGAGCCCGGCTCCGTCGGTGCTGAGGTGGAGACCGGCGACGAGCTCGGGCCGACCCCGGACGGGGGGACCCAGGACGGGCCCGACGGGGGCGCCGAGGCGAGACCGGACGAAGGGACGCAAGGGTGAGCCGCACCCGACCGCGCCGTGCACCGCTGCCTCGTGATCCCCAGCTGGTCACCGTCGACGGCATCACCCACGGTGGGCAGGGCGTCGCCCGGGTCCGTGGCAAGGCCGTGTTCGTCCCCGGCGCCCTGCCCGGCGAGCGCGTCCGGCTGCAGGTCACCGACGACCGGGCCCGTTGGGCGCGAGCGGACCTGCTCGAGGTGGTCGAGCCGAGCCCCGGACGGGTCGTCCCCCCGTGCCCCTTCGTCCCGGAGTGCGGCGGCTGCGACCTCCAGCACGCCACACCGACGACCCAGCGTGTGCTGAAGACCCGGGTGGTGCGCGAGCAACTGCAACGACTCGGTGGGATCGCCGATCCGCCGGTGCTCGCCTGCCGCGCCGTCGGACCCGACGTCGGCTACCGCGCCCAGGCACGGCTGCATGCCGCACCGGACGGTCGGCTCGGGTTCCACCGGGCCGGTAGCCACGAGGTCGTGCCCGTCGACCGGTGCCTGGTGCTCGCACCGGGCGCCCAGCGGCTGCGGGAGCAGATCGGTGATGCCACCGGGGCGAGCGAGGTCCGACTCAGACGGTTCACCCCCGAGGGCGACGGGGCGGCGGTGCTGACCCCGGGCCCCGGGCCCCTGGAGCTGCCCGGCGGCGACTTCGACCTGCTGCTCGCCCAACCCGACGGTGACGCCGTGGCGATGCGTGGTGACGGCGACATCGAGGTGGAGGTGGACGGGCTGCGTTTCGAGGTGCCGGCGCTGAGCTTCTTCCAGCCCGGGGTGGCGGCGGCGACGGCGCTGCTGCGCGAGGTGGTCGAGGCCGCCGGCCCGATCGACGGCGCCCTGACCTGGGATCTGTATGCCGGGGTCGGTCTGCTCTCGCTCGGCCTGGCACGGGCCGGCGCGGAGGTGGTCGCGGTCGAGGGCGATGCCGCCGCGGTGGCGGCCGCCCGGCGCAACGCTCAGCGCAACGCTCTGTCGCTCCACGCACGCCACGAGGCGGTCCAGCCGCTGCTGCGCCAGGCGGCGCGGGGGTCCTCGTCCGCGCCGGCGGGCGAGACACCGATCACGCCGGTGCCACCGCTCGATCCACCCGACGTGGTGGTGCTCGACCCGCCGCGCACCGGAGCCGGCGCGCAGGCCATCACCGACCTGTGCACCCTGGCGCCGGCGGCGATCGTCTACGTCGCCTGCGACGTGGCCGCTCTGGCGCGGGACACCCGGCACCTGGTCGCCCACGGCTACCGGCTGCGCCGCGCCGCCCCGCTCGACCTGTTCCCGATGACCCACCACGTCGAGGTCGTGGCCACCTTCACACCCTGAGCGGCGACGCATCGCGGGACGGCCACCACCGGATGGCTCCCGTGACGGCGAGCTTCCACCTAGCGTGGGGGCAACCGACGCCGCACCGGGAGCCGGCGGCCGCGGACCTGCGATCGAGGGAGGCCACCCCGTGTCCCGCGAACTCCATGTCTACGCCTACGTCGAGGCGCCGTTCGACCTGTGCATCCGGCTGCTGGCCGAGAACGCCACCCGGGTCCTGCAGCAGGCCACCGACGAGTCCGTCGAGCAGGCCCGGGTGCTGTCACGCCCGCTGGAGGTGGAGGTGGGCGGCTTCTCCGTCTCCCACGAGGTGGTGATCCGGATCGGCGAGTTCGAACCCCGCCAGATCACCTCGTCGGTCGTCCCGCTCAGCTGGCACGCCGAGACGGGCCGGCTGCTGTTCCCGACCATGGAGGCCGAGCTCGAGGTCGCGGCGCTGGTCTTCGACCCACCGCTGACGCAGGTGACGCTGAACGGGACCTACGAACCGCCGCTGGGGGCGATCGGCGCCGGCGCCGACCGCGTGGCCCTGGGCGGGTTGGCCGAGGCGACCGTGCACCGGTTCGTGCACGAGGTCGCGGACCAGCTCCGGCGGCTCGTGGAGGCGATCCCGGAGGACGAACGGCTGTGGTCGGCCCCGACCGGCTAGACCGGGCTGCCTTGGGGCGATCCGGTGGACCGCCTCAGGCGCGATCGACGCCGAGCGTGGCACCGGCGCGCAGCCAGCCGCTGCCACGCACCCGCCACACCAGCGACACGAACCGCACCACCATGAGGAGCTGGACCGCTGCCCACAGCCCGAGCACGCCACCGCCCAGGCTGGCCACGAGCTGGCCACCGACCCCGCCGACGATGCCGGCGAGCAGGGTCCAGGTGCGCAGGTAGGCGAAGTCCTCGGCCCCCATGAGCACGCCGTCCAGGGCGTAGACCGGCCCGTTGAGCACCTGGCCCAGCGCCAGCAGCCACCAGGCGGTGGCGACCGTGGCCAGCACGGCGGGATCGTCGGTCAACAGACGCGGCAGGAGCCCGGCGCCGAGCCCGAGCAGGACGGCGAGCGCGATCCCACCGCCGACGCCCCACCACCACACCGTACGGCCGGTGGCCCGTGCCTCCTGCTCGTCACCACTGCCGAGCGCCGTGCCCACCATGGCCTGCCCGGCGATGGCGACGCCGTCCATCAGGAACGACAGCAGCAGCATCGTCTGGTAGAGGACCTGGTAGGCCGCAGCGGTCTCAGCGTCGACCCGGGCGGCCGCTGCGGCGATCGCCAGCAACCCGAGCACCAGTCCTCCGGTCCGCAGCACCAGGTCCCGACTGACGGCGAACAGGACCCGCAGTTCCGCTCGCCGCGGCAGCCCGTGGCCGCGCAGCGGCAGCCCGGTCCGCGGCAGCAGGACGGCGAAGGCCACCACCGTCAGCACCTCGGCGGCCACCGTCGCCCAGGCGGCTCCGGCGATACCCATGCCCACACCGAGCACCAGCCAGAAGGTCAGGGCAGCGTTGACGATGTTGGCGCCGACCGCGATCCCGAGTGGGGTCCGCGTGTCGGACACCCCTCGGAAGGCACCGTGGCCGACGAAGCCCAGCAGCAGGAAGGGGATCCCGACGGCCCGGATCCGCAGGTAGGTGGTGGCCGGGTCGAGCAACGATGTCACGGCACCCAGCCCGCGCAGGATCGTCGGTGCCAGCGCGAACAGCACGACCGCCACCGCGACGCCGAGGAGGAGCCCGACCTGCACGGCGTGGCTCACCCGCCGTCCGGCGGTACGACGCTCACGCGCCCCCACGGCGCGGGCCACCGCCGAGGTCGTGCCGAAGACCAGGAAGTTGAACACCCACGATCCCGCTGCCAGCACCGACACGGCCAGCCCGAGGGCGCCGAGCTCGGCCGCGCCGAGCCGTCCGACGACGGCGGTGTCGACCAGCCCCATGACGGGGTCGGCGATCAGGGTGACCGTCGCCGGCAGCGCGAGCGCCACGAGACGGCGTGAGCGGGTCGACACGGGTGGGCCTCGTGCGGCGGCGCAGGATGTGCAGGGGCCAGCCCCGGACCCGCGACGGCTCACGGCACGCCGCGAGCGAGCACCGGGCCGGCCAGGCTGTGGCCGCGCGACGACGGGACGGGGATGGCGGTGCCACGCTAGCCGTGCTCCCCGTCGCACCGATGCGGTGGGTCCTGTCGGTGCCGGGGATCCGAACAGCCCGTTCGGTGGTGAGCACCGGGACCTTCGCCCCTCCCGGTGACCGGCGCCGCGCGCTTGGCTAGCCGGGACGCATCGAGCCGGGCCATGGCACCGCCGCGGCCCGGGGCGCGTCCAGCAGCAGCAGGACAGGAGTCGCCGGTGAGCAGCCGCGCGGTCCGAGGACGGCACACGGCGGGCTCGACCGCGAGCGCGCCGGAGCAGGGCCGCGGTGGGGACCGCCGGGTGCGCGCCGCCCGGCCAGCGGGTGCCGCGCACCCGGCCGAGCCGACCGGCGGAACCGGCTCACCACAGACCGCGACGGACCCACCGGGTCCGTCGCTTCTTCGTGCGGGAAGGACGGACACCATGGAGGTTCCCACGATGGAGGCGATCGAGACCGATCACGTCCCGAGCGCCGCGGTACGGCGTGAGGTCGTGGCCGGGCCGAGTACCCACGTCGACGTGCTGACGGTCCCGCCTGGCGGCGAGATCGGGCCCGAGATCCACGCCGGGGCTGACGAGACGTTGGTGGTCGTGGCGGGCAGCGGCGAAGCCGAACTCGCCGGTGAACGCACCCCGGTCCGCGCCGGCAGCCTGGTCTTCATCCCAGGCGGGACCCGGCACAACGTCCGTAACCAGGGGCGCGACCCCCTACGGCTGTACGCGGTGCACGCCGAGTCGTAGGCGACCGACGCGCAGCCGGGCCGCTCGGCCGGGGCCCGCAGCGGGGGCCCTCAGCCGGGGCGCTCAGCTGGGCCGCTGCTCACCGACCGCCACCTCGCGGGCCCGGATGGCCCGCTGGTTCGCAGCCCCCGGCCACACCGGCGCCAGGATCGGTCGTACGGTGGCGGTGCAGACCACCTCCGCCCGTGCGGGTGGCCCGGCGGCCAGCACCTCGATCACGCACGCCAGCTGCGAGAGGGACCGGTCCTGCGACTGTCGCGCGACGATCTGATCGCGTCGACGTTCGGCCCGGGCCCGATCCAGTGGCACCGCAGCCGCCTCCGCGTCCTGGGCGAAGAAGGCGTCGACGTCCACCGCCGCGATGGCATCGTTGGCCACCGCGCTCGCCACGTCCACCAGACGCCGCTGGCCCAGGAACACCGTGGCGGTGTCGAGCGCCACCGCGCCGAGACCGAACACGATCAGCATCGCCGCGGGGAACAGCACCAGCGTGTTGCCCGCCCGCTCACGCCAGTACCTGCTGCGGCGTAGCCAACCGACCGGTTCAGAAGCCACAGTCGTCCACCCCGTCTCCGTCCAGGCCGCTGCGGAAGGGGTCGACCACCTCGGCGTGGCTCGAACGCACCGGGTAGGTGGCCGACGAGACGAGACCGGGCACCACCGTCGCTGCGACCTCGAGCTCGACCGTGACGGCCACGGTGGCGCACCGCGTCCGTGCGAGGGTGGTGTCGGTCAGGACCGGGTCGACGGTGTAGCCGTGAGCGACGAAGGCCTGGCGTGCCGCGCCGGCGGCGCGGGCCTCGAGCTGCATGACCGTCAGGTCCGGGCGTCCGGCTTGGACCACCGCCCGGACGGCCTCGCGGGCCGCCGCGGAGGTGGCGAACTTCGCGTCGACCACCGCCCAGGCGTTCATGATCAGCAGCGTGCCGAAGACGAAGACGAGGACGCCGAACGCCAACGCCTCCAGGCCGGCGGTGAACCCGGCCTCGCCCACGCTCCGCCGTGGCATCAGCGCGCCACCTCGCGCTCGGTCAGGAAACTCGCCGACCGATCGACCCGAACGATGGCACGGTTGCCGAAGATGCTCAGTGAGCGGGCCGGTGACGGCCCGGTGATGCGCACGGTGGTCGGCACTCCCGCCGAGCCCGGCTGGGGTGGGGTGCCGGCGGCGCAGGTGACTCTGACGCCCGGCCGCCGTCCCCACTCCCCCAACCGCTCGATCACCCGGGCCTCGACCCCCTCGCAGCGCCCGCCCTCGGTGCTGGCTCGACGTGCCTCGTCGAAGGCGACCGCGGTGACCGTGGAGGTGGCGTACAGGTGGACCATCACCTGGGTCGCGAGCAACAGGAAGCCGAGGAAGATGGCCACGCCGAACGACATGGTGATCGGCCCGGAGCCGTCCTCTTGGCCGGCCCGGCCGCGTTCGCACCTCAGCTGCCGATGGACTCGACCTCGGAGGTGATCCGCTCGTCGGCGGAGGTGAAGACGCCCTGGAAGGCGACCCACATCAGCCCACCGATGATCGCCATGATCAGCACGGCGATCGCCGTGGAGATGACGCCTTCGCCGCCCTCTTCGTCGTGGAGACGGTCGAGCCGGCTGCCGCTGTGCAGGAGTTCCATGATGACCCCGTCCGGTGTCTGGCCCACCCGGACCCGGTGGGTCCGTGGTGGGATGGGTGATGCTCCCCGGCGGGTGCGCGGGGAGCTGAGCGGCGGCCCTCGGGCCGCACGACCTCGGGAGGCTGTCGGCGATCACGTCAGGAACCCCGACAGCGCCGAGGTGAACGGGATGCCGATGAAGATCACACCTGGTGCCAGCGTTGCCACCGTCACCGGGATCCAGACCTGCTGGCCCCGCTTCTCGATGGTCTCCACCAGCTCGCGCTGCACGTCACGACGCATCCCACGGGCTTCAGCGGCGATGAGCCGCCCGAGGTCGCTGGCGTCACGGTTGAGCGCCAGGACGGCGACGAACCGGTCGACCGCATCGACGTCGGCGAGCTCCGCCCACTCGCGCAGGGCCGCCGTCTCGTCCCGCCCCTGGCGGATCCGCGCGAGCACCTGCCGCAGGTCGGTGGCGACCGCGCCTCGACCGCGACGCGCCACGCGGTCCATCGCGCCGACCAGGGAGTAGCCGGCGGCGAGCAGCATGCCGATCTGCTCCGCCACGACGGGCAGTTCGAGGTGCACCGCGCGCTTCCACCGGTCGGAGGCGGCGGTCACCTGCTGCTCGAGCACCAGGAACGCCAGCAGCATCCCGCCGAGCGTGAGCAGCAGGGCGACGGCCGGCGGCGGACGGGTGGCGAGCACCGCCAAGGCGCCGATGCCGAGGCCCCCGAGCGCCCAGCCGATCTGACGGACCCGGAACTCGGTGACATCGAGGTCGGCATGCACCCGCCGGAGACGACGGTCGAGATCCTCGCTGACGCCGAACAGGCGCGAGAACTGCGAGCCGAGCGACCGGGCCAGCGGGCCGACCGCCTCGCGGAAGGACTCGACGGACAACAGTCCGCTGCGCGAACGCTGCCCCATCCCTCCCGGCAGGTACGGACCGATCCGCTCCGCCAGCGGTCGCCGGGAGAACCACCGGAGCTCCGACAGCAATAGCGTGAGCCCCGCCCACAGCAGCAGGGCGCTGCACAGGAGCCACACGGTCATGGTGCGGCCTCCACGTCGTGGAAGAAGACCCGCTCCTCCTCGGGGAGCTTGAGCAGGTGGCTGGCCCACATCCAGCAACCCGCCATCATGGCGAAGGCCACCAGCACCCACAGCTGCCCGGTGGTGGTCTGGAAGGCTGCGCGCCCGTCCCCGATGCCGAGCCCGACCAGGGCCATCCCCACGGGCACCACGATGACGAAGGAGCGTGCGAACCGCACCCCAGCCTGCTTCGCCCGCGCGTCCTTGCGCCCCTGGAGGTCGTCGGTGCGGTCATCGACCAGGGCTCTGAGCCGCTGGTCCACGTCGGTCCCACCGACCTCCTGCGCGATCAGGAGCGTCTCGCACACGGCGTCGGCGGTCGGATCGGCGAGTTGGGCCTTGAGCACCTGCAGGGTGCGGTCGAAGTCGGTGGAGATCAGCCACTCGCGCTGCGCGGCCGCGAACGCCGAGCGCATCTCCTCGGGACCTTTGGATCCGACCGAGAACAGTGCCTGCGGGATCGACCGTCCGAGGGTGACCGTCTGGAGCCTGATCTCCTCGATCATCCGTGGCCAGGCCTCACGGGCCAGCTCCCGGCGGGCACGCCGGCGGCTACGGGTGCTGGCGATCGGGATGGCAGCGGCGGCCACGCCGGCTCCCAGGGCGGCGAGGACGCCGCCCCAGATGGCGTAGCCGAAGGCTGCGGCAACGGTGAACAGCACGATCTCCACGGCGACGAACTCCACGACGCGCACGTGCTCCAGGCCTGCCTGGACCAGCAGGTCGGCCACAGGGGGCCGTCGCCGTCGCCGGCCGATGCCGGGCGAGACCCCGACACCTCGCCAACCGAAGACCACCGAGGTGTAGAGCAGGAACACCCCGTAGGCCGCCAGCAACGCGAGCAGGAACCCGAGCAGCCCGGTGGTCATGGCTGCCCCACCGTCGTCTGGGCGACCGTGGGGGCATCCAGGAGCCGATGGAGATCGACCCCGGCCGCCGACAGGGCACGGGTACACCGCACGGGCACGTTGCCGGTCCATGCCAGCGGGGCGTCCGGTCTCTCCCGGGCGAACAGGTCGGTCACCGTGAAGGCGGTGGCGCCATGGCCGGCCTGTTGGTCCTCCACCGCGAGGACCTCGTCGACCCGTGGGACCCCCTCCACCCGGGAGGTCTGGACGACGATGTCGACCGCCTCGGTGACCAGAGTGTTCAACGCCGTCATGGGCAGCTCGGAGCGGGTGTCCGCCAACTGACAGATGAACCGCAGGCGGGAGAGCGCCTGGCGGGCCGAGCCGGCGTGGATCGTCGTGAACCCCTGCACCCCGGAGGACAGC
>JAWLDJ010000020.1:0-31001 GCA_041686695.1 Nitriliruptoraceae bacterium
TCGTCCTCGTCCCCGTGGGCGTGGTCGTCCTCGTCCCCGTGGGCGTGGTCGTCCTCGTCCCCGTGGGCGTCCGGCCCCTCGAACGGCATCGGGTCCAGGGCCGGCCCGACCTCGAGCACGCGCACGCCCTCCTGCTCCGCAGCGGCGATGGCGTCGAGGAGACCCTCCTCGAGCCCGAGACCGTTGGCGACCACCAGATCGGCGTCGCGGAGCAACGCGGCTTGCTGCGCGGAGGCCTCGAAAGCGTGCGGGTCGGCGCCCAGTGGCATCAGCACCTCGACGGTGGCCTCCCCGCCGGCCACGTTCTCGACGATGTCACCGAGGATCGTGGTGGTCACGACGACCAGTGGCGGTGCAGCGCCCTCCTCGGCGGCAGCTGCGGCGCTGTCGGTGTCGTCTTCGGCTCCGGCTGCGGCGTCGTCGGTGTCTTCGCTGCCGGTGCCTTCCTCGGCTGCGGTGCTGTCGCCGTCCTCCTGCGCTGTGGTGCCGTCGGTGCCCGTCCCGCACGCGGCCAGCACCAGCGACATCGCCAGGAGGACCAGCCAGCTTGCGTGTCGACCTCGAGCCAGGCTCAGATGGTGGCGCATGTCGGTCCGTCCTCTTCTGCTCGTCTCGTGAGCATGGTCGGCAAAATTATAAGAATGACTCTTGTTCCGAAGTGTAGCAAGCCTGGTAGCCTCCACAAGTCATGATCACCTTGCTGCTCCCTTCGACCGGTGTGACCCGTCACGGCCCTCGACCACGCAACGCCTCGGCACCGCACCCGGGAGCCCCACGACCGGCGCAGGAGCGGTGGCCGGTCGCGCCCGACGAACGGTGGCGCCGCTCATGAGCGAGGCCAACGCGGTCGTCGGACGCGACCTCGTCCTCGCCTGGGACAACCAGGTCGCCCTGCGCGCGTCCGACTTCGAGATCCCGGTCGGGTCCCTGACCGCACTCATCGGACCGAACGGCTCGGGCAAGTCGACCCTGCTGCATGCCATCGCTGGACTCCTGGAACCGGTCTCGGGCCGCCTGTCGATCACGATCCGATCGCGGCGCCACCGGGCCATCGCGTACGTCCTGCAGTCGACCACCGTCAACGACACGATGCCGGTGACCGTCCGAGAGACGGTGCTGATGGGCCGGTTCGCCCACCTCGGCATGTTCACCCCGGCACGGCGCGACGATCGCGAGCGCTGCATGGACGCCATGGAACGTCTGCGCATCACCGAACTCCGGGACCGGCACCTCGACGAGCTCTCCGGAGGGCAGCGTCAACGGGTCTTCATAGCGCAAGGGCTGGTCCAGGAGGCCGACGTCCTCCTGCTCGACGAGCCCATCACCGGCCTCGACCTCGTCTCGAAGGACATCATCGACGACGTGCTCCAGAAGGAGCGTGAGCGCGGGACGACCATCGTGGTGAGCACGCACGATCTGCCCGAGGCGGCGGAGGCGGACCACGTGCTGCTACTCGGTGGCGAGGTCGTGGCCTCCGGGTCGCCGACCGACGTGCTCACCGCCCGGGCGCTCACCCAGGCCTACGGCATCCCGCTGACCACCCTCGAGAACGGGGCCGTGGTCCTCGACGATCCGCACCATCTGCCGGCGCAGAAGCGCCACATCCACTTCGATCGCACCGGGCATGCCGACCACCCGGAGTGATCCCTGGCGGTGATCCCTGGCGCGGCGGAACCGAGCGAGCCCGTCAGCGCCCGAGCTGGACGACCACCGGCGCATGGTCGGACGGCTTGTCACCGGCGGCGTTGGCCACGCGGAAGGTGGTGTCGACCTCGCACGCTTCGACCGCCAGGTGTCGGCTGACCAGCACGAGATCGATCCGCATGCCGAAGCCCTGCTGGAAGGACCGCAGTCGGTAGTCCCACCAGGTGAAACCGGTCGCCTCCGGCTCCACCACGCGGTAGGCGTCGAGCATCCCGAGGTCCAGCAGCGCGGTCAGCCGCTCACGTTCCTGCGGAGTGATGTGGGTGGTCAGTCCCGCCTGGGCGGTATCCCACACGTCCCGGTCCTCAGGTGCGATGTTGACGTCACCCGCCACCACCGTCGGCCCCTCGGGGAGCAGGGCGGCGAGGTGGTCGCGCATGGCCTCCAGGAAGCGCAGCTTGACGGCGAACATGGGGTGCTCGCGATCGCGTCCGTTCGGCACGTAGACCGACGCGACGCGCACCCCGTCGATCGTGGCCTCCACCCACCGGGCCTCGGTGGGATCGGGCGCGCCGGGCAACGAGGTCACCACCGCCTCCACCTCGGCGTCCTGTCGCACGAGGAGCGCCACCCCATTCCAGCGTCCTTCCGAGGCGGCGATCGACCGGTAGCCGAGTGCCCGCAGCGCGTCGTGCGGGAAGGCATCGGCACCGACCTTGGTTTCCTGGAGGCAGACCACATCCGGGCGGTGCTGGTGCAGCAGTTCGCTGATCCGTGGCAGGCGGGCACGGATCGAGTTGACGTTCCAGGTGATCAGACGCATGGGCGCACGCTACCGCCGGCGGGCGCTACGGTCCGACGCGACGACGGCGAGGACGCGCGTGCACCCTGACCCGAACGCCGTCAGCAGCCCCTGGTGGCGTCCACGCTGGTTGACCGCGCCGGTGGTGACCGTTGCCGCGCTCTCGATCGCCTCGGGCATCGCCCAGTTCGGTGTGACCACCGTGATCCGCGATGTCGCGGTGGAGTTCGGCGAGGTCGTCGGCGACGGCGCGCTGGATCAGTTGGGGTTGCCCGCCACGACGCTGGGGCTGGCACTGGGGTTGATCCGCCTCTCGTCGCTCGGGAGCCTGCCGACCGCGGCCATGGCCGATCGTTGGGGACGGCGCTCGGTCCTGCTGGCCGCAACGGCGCTCGGACTCGCCTTCACGACGCTCTCGGCGCTGGCATGGGGATTCTGGGTGTTCGTCCTCCTCGTGGCGCTGGCGCGCCCCCTGCTCTCGGCGGTCAACGCGCTCGCCGGCGTGATGGCGGCGGAGGAGACCGACAGCGCTTCCCGCGCCTGGGCCCTGGCCCTCATCGCCGCCGCCTACGGCCTCGGTGCCGGCATCATCGCCGTCGGACGCGGGCTGCTGCCGGGAGACACCTCGTTCCGGCCCGTCATGGCGTTCTCGCTGGTGCCACTGCTGCTACTGCCCCTGCTGGCCCGGCGGATCCGTGAGCCCGCCATCGCCACCGGCCTGGTGGCAGCGACGGGGTTCCCCGGCCGGGTCCCTCGGGCGCTCCTCGGCCGCGTCGTCCTCCTCGCGACGCTGGTGGGTGCGATCGCTCTGGCGACCGGCCCCGGCTTCACGTACCTGTTCGTCTACGGGGAGGGCGTCCTCGGCGCCTCCCCACTGCTGCTCTCGGCGCTCGTGCTCGGGGCGGGGCCGGCGGGGCTCGTGGGGATCCTGGTCGGCAGGTTCAGCGCCGATCACCTCGGGCGGACGGTCACGGCTGGGGTCGCGATGGCCGCCACGGGGCTCGCGGTGACCTACGCCTACGGGGGAAGCGAGCGGGACCTGGCCATCGGCTACCTGCTCGCGATCACGGCCAGCAGCGCCTTCGCGCCACCGACCGGTGCGCTGGTCGCCGAACTCGTGCCAACCGCCGTCCGTGCGACGGTGGCGGGATGGGAGACGGTGGCCGGGGTGGTCGGAGCCGTGATCGGCCTGACCTCCTTCGGCGTGCTGGCCGATCTGACCGGCGGGTTCGCCTCGGCAGCGAGGTGGATCGGCATCGCGACGGCCATCATCGCGCTCGGCTTCTGGTTCCTCCCGGAGACCCGTGGCCACGAACTCGACGATCCCGACGGCCCCTGACCCCTGCAGCGGACAGACCGCTCGCCCCCTCCTCCCGTGGTTCCTGGGGCCCGGGGCCACGGGCCACGGGCCACGGGCCTCCCGGCCCACGAGCCCGCTCCACCACTCCCGCGACCCGGCGTGACCGGGTGCAGAACGCCCCGGGAACCGGGGCAGAACGCACCCAACTCCCGCGGACAGGGTGGGAGGAAGGGCGGTGGGAAGGCACCGAGGTGGCCGCCGCCGGTCAGCGACGACCGAAGACCTCACGCAGCACCCCGGCGGCCCAGGCGATCAGGTCCTCGGGCACCGGCCGCGGCAACGGCACGAGCAGCTCGCCCTGCTCGGCGCGCACGCGGTGGCCGGGGAAACGCCGCTCGAGGCGCACCAGCTGGGACTCGCTCAGCGACACCGGCGCCAGACGGAGCTGCTGCTTGGGGGTCAGGGCCAGCTCACCGAGCCCCCAGCGGCGCATCGCGGCCCGCAGCGCGGCGATCGTCAACAGACGGTCGGCGGGCGCCGGCAGGGGCCCGAACCGGTCCTCGAGCTCGGCTCGGACGTCGCGCACGCCCGCAGCATCACGCACCGCGGAGATGCGCTGGTACAGCTCCAGCCGCTGGGTCGCGTCGGCGACGTAGTCGTGGGGCAGGTGCGCGTCCACGGGCAGGTCGACCTTGATGTCCACCTCGCGCTCGACCGGCTCCCCGGTCAGGTCACCGATCTCCTCCTTGAGCAGCTGGGAGTACATGTCGAACCCGACCGCGGCCACGTGCCCCGACTGCTCGGCGCCGACCACGTTGCCGGCACCACGGATCTCGAGATCCCGCATCGCGATGGCCAGACCCGAGCCCAACCGGGCGTGCTCGGCGATCGTCTTGAGCCGCTCGTAGGCCGGCTCGGTGATCGACGCCCCCTCGGGGAACAGGAAGTAGGCGTAGCCCCGCTCCGACGACCGCCCGACCCGGCCGCGGAGCTGGTGCAGCTGTGAGAGCCCCAGCAGGTCCGCACGCTCGATGATGAGGGTGTTGGCGTTCGGGACATCGAGACCGGACTCGATGATGGTCGTCGAGACCAGGACGTCGATCTCACGGTCCCAGAACCTGACCATGACCCGCTCGAGCGCTCGCTCGTCCATCTGGCCGTGGGCCACCTCGACACGCGCATCGGGCACCAGTTCGACCAGGCTGGCCGCCACCCGGTGGATCGAATCGATCTGGTTGTGGACGTAGAAGACCTGCCCGTCACGCAGGAGCTCGCGACGGATCGCCAACGCCACCTGCCCCTCGTCGTAGGGCTGGACCGAGGTCAGGACGGGTTGGCGGTCCTCGGGCGGTGTCTCGATCACCGACAGGTCCCGGATCCCGGAGACGGCCATCTCCAGGGTGCGCGGGATCGGCGTCGCCGACATCGACAGCACGTCCACCGAGGTCCTGAGCTGCTTGAGCTTCTCCTTCTGGCTCACCCCGAAGCGCTGCTCCTCGTCGACGATGACGAGACCGAGGTCCTTCCACTGCACCCGGGCGCCGAGCAGCGCATGGGTCCCGACCACGATGTCGATCGTGCCGGCCGCCAGCCCGTCCAGGACCCGGCGCTTGCCCTTGTCGGTGACGAAGCGGCTCAGTTCCTCGACCTCGACCGGGAAGCCGGAGAACCGCTCCCGGAAGGTCTCGAGGTGCTGCTGCGCCAGGATCGTCGTGGGGACCAGCACCGCGACCTGCTTGCCGTCGAAGATCGCCTTGGCCGCGGCCCGCACCGCCACCTCGGTCTTGCCGAACCCGACGTCGCCCGCCAGCAGCCGGTCCATCGGCAGCGGGGCCTCCATGTCCTGCTTGATCTCGTCGGCGACGGTGAGCTGGTCGTGGGTCTCCACGTGGGCGAAGGCATCCTCGAGCTCGAGCTGCAGCTGCCCGTCGGGGGCGAAGGCGTGGCCGGGAGCGTGCATCCGAGCGGCGTAGAGGCGGATCAGCTCCGCCGCGATGTCACGGACGGCCTTGCGGACGCGGTGCTTGGCGCGTTCCCACTGCGCACCGCCCAGCGACATCACGCTGGGGGTCTCGCCGCCCTGGTAGCGCGCGATCGCGTCCACCTGGTCGGACGGCACGTACAGCGTGTCGCCGTTGGCGTACTCGAGCAGCACGTAATCGCGCTTCGCTCGGCGGCCGTCGACACCCGTGAGCTCCCGGGTGACCATCCCCTGGTAGCGACCGACCCCGTGGGTGCGGTGCACCACGGCATCACCGACCTCGAGCTGCAGCGCCGTGTCCGCCGCCGTGCTCCGGGTCCCCAAGCGCCGACTGGCCCGCCGTCGCCGCGGCCCGAACAGGTCCCACGTGCCGAGGACGGCGAGGTGGAGCTCCTCGGAACGGAACCCGGTCCTGAGCCGGCTGACCACCACCTCGACCCGTGCCCCGTCCGGCTCACGGGCGACCGTCCCGGCGATCACGGCCGGGACCCCCTGCTCGCGCAGCACGTCGGCGATGCGCCGCGCCGGTCCGTCGGCGTCGACCGAGACGACCACGCGCTCACCGGCGCTGAGCAGCCCGCGCAGCCGCTGGGACGCGGTGACGATGTCACCACGGAACGAGTCCCAGGCGGCCGTGTCCAGACGTGTCCCAGCGGCCGAGCCGAAGGGGGTGAGCCGCCAACTGCGCTGCGGCCCGCGTGCCAACAGCTCACCGGGTGCGGCGAACCCGTCGCGACGAGGAGACGCCTCATCCCCTGCCGGGGGCGCCCCCGTTCGCGACCGCGGCGTCGTGGTCCCTCCGACGCTGGCGGCGGTGCGCCAGGCCGTGTCGGCCAGCACCTCCGCCTCCTCGCGCAGCTTGCCGGCCCGTTCCTCGAGCAGGAGCGGGTCGACGAGGGCGAGCCCAGCCGAGTCGGGGAGGTAGTCCACCAACAGCGCCGGCTCGGGTGCCAGCATCGTGACCAGCGACTCGGCCCCTTCGAAGGTCTGCCCGTCGGCGAGCCGGTCGAGTTCGTCCGTCAGATGCGGCCACTGCGCCACCGCTGCCCGGGCCCGCGAGCGCAGGTCCTCGTCGAGCACGAGTTCGCGGGCCGGGTCGACCACGACCTGGTCGACGGCCTCGGTGGAGCGCTGGTCACCGACGCTGAAGCCCCGCAGCGACTCGATCTCGTCGCCCCAGAACTCGATCCGGACCGCGTGCTCGCCCGCCGTCGGGAACACGTCCACGATGCCGCCCCGGACCGCGAACTCACCCCGCGATTCGACCTGGGGCGTGCGGCTGTAACCGAGGGTGGCCAACCGGTCGGCCAGGGCCTCGAACCCGGACCACCCCGCGGTCACCGTCAGGGGCCGCTGCTCGGCCAGGTTGGGGTCCATGGGCTGCAGCGCGGCGCGAACGGGTGCGACGACCGCCAGCAAGGGCTCCGGGTGGTCGGCGGGGTGGGTGAGTCGGTCCAGCACCGCCAACCGCCGACCCACGGTGGCGGGCTGCGGCGACAGGCGCTCGTGCGGCAGGGTCTCCCAGGCGGGGAAGACCACGGCCCGGTCCTCCCCGAGGTAGGCGGAGAGGCCGTCGGCGAGCGCTTCGGCATCGGAGGTGCGGGGTGTCAGCACCAGCAGCGGTGCGGCCTGCTCGGCCAGCAGGCTCAGCACGTACGGCCGGGCCGAGGGGACGCAGACGAGGTCGTCACCGGCGACGATCGTGTCCCACGCCGCTCGGCCGGACCGCAGCGCAGCGGCCAGCGCCCCGACGGCGAGCCCCGGGTCGAGGACGTCGTCGACGGAGCGCGGAGCGTCAGCGGCAGCAGCCAAGGCTTCCTCGTGGGGGACGTCAGGCCCCGTGCCCGAGCACCTGCTCAGCGGGGCTTGGGACGCCGTCGGTTCGCGGCGGACATCGGATCGACACCCTTGGGGATGGGCAGGTCGCGGTCGAGCGGCTTCAGCTTGCGCTCGAGCTTGGGCACCTCCCCCTTCTTCAGTTCCCGTGGGAGCTTGCTGAGCGTGACCTGGAGCTTGCGCAGCGGCGTCTCGTTCTCCCGGTCGCCCACGACGAGCGTGGTCACGGTCACCTCGCCGGTCGCGCGTTGCATGCGCTTGCGTTCCTTGGCGAGCAGGCCCTTGACCCGCTGAGGTGCCCCCTCTCCGACCAGCACGATGCCGCAACGGCCGACCACCCGGTGGACCATGTCCTGTTTCGCGTTGACGGCGACGGCGGGGGTGACGAACCACTGCCCGCGCAGCGACTGCAGCACCGCCGCGGCCGCGCCCGGCTGGCCCTCGATCGCGGCGAACTGCGCCTTGCTCGCCCGACGGTTGAACACCGCCAGCGCTCCCAGCATGGCGAACAGGAGCCCGAAGACGGGCATGAAGACGAAGGTCAGCACCGGCGAGATCGCTCCGAGGCCGACCCCGACGAGCAGGCCGATCGCCGCCCCGAGCACCACCCACGGCACCATCTTCGGATCGAGCTGGCGGACCTGGGTCCAGGCCTGCTGGAACTGCTCCAACCTCTCCCTCACGGGGTCCTCCTCAGCTCACGTGTCGCGCCCGCCGGCACGGCGTCGTGGGTCACCTGGCGTGGTAACGGTTCTGGGCCGGTTCCAGTCCGTCGGTCACCAGGACGCGGATCGCCTCCGCCGCTTCGGCGAGGACGACGTCCATGGTCTCACGTTCCGCCGGCGCGAACCGCCTGAGCACGTGGTCGCGGGCCGGCATGCGGCCGGGGGGACGACCGACACCGATCCGTACCCGCAGGTACTGCTGCTCACCCAACGCCCGGTCGATGTCCTTGAGACCGTTGTGGCCGGCGTTGCCACCCCCTCGTTTGAGGCGGAGGCGGCCGGGTTCGAGGTCGAGGTCGTCGTGGCAGACGATCACCCGCTCCACCGGCACCTTGTACCAGGCCGCCGCGGCCTGGGTCGGTCCCCCGGAGCGGTTCATGTAGCTGTGCGGCAGGGCGAGCACGAGACGTTCACCATCGACCGCGACCTCGGCGATGTCGCAGCGTGCCCGCTTGTGCCGCGAGAAGGACCCCTGCAGTTCGGCCGCGAGGACACGCACGGCATCGGCACCGACGTTGTGGCGGGTGTGCTCGTAGCGCTCCCCCGGGTTACCGAGGCCGACCACCAACCATCGGTCGTCGGCCACGACGTCCTCCCGCCTTGCGCGGAACACCCGCGAGCATGCCTGGCGTGGGGCGGCCACCGGCCGCCGATCAGACCTCCTCGCCGACCGGCTCCTCCTCGGGCTCCTCGCCGATCAGCTCCGGCTCCTCCGCCTCGATCCCCGCACCCTCCTCGAGGGCCTCCAAGGCCTCCTCGGACATCGGGGCGTTGATCGTGACGACGGTGCGTTCCGGCTCGATGTCGAACTCGGCACCCTCGGGCAGCAACTCGGCGAGGTCCTCCACCCGCTTCACGTCGCCGATCTCCAGCCCCTCGAGGGACAGCTCGAAGTAGTTCGGCACGTCGAGCGGCTTCACCAGCACCGGCACCGTGTAGAGGATCTGGTTCACGACACCGCTGTCATCGGCGAGATCGTCCTCAGCGGTGAGATGGACGGGGACCTCGACGGAGATCTGCACGTCCTTGTTCACGGCCAGGAAGTCCACGTGCTGCGTGTGCCCCTTGACGGGGTGACGCTGCAGGTCACGGGCCACGGTCAGGTGGGTCTCACCGCCGAACTCGAGCCGGATCAGGGCGTTGGCGCCGGCCTCGGTGTGCAGGGCGTGGTAGAGCGCCAGCCCATCGACGTGGACGGGCGTCGGCTCGACCCGGTAGCCGTAGACGATCCCGGGCACGCGGCCTGTTCGGCGCAGCCGCCCGGTGGCACCCTTGCCGAGCTCGGAGCGGGACTCGGCGGTCAGTCGGAGCTGGTCGGACATCGGTCTTCCTTCGCGTGGCAGGTCCCCAACGCGGGTCGGTCACCGTCGTGACGGCGGCGAGGTGGCACGAGGGGCGCGCACTCCCCCGCTGGCCCGGCAGGTCGCGCTGTGCGGCGGACCTCGATCGCGATGACGACGAACCGGGGGGGTGACATGCGCTCGGCCCGCGACGAATGCGGGCCGTATCCGCCAAGGTACCGGGGCGCTCGGCAGCGCGGCAACCCACCCGGCCGAACCGGTGGTTCAGTTGTTCTCGCCCTGGAAGATCTCCGAGACCGACTGGTCCTCGAACACCGCCCGTAGGGCGGAGGCGATGATCGGCGCGATGGAGAGCACCACCAGCTTGCTGCACCGGCGCTCGGGTGGGATCGGGATCGTGTTGGTGACCACCACCGACTCGATGACCGAGTTCTCCAGCCGCTCGGCCGCCGGCCCGGAGAAGATCGGGTGGGTCGCGCAGGCGACGACGCGCTTGGCACCGCGTTCCTTGAGCAACTCGGCCGCGCCCACGATCGTGCCGGCGGTGTCGATCATGTCGTCGATCAGGATGGCCGTACGGCCCTCGACGTCACCGATGACGTCGAGCGTCACGGAGACGTTGTGCTGCGCCGGGTCCCGACGCTTGTGCAGGATCGCGATCGGGGCACCGAGCTGACCCGCGAACTTCTCCGTCAGTCTCACGCGGCCCGCATCGGGGGAGACGATCACCCGCTCGTCGGGGTCGGTGTGCTCGACGATCCACGCCTTGAGCAGCGGCAACGCCGTCAGGTGGTCGAAGGGGTCGTGGAAGAAGCCCTGGATCTGCCCCGTGTGCAGGTCCACCGACATCATGCGATCGACGCCGACCGACTCGTACATGTCAGCGATCATCCTCGCGGCGATCGACTCACGCGACTGCGCCTTCTTGTCCGAGCGTGAGTAGCCGTAGTAGGGGATCACCGCCACGGTGCGCTTGGCCGATGCCCGCTTCAGTGCATCGAGCATCACCAACTGCTCGACGATGAAGTCGTTGATGCTCATCCCCTCGGGCATCGTCAGGTGCGACTGCAGCACGTAGGCGTCGGCGCCGCGCACGGACTCCTCGAAACGGGCGTACAACTCACCGTTCGCGAACCGAGCCAGCTTCACCTCGCCGAGACGCATCCCGAGGTGGTCCGCGACCTCGCGGGCCAACTCGGGGTACGAGGACCCGGAGAAGATCATCATCCGCTTCTTGGTGACGACTTCCATCGACTCCCCGGGGGCGGTTGCGGTGGGGACGCGACGCTAGTGCGCGTTCGGTCTCACCGCAGCACCGAGGCGGTCAGCTCCGGCGACGTTCGGCCCAGCCCTCCTTGGTCGACTGGCGAGAACGGGCGATGGCCAGGGCTCCGGGCGGAACGTCGTCGGTGATGGTCGAACCCGCTGCGGTGTAGGCACCGGGGCCGATCGTGACCGGCGCGACCAGCATCGTGTCGCACCCGACGAAGGCGCCGTCCTCGATCGTGGTGTGCGACTTGGTGCGGCCGTCGTAGTTGACCGTGATGACGCCGCAGGCGATGTTCACCCGCTCCCCGACCGTGGCGTCGCCGACGTAGGCCAGGTGCGGCACCTTGGAGTCCGAGCCGATCACGGCGTTCTTCGTCTCAGCGAAGGCACCCACCTTGGTCGCTCGTCCGAGCTGGGTCCCCGGACGCAGGTGGGTGAAAGGTCCCACGCTGGCTCCGTCCCCCACGACCGCATCACTGCCCCGGGTGCTGTGCACGACCGCATCCGCTCCCACCACGCAGTTGCTGAGGTGGGTGTGGGGACCGATCACCGATCGCGCACCGACGGCGGTGCCCGACTCCAGGATCGTGCCGGGCAGCAGCACCGCATCCGGACCGACCTCGACATCGACGTCGACGTAGGTGGTCGCCGGATCGGTGATGCTCACCCCGACCTCGCACATCAGGCGCTCGAGGTGGGCACGCCGCAGCATCGCCGCCGCCGCCGCGAGCTGGGAGCGGTCGTTGACGCCCGCGACCTCATCCGCGGCCGTGAGCAGCGGCGCGACCGGGGTCGGCCCAGCGGCCAGCAGTTCGACGACATCGGTCAGGTACAGCTCACCCTGGGCGTTGTCGTCACCGAGCTGGGCGAGCGCCTCCTCCAGCCGCGTCCGGTCCAGCAGGTACATCCCGGCGTTGATCTCGTCGATCGCGAGCTCCTCGGCGTCGGCATCGCGGTGCTCGACGATCCGAGCCACGCTGCCGTCGTCGGTGCGCACGACCCGGCCGTACCCGGTGGGGTCCTCCATCCTGGCGCTCAGGAGCGCGCCACCGCGCTGACCCGCCGCGAGCAGGCGCTCCAGCCGCTCTGCCGTCAGCAGCGGGGTGTCACCGGGCAGGACCAGCACCCGACGGATACCCGGATCGAGAGCGGGCATGGCCTGCTGGACCGCATGACCGGTACCCCGCTGCTCGGCCTGCAGGACCGTGGAGCTGTTGTCGAGGCCGCAGGCAGCCACCTCGCCAGCGACCTCCTCGGCCTGGTGGCCGACCACGACCAGCACCTGGCCGAGCCCCAGCGGCCGGACGGCCTCGAGCACGTGGGCGAGGAGGCTACGTCCCGCCGCACGGTGCAGGACCTTCGCGGTCGCGGAGCGGAACCGCGTCCCCTTGCCGGCTGCGAGCACGATCGCGGCGACGTCTGCGGTCATGGATCCCTCCAGGGTGCGCCCGGTTGCGTCACGGCCCGGGGCAGCGCTCGTCGTGACAGGCACGGGGATGCCCCCCGTTCACCTCCCCCGGACGCTAGCGAGCGATGGCGACGGTGCCGCCCATCACCTGGACGGGCCGCCCACCCTGCGTACCAGCCTCCGACGTACCTCACGGTCCTGGCGCCAAGGCCCGTGGCACAGACGTCGACCCCCGTCGCTACCGACGCAGGTCGACGTCGCAAGGCCGCGGACGTCGCCGGCCGCCCTGGCCTGCTGCGCGCAGGACACCGACCAGGGACAGGCCACGACGGGGACCTCGGACCCTGGCCCCGGGGGGTCTGCCTCGGCGACGATGAGCTCACCTGCGAGGAGGGTGCTGGATGGCCACCGATCTCAGGAGTTCCATCCCTGCCGGAGCGATGCTCGTCGGTGTCGACACCTCGGACTGTTCACGCTTGGCCCTGGAGTGGGCCGCGGCGGTGGCGCGCCGGCTCGACGTCCCGCTGCGGGCGGTCCAGGCCTGGCAGTACCCCACGGACACGGTCTGGTGGCCCGGCCGTGCGCCGTTGCCGGACGCTGAAGCGACCGATGACCGACTCACCGAGGAGTTGACAGCACTGCTCGATGAGGTCGCCGGCGACGGCAGCGAGCTGGACGTCGGTGTGGAGGTGGTCCGCGGACCGACCAGCGCCGCGCTGCTCCACCTCGCCGAGGGGCACGCTTCGATGATCGTGGTGGGCTCGCGCGGACTCGGCGGCTTCCGAGGTCTGCTGCTCGGATCGGTCAGCCGGCAGCTGTGCGAGCATGCTCCCTGCCCGGTGACCGTGGTCCGCCACCTCCCGGAGGATCGTGACATCCGGCTCGAGACGATCATGGTCGGCGTCGACGGATCCGGCCACGCGGCCCGGGCGTTGGCGCATGCCGGTGATCTGGCCGAACGCACGGGTGCCCGGATCGTCGCGGTCCACGCGGCGCACGGACCGGTGCCCGATGCCAGCGTGCAGCCACCGGCGACCAGGCGCCGCAGCCTGCCCGAACTGCTGGAGGACTGGTGCACCCCGCTCCACGTGCGCGGGCTCGACGATCACGAGTCGGTGATCGTCGAGGGCGATCCGCGGAGCGCTCTGCTGGACGTGGCGGACGAGCGCGGCGCGGACCTGGTCGTGATCGGTTCGCGGGGGCTCGGCCCGGTGTCCAAGCTGGTCCTCGGCAGCGTGGCCAGCTCCCTGATCAACCACAGCCACATCCCGGTCACCGTGGTCCCGCCGATGCCCGCACGCTGAGCGCCTGCACGCCCACGCCCACGTCGACGACCACGTCGAGGTGGCTCAGCACCGCCCTGGGGAGCGCCGCGCTGGGAAGCACCGGCCTGGGGCCTGATGGCCGGGCCGGTCAACCGTTCGGCTGTAGCTCGTACCCCGGCGTCTCGCGGGACGCCGCTCCTCCCCAGGCCCGGAGCACCTCGACCTCCTCGGTGTCCGAGGTGTTCCCGAACCCGCGGCAGCTGCTCTGGGTGGTGGAGGCGGGCCCGCGACGCGCTGTCGGTCGTCGCGGGCCCGCAGGTTGAGGTGGCTACTGGATCACCATGCCGCCGTCGATCATCAGTAGCTGGCCGGTCATGTAGTCGCTCTCCGGGCTCGCCAGGAACGAGGCCGTCCCGACGATGTCCTCGGGGTAGGAGTAGCGCTTCATGAGGATCATGTTCTCCGCGAGGCTGTCCATCGACTCGCCGTGCTTCTCGAACTTGCCGATCTCGACCAGATCACGGTCGAGCTGCTCCCACATCTCCGTGCGCACCACCCCGGGCGCATACCCGTTGACGGTGATGTTGTGCTCGATCAGCGCCTTCGCGCTGCCCTTGATCAGACCGAGCACCGCGTGCTGGCTCATCGAGTAGACGATCACGTCATCGAAGGCCTCACGGGAGAGGATCGACCCCACGTTGATGATCTTGTACGGGTGGTCCTGCTTGCCCTGTGCCACCATCTGGGCGGTCACCGCCTGCATCATGTTCAGCTTGCCCCAGGCGTTCACGTCGGTGATCCGCTCGTAGTTCTCGCGCGTGATGTCGAGGAAGAACAACGGCTTGTTGATACCGGCGTTGTTGAGCAGGACGTTGATGCTGCCGAAGGCCTCGACCGTGTGCGCCACCGCCGCCGTCGCGTCCTCCTGGCTGGTCACGTCCAACTCGACGTGGGTGGCCTCACCACCTCCATCACGGATCTCCTGGGCGACCCGTGCAACGCCGTCGACGTTGATGTCGCCGAGGCACACCTTGGCCCCCTGGGCGGCGTAGTGCTTGCCCACGGCCGCGCCCATGCCCTGGGCGCCTCCGGTGATCAGGACGTGCTTGCCGCTGAGCCGTGTCGTGTCCATCGCTCGTCTCCTCGCTCGATCGTCGTCTTGCTGCCCTGGCGGCAGCACGTCACCGCCGCTGCCCGCAGGTCCGGGCGGCCCGAGGGCCGCCCGGACCTCCCGGGGCCTACCGACGGACCATCACCACTCGGGTGCCACGTCCGGATCCTCCGCGTTCTCCGCGGTCACCTTCACGTCCGGCATGAAGCGCACGATGCGCTCACCAGGTGCCTCGGTGAGCACCTCGTGGGCCGTGACCACGGCGTTCTCACCATCCCACGACGAGGACTGGAAGACCGTCCCGTCCAGGGACCCATCGAGCACGAGCGGGTTGCCGAGGAAGGTGTTGCCGATGGAGGTGATGATCAGATCGGCCGGGTCGATGTCGCGGGCGATGAGGGCGTCGATCGCACCAGCCACCATCGTGTCGTCGGCGGCGTAGACGCCCTGGATGTTCTCCGCGCCGACCGACGTGATCATCTCCGAGGCGGCGATCTGCGACTCGTCCTTGTTCCAGTTGCCGGGCTGACGCGCCAGGATCTCCACGTTGGAGCACTGCTCGTTGATCGTGTCCTCGAAGCCAGCCTCGCGGTTGATCGCGGTCGAGTTCCCCGTCAGGCCGTTGACCATGATGATGCCGGTGTCAGCACCATCGGCGAGCTCGCACATGATCTCTGCCGACGCCACACCCTGCCCGTAGGTGTCGGGACCGGAGTAGCCGCGCGTCAGGTCCTCATCCTCGGGGTTCACATCGGAGTTGGTCACGGTCACGGGGATGTCCGCGGCGCTCGCTGCCTCCAGACAGGGCCGAACGGTGTCGCCGACGGCCGGCCACAGGATGATCAGGTCGGGCTCCGAAGCGACAGCCACCTCACAGTCGCTGGCCTGGGTGTCGGCGTCGTACTGGGAGTTGGTGATGGTGAGGTCGATGCCGAGCTCAGCGGCCGCCTCCTCCATCGGAGGCAGGTACGTGGTGCCGTAGGGCTGGTCGTTGCCCTGCGGCAGCAACGCGAACACCTCGAACCCGGCGTCACCCGCATCCGCACCTGCGTCCTCTGCGTCCCCCTCGGTCGTGTCGTCGGTCGTCGTGTCGTCGGTCGTCGTGTCGTCGGTCGTCGTGTCGTCGGTCGTCGTGTCGTCGGCGTCGTCGCCGCACGCCGCCAGGAGCAGTGCTCCCGCAACGAACAGCCCGACGATCCGCAAGCGTCTCGTTCTCATGTACATCTCTCCCTTGAGCAGTCGTGCGTGCGTTCCCAATGGCACCCACCGTGATCGGCAGGCGTTGAGCTCAACCCGGGGGTTGCGGCCCTGAGCGACTCCGGACGAGGGCACGGAAGCTCCCTGCCGCTGCCCGGAGACTGTTCGGATCGGTGATCACGGCGATGAGCAGGACGCCACCGATGACGATGTTCTGCACGTCGACCTGCACGCCGGAGAGGGTCAACGCCACCTGAAGGATCCCGAGCGAGGAGGCGCCGAGCAGGGTGCCGAACACCGATCCCCGACCACCGTTGAGCAGCACCCCACCGATGATCGCGGCAGCGAAGCTCGCGAGCAGCACGCTCGACCCTGCGGTGGGATCGGCAGCGGTGCGTTCCAGAGCGTTGATGACCCCCGCGAGGGCCGCGACGAAGCCGGAGATCATGAAGCCCGTGAAGACCCGTCGTGCCACGGGGATACCGGCGTCGTAGGCCGCCTCGCGGTTGCCGCCGACCGCGTAGAACTCCCGTCCCACCCGAACGCGGGTGAGGAAGATGTGCAGCGCCACGAAGGCGACGACGAAGATGAGCATGCGCGGTGTGAGTGGACCGAGTACCGGGCGTCCGAAGGCGATGCCGGCGTCGATGTCGGCGATGCGGACCGGCGCCTCATCCGAGATCACGAACGCAGCACCCCTGAGGAAGAACAGCATGCCGAGGGTGGCGATGAAGGAGTTGATGCCCACGACGATCACGAAGAACGCGTTGACCATCCCGATCACCAGGCCGGTGGCGAGGGCGACCGGGATCCCGACCAGCAGGCTGTCGAAGCTGGCCATGATGACACCGGAGACCGCCAGGGTGCTGGCGACGGCCAGGTCGAGTTCACCCATCAGGATGACCGCGGTCAAGCCGAGTGCGACCAGACCGATCAGGGCGACCCGTCCCAGGGTGACCTCGTAGGAGGTGAAGACCACCGGCTCCAGGATCAGCGTCGCCACCAGGACCACACCGAGCAGCGCGACCGCGCGCCCTTCGGTCCGCCGACCGAGGATCGTGCGCAACCGCGCGACCGCGCCATCAGCGTGCTGACTGCTGCCGACCTGCTGCGCCGGAGGGGTCGAGGTCTCGGTCATGCTGCCGTCGCCTTCCTCGCAAGGGCATCCACGGAGACAGCGACGACGATCAGCAGCCCGATCGCCATCTGCTGGAGGCCGAACCCCCAACCCGAGAGCACCATGATGTTGGTCAGGACGCTGACGAAGACCACGCCGAGCAGCGTCCGCAGCACACTGCCGCGACCGCCGAAGACGCTGGTGCCGCCGACGATGATCGCGGCCAGCGCGCGGAAGTCGTAGCCCTCCGACATCGCAGACACCGCGGTGTTGGAGAAGGCCGCGAGGACGAAGCCACCCAGCATCGCCCCCAGCGCGGACATGGTGAAGGCCCCGATGACCACGAGCCCGGAGTTCACCCCCGCCAGTCGAGTGGCCTCACGGTTGGAGCCGTAGGAGCGCACCATGAACCCGAAGTTGGTGCGGGTCAGCACGAAGGACAGCAGCAACGTGACGCCGATGAAGACGATCATCGCCAGGGGCAGGGGACCGATCCGGGTGCTCCCGAAGAGACGGATCGGGCCGTCGCCGGGTCCGAAGTAGATGCTGCCGCCGGTGAGCCACCGCAGCATGCCCAACCCGATGAACGTCGTCGAGAGGGTGACGATGACGGCGTTGGCCTTGAAGATGCCGACGGCAACGCCGTTCACGAGGCCGTACACGAGCGCGATCGCGATGGCCACGAGGATCGCGAGCGGGAGGCCGGCCGCGTTGCTGACCGCGATCAGCACCACGCCTGCGGTGGCCACCTGCGCCACCACGGAGAGGTCGAGGTAGTTGCCGCTGATGACCACGAAGGTCATCCCCGCAGCGACGATCCCGATAGGTGCTGCTCGGTTGAAGACGTCGGTGATGTTCGGCAGCGAGGCGAATCCGTCGATGAACAGCGTCGCGAACAGGATCAGTGCCGCGGTGAAGATGAAGATGCCCTGCTGCGACATCCACTCCGAGAGCTTGAAGGCCGTTTCCTCGAGTTCCTGCTCGATCTCTGCTGCCGGCGGCAGGTGGGTGGATGCCGTGGTCGCGCGCTCCGTCATCGGATATCCGCCTTCGCTTGACCGGATGCCAGTGCCATCACCGAGGTCTCGTCGGTCTCACGCCCGGGCAGGGTCCCGACGATCGAGCCGTCGCGGACCACGTGGATGGTGTCCGACAGTTCGAGCAGCTCGGGGAGGTCGGAGCTGACCACCAGGACCGCTGTCCCCTTCTCCGCCAAGCCCCGGATCAACCGGTGGATCTCGGCCTTGGCCCCGACGTCCACACCACGGGTGGGCTCATCGAGGATGATCACGCTGGGTTCGCGTCCCAACCACTTGGCCAGCACCACCTTCTGCTGGTTGCCCCCGCTGTACTGCCCGACCAGACGCTTGATCTCCGGTGGACGCAGGTTCACGGCATCGGCCAGCGACCTGGCCATGTCCGCGATCCAGCGCCGCTGGAGCACGAAAGCGCGTGACAGCGCAGAGCGGTTCGGCAACGTGATGTTGTCAGCAACGCTCATCGTCAACGCCAGTCCGTCGCTGCGCCGCTCCTCGGGGATGTACGCCACGCCCGCGTTGACCGCGGACCGGTAGCTCGTCACGCGTCGCGTGGTCCCCGCCAGCGTGATCGTGGTCTCTCCCGCCGTGCGAGCGTCGACACCGATCATCGCCCGCACGAGCTCTGTCCGGCCGGCCCCGACGAGCCCGCCCAACCCGACGATCTCGCCCTCACGCACGTCGAGATCGACGCCATCGACGCCGGGGGCCCGCAGACCGCGAGCCGACAGCACGACCTCCCCGAACTCCGAGAGCTCACGCCGCTGCTCGAGTTCCAGCTTGAGATCACGTCCGACCATGTGCTCGACCACCGACTCCGGGGTCAGCGCACCGAGGTCCTCGGTGATCACGCGACCGCCATCGCGCAGGACGGTCACCCGGTCACAGATGGTGAAGATCTCGGGGATGCGGTGCGAGATGTAGATGATCGCCAGACCCTGGCCAGCGAGACGCTGGAGCATGTCGAGCAGGTAGTCGGTCTCGGCTGGGGTGAGGGTGGCCGTGGGCTCGTCCAGGATGAGGACCCGCGGGCGGCGCGCGATCGCCCGGGCGATCTCCACGAACTGCCGCATCGCCACCGAGAGCCGGGCGATCGGCTCATCGAGATCGACCGACACGCCGATCTCGCCGAGCGCTTCGGCCGCGATCCGTTTCTGTTGCCGGGTGTCGATGAAGCCGGCGCGGGAGGGGGTGGAGCCCAGCAGGATGTTCTCGGCGACGGTCATCTCGGGGACGAGGCTGAGCTCCTGGTGGACCAACGAGACACCTGCATCCAGCGCAGCCCGCGTGTCGCCGGGATCGAGCTGCTGGCCCCCCACCCACACCGAACCCTCGTTCGGGGCGAGGACGCCGGCCAGTACCCGCATCAACGTGGACTTGCCTGCACCGTTCTCGCCGACCAGACCGTGGACCTCACCCGGCGACACCGCGATGCTGACATCATCGACCGCGACCGCCCCACCGAAGCGTTTGACGATGTTGCGGCCCTCGATGATCGGGGCGCTGTCCACGGCAGCGCCGGGACCCTGGCCGGCTGCGTTGTCTGTTGGCTCGGTCATGTCGCTACGAACCCTCCGTCGACGTAGAGCTCGGCACCGGTCACGAACGCCGACTCGTCACTGGCCAGGGAGAGCGCAGCGGGAGCGATGGCCTCCTGCTCGTCACGGATGTCGGCGATGACGACCTCCGCGCCCTCCTCGACGGAGGGAGGCACGATCGCCCCGCCGATGCCGCGGGCACCACCCGTGACAACCGCCCGCATACCGTCGACCCTGTCACCCATGCTGTTCCCTCAGGCCGTGAGCCAGGCAGCGAACAGCTGCATCGGGGTCTCAGCCGTCACCACGGCTGTGCTGCCCATCACGAGCGTCACCGCGGTGCCGGTGTCCATGCGGGCGACGCTGTCCCCCATCGTCACCGCGCCCGAGCCATCGATGACGAAAGCACAGATCTCCCCAGCAGTGGCATCGAGGTCGTGGGAGTCGCCGCCCTCGAGCTCGAGCAGCCGGACCGGCCCCCAGCCACCTGCGAGGTGTTCGCCGAGGTCGACGGGCGCGCCGTCGCCGATGTTGATGATGTTGAAGCTGCTCATCGATCGCCTCCCGCTGCCACCGGGATCTTCCTGGGGAGCCGATCCGTGATGGCCGGGGGGTGCACCTCGATGACGAGGAAGTCGAGGTCGGTGTCGCCGACGTTGGCGATGCCGTGACGGCCGTTGAGGGGGGTGATGATGAGATCACCGGGCCCCACGGGCCGGGACTCGCCCCCCAAGCGCATCTCCGCCTGGCCGGAGATGATGTAGTAGATCTCCTCGGTGTGGGTGTGGACGTGCTCACCGATGACCGCCTGGGCCGGAACACGGTTCCACTCGAACGACTCGATGTCGCTGTGCAGCATCCCGCCGGTCGCCAGCCGCTTCCACTGCACCACGTTCGAGCCACCGTGCGCTCCGACGATGTCCGACGGGACATCACGACGCGAGATGATCATCGATCCACCCACGGCACCCTCCCAAGCCACCGTTCGCCTCGACCCCGCCACGCCATCTCGGCACGGTTAGCAATCGATTGCGTTGGGTTGCACACTACGGAGCTAGTACCACGCTGTCAAGCAGCGAGGTGCCCGCTCCCCCGTCGTGCTCACGCTCACGGCTGCGGCGCCACCGCGCGATGGGCACGCGCCCGGACCGGCGTGCCCGCCGGCCCGCACGAGCATCCGTCACCGCGCCCGCTATCGTTTGCACGGTCAGGCGTTCGAGGGGATCCGTGCCGAACATCACGCTCAAGGACGTGGCCGCCAAGGCCGGGGTACACCCGTCCACGGCGTCACGAGCCCTCGATCCCGGCAAGGGCTCGTTGGTGCGGGACGAGACCGTCGCCCGGGTGCGGGCCGCTGCCGAGGAGCTCGGCTACCAGGGCGACGCGGTCGCCAGCGGTCTACGACGGGGGCGGACGAACACCTTCGGCATCGTCGTCGCCGATCTCGGCAACCCGTTCATCGCGCCCGTGGTCCGCGGGATCGAGAACCACCTCGAGGGTCGCGACCTCATGGCGTTGATCGCGGAGACGCGCGATGATCCCGGCCGGATGCAGCGGGTCCTGAACAACCTCGCTGCCCGACGCGTCGACGCGGTGATCGTGACCGGAGCCCGCAGCGGGGACGAGCGGGTCCTGCGCGCAGCCCAACGACACCACCCGATCGTCCTTGCCGTGCGGACCCTGCCGGGATCCGGGATCCCGGCGATCACGCACGACGACGAACGTGGCGGGCGGCTCGCCGCCGAACACCTCGTGGAGCAGGGTCACCGCCGGATCGCCCAGCTGTGCGGACCACGGGACATCTCGTCGTTCCGCGAACGCGGGAGGGGTTTCCGGACGTACCTGCGCGATCAGGGACTGACCACCCTGGAGGTCGACGACACGGCTGCGCACCCGATACTGACCGAGGGCCGTCGGCTGATGGAGCTGCTCCTCGATCACTACGACGAGCTGCCCACCGCCATCTTCGCCCACAACGACCTCATGGCGTTCGGCGCACTCGCCGCGCTGGGGGAACGGGAGCTGTCCTGCCCCCGGGACATCGCCGTCATCGGTTACAACGACACGCCCATGACGGCGCTCACCGCGCCCCCGATCACCACCGTGCGTCTGCCTGGCTACGAGCTCGGCCGGATGGCCGCAGACACCGCGGTCACGCTCATCGAGAACCCCGAGTACGACGGGACCTCGCTGTCCCTGCCCCCGGTCCTGGTCCCGAGGGCGTCCACGCTGGGTTGGCGCGCCGCCTGAGGCGGGCCGACCGACCGTGCGGGCTACGGGTGGACCTTGGACCCGCGCAGGTAGACCGCGACGTCGGCCATGTCCTTCTCACCGAGACCTGCCTCGATGGCTCGGGACAGCAGCGACAGATTGGCCTGCGCCTGCTCGACCTCGAGGTCGACGCTCGCGGCCAGATCAGTGATGAGCCCGAGATCCTTGCGTGCGAGGTACATCGCGAAAGCCGCGGGCGTGTGCTCCGGATCGAGGAAGGCGTCGTGTCGGTACCGCACCATCGGCGCCGCGATCGCGCTGTGCTCGAACACCTCGTAGACCACGCGGCGTTCCAGTCCCGCGCGCTCGGCCAACACCAGCGACTCGGACAGGGCGTTGCCCAGGGCGTAGACGATGTTGTTGACGGCGAGCTTCATGACCGAGCCGGCGCCGGTGTCGCCGAGGTGGAAGACGTGGTCGCCCATGGCGGCGAGCACCCCCTCGATCCTCGCGTAGTGCTCCTCGGGCGCACCGACCAGGATGGTGAGCGTGCCCGCCTCGGCGGCGGCCGTGCTGCCCGACACGGGGGCGTCGATGAGCACACCGCCAGCAGCCGCGACCCGCGGCGCGAGCCCACCGACCCCGGCCGGTCCGGTCGTGCCCATGTCAGCGACGATCGTGGCCGGACGCAAGCCCGAGAGGACGCCGCCTGGGCCGTCACAGACCTCGAGCAGCGCCGCCTCGTCCGCCAGCATCGTGATGACGACGTCCGCACCGAGGACGGCGTCCCGTGGGGTCGGGGCGGTGACGGCACCGAGACGACTCGCGAGCGCGTCGGCCTTGGCGGCGGTCCGGTTGAAGAGCACCAACTGGTGACCGGCGGCCGCGAGGTTCGCAGCCATGGGCGCGCCCATGCGGCCAAGGCCCAGGAAGGCCACGGCGGTCATCACGCATCCCAGTCGACCGCGATGTACTTGGCTTCGAGGAACTCGAGGAGCCCCTCGTGACCGCCCTCACGGCCCAGCCCGCTCTGCTTGACGCCGCCGAAGGGTGCGGCCGGGTCCGAGATGAAGCCGCGGTTGACCCCGACCATCCCCGCATCGACCCGCTCGGCGATCCGCAACGCCCGACCGAGATCGCCCGTGTAGACGTAGGCGGCCAACCCGTAGGGCGTGTCGTTGGCGATGGCGACCGCCTCGTCGTCGGTGCTGAAGCTGACCACCGGGGCGACCGGTCCGAAGATCTCCTCGGACAGGATGCGGTCGTCGGCGCTCACGCCGCCCAACACGGTCGGCTCGAAGAAGTGCCCTGGGCCGCCACGCCGGCCGCCGCCGGTCAGCACGGTGGCTCCGGCCGACACCGACGCCGTGACCAGCTCGGCGATGTCCTCGCAGGACGGGCCGTTGATCATGGGACCGACGTCGTTGTCCGGATCGGTACCGGGGCCGACCTTGAGATCGGCCATCTGCGCCGCGAGCCGGCTCGCGAACTCCTCGGCGATCGGCGCCTCGACCAGGAACCGGTTGGCGGCGATGCACGACTCCCCGGCGTTGCGCATCTTGGCGACCATCGCGCCCTCGACCGCTGCATCGAGGTCTGCATCGGCGAAGACGATGAAGGGCGCGTTGCCGCCCAGCTCCATCGAGCAGTCGATGATGTTGTCAGCTGCCTGCTGGAGCAGGAGTCGACCCACCTCGGTCGAGCCGGTGAAGGAGAGCTTGCGCGTCGCCGGGTGCTCGAGCATGGCGCTGACGATCGGCCCGGACCGGCGGGAGGTGACGACGTTGACCACCCCGGCGGGCGTGCCGGCCTGCTCCATCAGATGGGCGATGGCCAGGGCCGTCAGCGGTGTGTCGGATGCTGGCTTGAGCACGACCGTGCAACCGGCCGCCAGGGCCGGGCCGATCTTGCGCGTGGCCATGGCCGCCGGGAAGTTCCACGGGGTGACCAGGATCGACACACCCATCGGCTGCAGGACCGTCAGGATGCGCTTGTCGCCGCCAGGAGCGGTCTGCACGTGGCCCGTGCCACGCACCGCCTCCTCAGCGAACCAACGGAAGAACTCTGCCGCGTAGGTGACCTCACCGTCGGCATCCCGGCGGCTCTTGCCGCCTTCGAGGACGATCAACTCCGCCAGCTCGTCGCGGTGTTCGATCATCAGCTCGTAGGAGCGCCTCAGGATCTCGCCACGCTCACGCGGCGCGGTAGCGGCCCAATCCGCGGCCGCTTCGGCCGCCGCGTCCACCGCCGAGCGGCCATCCTCCGGCGTACCGCTGGCGACATCGGCGATGACGGCGTCGCTCGCCGGGTCCATCACCTCGATGCGCTCTCCATCGGAGGCATCACGCCACTGGCCGCCGATGTACAGGCCGGTGGGCAGATCGGCGAGTGGCAGGGCATGTGGGCTCACTGGACGACCTTCTGTGCCGCCTCCACGATGCGGCTCACGGAGGGAAGGAACGCATCCTCGAGCGCGTCAGCGCTCGGGAGCGGGATGTGCGGTGTCGTGACGCGCGTCAGCGGGCCGTCGAGGTGCCAGAAGCACTCCTCGGCGACGATGGAGACGATCTCCGCGCCCCATCCACACAGGCGAGGGTTCTCCTCGACGGTCACCAGCCGACTGGTGCGTTTCACCGACTCGACAACCGTAGCGGTATCGAGCGGGACCAGGCAGCGCAGGTCGATCACCTCCGCCGAGATGCCCAGGCCTTCGAGTTCCTCAGCTGCCGCCACGGCGCGCGGGACCATCGAAGCCAGCGCCACGATCGTGACGTCGCTACCGGAGTGCACGGTGCTGGCGACACCGAGGGTGTCGACGATCTCTCCGTCGGGCACCTCCCCCTTGGACGGGTACAGCGACTTCTGCTCGAAGAAGACCACGGGATCGGGGTCGCGGATGGCCGCGGCGAGCAGCCCGATCACGTCCCGGGGGTTGGACGGCGCCACGACCTTCAGCCCGGGGATGGCCATGGCCCAGTTCTCCACCGCCTGGGAGTGCTGCGCTCCGAAACGCAGGCCGCCACCGTTGGCCGTTCGGATCACGAGCGGAAGGCTCACCTGGCCGTCGGTCATGTAGCGCGACTTGGGGATCTCGACCGCTACCAGGTCCCAGCAGGTCGCCAGGAAGTCCGAGAACATGATCTCCGCCACGGGCCGGAGACCGGTCATCGCCGCACCCATGGCCGCACCGAGGATCGCCTCCTCCGAGATCGGGGTGTCACGCACGCGCTCGGGACCGAACTCCTCCAGCAGGCCCTTCGTGGCCTTGAAGACACCGCCCGCCGCGGCGACGTCCTCACCGATGAAGTAGACCGACGGGTCGTGCTCCATCTCCTGGGCCAGCGCGCGTGCGACGGCATCCCGGTAGGTGATCAGTTCCGCCATGAGGAACCTCCATCCGCCCAGACGTTGGTGTAGGCCGCCTGGAGGTCGGGCGGGAGCGCCGCGCGGGCCTGCTCGGTGGCCGCGTCGACGTCCGCCTGGGCCCGTTGCTCGATGGCAGTGAGCAGCGCCTCGTCGATCCCGGCACCCAGCAGGCGTGCCCGGTAGGTGGGCACCGGGTCCCGCTGCATCCAGGCGGCCACCTCCTCCTCGGGGCGGTACTGACCCGGGTCAGCACGCGAGTGACCGCCGTGCCGGTAGGTCTTGGCCTCGATGAGCGAGGGACCTCCGCCAGCCCGGGCGCGATCGATCGCGGTGGTGGCGACGGCGTACACGGCATCCGGGTCGTTGCCGTCGACGATGATCGATTCGAGCCCGTAGGCACTGGCGCGATCGGCAGCGGGGTGCTCCACGGCCGTGACCTCACCGATCGCCGTGTACTCCATGTACAGGTTGTTCTCACACACGAACACCACCGGCAGGTTCCACACCTTGGCGAGGTTCAGCGCCTCGTGGAACGCCCCGATGTTGGTCGTGCCGTCCCCGAAGAAGCACACCGCGACCTGGCCGCTGCCACGCGCCTGTGCCGACCAGGCCGCGCCGTTGGCGATCGGCAGATGTGCCCCGATGATGGCGTAGGACCCCATCACCCCGTGCTCGACGCTGGTCAGGTGCATCGAGCCGCCCTTGCCACCGCACACACCCGAGGCTCGGCCCAGCAGCTCGCCCATCACACCAGCCATGGGCGTCCCTCGCGCCAGGGTGTGGGCATGGCCGCGATAGGTGCAGAAGGTGTAGTCGTCGCGCCGCATCGCTGCGCCGAAGCCGGCAGCGATGGCTTCCATCCCCAACGACAGGTGAGAGGTGCCCTTGACGAGCCCCTCCATGAACAGCCGGTAGGCCCGCTCCTCGAACGTGCGGATGCGCACGACCTGCTCGTACAGGCCCAACGAGGTGTGGTCCGCATCGGACATCTCGCGCGGCGTGGTCTCGAGTTCGGTGGTCGACATGGGTCCTCGTTCAGTACTCGTTGGTGACGACGAGCTCTTCCGCGGGGAACAGCGTCAGCAGTTCGGCACCGTTGGAGGTCACGACGACCTCCTCCTCGATGCGGGCTGCCGAGTGTCCGTCGTCCGCCGGCCAGAAGGTCTCCAGGGCGAAGACCATCCCTTCCTTGATCTCCACCGGATGCTCGAGGGAGTTGAGCTTGGAGATGACGGGTCGTTCGTGCAGGCCGAGGCCGAGGCCGTGACCGAACTGCAGCCCGAACGCCTCCATCTCGGAGGTGAAGCCGAACTCCGTCGCCTCCGGCCAGAGCCGTGCGATCTCGTCGGTTCCCACCCCCGGCTTCACCATCTCGATCGCCGCATCGATCAGTTCGCGCGCCTTGGTGTAAGCGTCACGGTGCGCTTGCGTCGCCCGCCCGACCGCGAAGGTCCGGTAGTAGCAGGTCCGGTAGCCGTTGAAGGCGTGGATGATGTCGAAGTAGGCCTGGTCCCCTGGCCTGATGAGGCGGTCGGAGAACACGTGTGGGTGGGGGCTGCAACGCTCACCGGCGATGGAGTTGATGGCCTCCACCTGCTCGGAGCCCATCTCGAACAGCCGCTTGGTCGCCAGCGCGACGATGTCGGACTCACGGACCCCGGGCTTCAGCGCCTCGTAGATGTCGTGGTAGACGCCGTCGACCATCGAGGCGGCCTGGGACAGCAGCAGGATCTCGTCCTGGTTCTTGATCTCGCGGGCGTCGAGCATGACCTGCTGCCCGTCACGCACGTCGACGCCGACCGCCTCGAGCGCACGCAGGAACGGGATCTCGGTGACGTCCACCCCCACCGGCAGTCCCGCCACCCCCTCCTCCCGCAGGATCGCAGCGATCTCCTGCGCGGCCTGCGTCGGCAGACCGCCCACCGGCGAGATGGCGCCCTGCAACCCCGCGTTCCCGCCTCTCGAGTGTTCGGGAAGCAGCCAGGGAGAGTGAAGGCGGTGGTTCTTGGCGGCGGAGCCGAAGTCCCAGATCCATGGCTCGCCGGTGCGGGTCAGTAGGGCCCAGCGCTCGGTCTTGTTGTAGCCCCAGGTGCCGATGTGGGTGCTGGTGAGGTACCTGATGTTGCTGCTCTCGAACATCAACAACGCGCCGAGATCACTGGCCTCCAAGGCCTCGCGTGCTCGCGCGAGCCGATGGTCCCGCAGTCGCGAGAAATCGACCCGGGCCTCCCAGTCGACACCCTGGATACCAGGCGCAGCGATAGCCGTCTGCGCGAACTCCGGACTGGTCGCGGTCACGAGTGGCCTCCGAACCCGATGCGAGCCCCCGCGGCTGCAATCGTTTGTTTCCCGTTGCACCATAAGTTTGGCGCGAGCCCGTGTCAAGCAGCCACCCAGGACGGGCCCCACCTGAGCTGCGGCACCTCGCGCGGGGTCGCGAGCCGGCCACCCCTGGCCGGTTCCACGCCCCACCCGGACCACGTCGGCCCACCGGGGTCGCGAGCCGGCCACTCCTGGCCGCCGCCATGCCCCACCCCAGCCCGAGGCCGGCACCTCGCGCGGGGTCGCGAGCCGGCCACCCCTGGCCGGTTCCACGCCCCACCCGGACCACGTCGGCCCACCGGGGTCGCGAGCCGGCCACTCCTGGCCGCCGCCATGCCCCACCCCAGCCCGAGGCCGGCACCTCGCGCGGGGTCGCGAGCCGGCCACCCCTGACCGGTTCCACGCCCCACGCCCCACCCGGACCACGTCGCCCCACCCCAGCACCCAGCCGCGTGGCCCCGTACCGCCGGGGCCGCACCTCGGCCATACGGACGGGCCGACATCGTCGCGGACGGGCAGCATGGGCGGGTGCCCTGCCGCCAGCCCCCGGAACCAGGACGGCGAGGTGTGCGACGACCACGAGGGATGGGTCTCAGATGGTGACCGGAACGAGCGGCCGAGGCGATGACCCCGGCAGCACCGGCGATGACACCGCCACCGGGGAAGCCGGACGAGCCGGGGGAGGCGACACACCGATGTGGTACGCGGTGCCGACCGACGAGGTGCTCGAGGAACTCGAGACCGGCGAGGACGGGCTGAGCCAGCGGGAGGCCGAACAGCGGCTCGAGCACCACGGCCCGAACCGCATCCGTGAGAGCGAACGCGTCAGCGCGTGGCGGATCCTGCTCGATCAGTTCACCAGCCCGCTCATCTACGTGCTGCTGGCCGCGCTGGTGGTGACCGTCACGATCCAGAGTTGGGCCGATGTGATCGTGATCGGTGCTGTGCTGGTCATCAACAGCACCATCGGCTTCGTGCAGGAGTACCGCGCCGAGTCCGCCGTGCAGTCGCTCATGGAGATGGTGTCTCCGGAGGCGACGGTGATCCGCGAGGCAGAGCGACGCACCATCGATGCCGAGCAGCTGGTACCCGGTGACCTCGTCGAGGTACGGCAGGGTTCGATCATCCCTGCCGACGTCCGGCTCATGGAGATCGAGAGCCTGCAGGTCAACGAGGCCGCACTCACGGGTGAATCGGTGCCCGTCGACAAGCTCACCTCGGTGATCGAGGACGACGAGCACCTCCCCCCAGCCGAACAGACCAACATGGGGTTCATGGGAACGGCCGTGACCAGCGGTAACGGCCGAGCAGTGGTCGTCGCCACGGGCGCGGACACGAAGATCGGAGAGATCGCCGAGCAGGTGGAGGAGGCCGAGGAGAGCGAGACGCCGCTCCAGCTGCGCATCGATCGACTGGCACGCTTCATCGCCGCGGCCATACTGGGGGTGGCGGCCGTCGCCTTCCTCGGAGGGGTGCTCGCCGGACGTGACGTGTTCGAGATGCTGCTGCTGGGTGTCGCCCTCGCGGTCGCCGCGATCCCGGCGGGCCTGCCGATCGTGGTGACCGTGGCGCTGGCGATCGGGGTGCAGCGGATGACGCAACGCCAGGCGGTGATCCGGAACCTGCATGCCGTCGACACGCTCGGCAGCTGCAGCACCATCCTCTCGGACAAGACGGGCACCCTCACCCAGAACCAGATGACGGTCCGCGCTGTGGTCGCCGGAGGCCGTCGCTACGACGTGACCGCCGAGCGACAGGACCGCGAGGAACAGGGTCCGAACGGTCCGGTGGTCGCTCGCGAGGGCACCGAGGTGGTCGCGGATGAGGACCCGTTGCTGGAGGAGGTCTTGCTCGCCGGCGTGCTGTGCAACGACGTGGAGCTTCCCGAGGACGGCGACGTCGAGGGGTTGTCGGGTGGGGACCCGATGGAGGTGGCGCTGATAGTGACCGCCGCCAGGGCAGGCTTGTCACCGATCGAGATGCGTGAGGCCCACCCTCGCCGCGGCACGGTCCCGTTCCGCACCGAGCAGCGCTACATGGCCACGATCCACGAGCATCCCGATGGGGGCGATCCGCTGGTGGTCGTCAAGGGTGCGCCCGAACGGATCCTGGGTATGTGCGATCGCCAACGAGCAGCCAACACCGAAGACGAGCCGTTGGACGCCCACACAGCGATCGAGCGCAGCGAGTCCCTCGCCGGCGAAGGATTGCGCGTGCTGGCGGTGGCCATCGGCCGCGGCGAGGACCTGGCCGGGGCCGTGACCTCCGACGATCCGCACGGGATGACGCTGATCGGGATGCACGGCCTGCTGGATCCACCCCGCGCCAGCGCGATCGAGGCGGTGGGTCGGTGCCACGACGCCGGTATCAGGGTCGTGGTCGTGACCGGCGACCACGCGACCACCGCTGCCGCGATCGGCAGGCAGATCGGCGTCGGCGGATGGCGCGACGGCCGGGCCGCCGCCGCCTCGCAGCGCCCTGCATCGGAGACCTCCACGTCGAAAGCAGCGACGTTGGAGGGCAAGCGGCTGGCCGAACTGTCCGATGATGACTTCGATCAACGGCTCGAGGAGATCGACGTCTACGCCCGGGTGACCCCGGACCAGAAGCTGCGGCTCGTCGAGCGGTTGAAGGCAGCGGAGCAGATCGTGGCGGTGACCGGTGACGGCGTGAACGACGCACCCGCGCTGGAGGCCGCGCACATCGGGGCGGCGATGGGCAGCGGGACCGATGTCGCCAAGGAAGCCAGCGACATGGTCGTCACCGACGACGACTTCGCCAGCGTGTACGCGGCGGTCGAGGAGGGCAGGACCGCCTTCCGCAACGTGCGCGTGGCGACCTTCTTCCTGTTGAGCACCGGCCTGGCGGATGTGTTGATCATCCTGCTGGCACTGCTGCTCGGCTGGCCGCTGCCGTTGCTGCCGGCACAGATCCTGTGGGTGAACGTGGTCACCAACGGCATCGCCGACGTCGCGCTGGCCTTCGAGCCCGGCGAGAAGGCGCTGTTCCGTCGTCCGCCGCGGCCGAAGTCCGAGGGCGTGCTCGACCGCACCCTGATCGAGCGGCTCGTGATCGTCGGCATCTGGCTGACCATCGGCACACTCGGGGTCTTCTGGTGGTCGTGGGAGATCCGCGGTGACGACGTGGACCTGGCCCGGACCATCGCCGTGACGACGCTGGTGCTGTTCCAGAAGGTGCACGTGTTCAACTGCCGCAGCGAGGACGTGTCGCTGTTCCGCAAGTCACCGTTGAAGAACAAGGTGCTCCTCGTCGGTGTCATGACCTCCCTGGCCGTGCACGTCGGGGCGCTGTACTGGCCCGTGACCCAGCAACTGCTGCGCTTCGAGCCGCTCGGGGCAGATGCGTGGCTCATCGCCACGGCCGTCGCGTTGACCGCGATCATCCCCAACGAGTTGCACAAGCGCCTGCGGCCACGGCCGGTGGCGCAACAGGTGGCGCTGGACCAGGCATGAGAGCGACGTCATCGGCGTCGCACGTTCCACACGTGCTGGCCTCGAGCGCTCACGCGACCGCAGCAGGTGGGCACCTGTGACCGTGCGACGCCGGTGAG
>JAWLDJ010000021.1:0-1176 GCA_041686695.1 Nitriliruptoraceae bacterium
GTCGCGCTGCAGCGTCGTTCTCCACAGGTAGCTGTGTCCCCGTGACCACGCACCGGCAACAGCGTGCTCTGCTGAGCCGATGACCGATCACACCTTCGCCGCCACACCGCAGAGGCTCGCGACCGAGCCGTCGCCATCGAGCGGCTCTCGGCCGGTCACGCTGCGGGCGGAACCGCTCGTGTTCCCCAGCGGGGCACCCACGACCAGCGTCGATGCCCGGGCGGTCTCCATCGCGCGGACGCAGCACGGCGTCTGCACCCGGCGACAGCTGCGGGGTGTCGGGATCTCGGCGCGATCGATCCACCGCCGCATCGCGGCGGGCGTGTGGCAGGAACACCCTGGCGGAGTCGTGGTTCTGGGCACGCACGAGCGGACCTGGCACCAAGGCTTGGCGGCCGCCCTGCTCGCCGCAGGTGCTGACGGTGGCAGAGCCTGGGCCTCTCATCTCACTGCGGGGTACCTCCACGGTCTGCTCGACGTCGAGGCACCTCGACAGCTCGACGTCACGGTTCCACGCGATCGACGGCCTCACTGCCCATCAGCACGGGTGCATCGTGTTCGGTCGCTGCCGAGCGAAGACCGGGTCCTGCTCGCAGGCATGCCTGCGACCTCGCTGGCACGGACGTTGCTGGACCTCGGTGCGGTGTTACCACCTCGTCAGCTGGAGCCGATGCTGTGGGACGCCTGCCGTGGCCGGCCAACGCTCCCGGTGGAGCTCGCCAGGCTGCTCGATCGGTCGCGACAGCTTCGGGGGCGTTCCACGCTGACCACGCTGCTCACCGACCTCCACCCGCAAACGGCCGAGGCGGAGTCGCCGCTCGAGGTCTACGGGCTCCTGGCGCTCCGCGACCCGCTGCTACCCACACCGGTGCTCCAATACCGGATCCGCGACCGGCGAGGACGCATCGTTCGCCGTGTCGACGCCGCCTGGCCTGCCGTGCGGGTCGCCCTCGAGTTCGATGGCGCCGCGTACCACCACTCACCACGCCAGATCGCACGCGATGAGCGCCAGCGCGAACAACTACGGGAGCTCGGCTGGATCGTCATCGAGATCCGCCACGAGGATCTGTCGGGCGGACGGCTCCGTGAACTGCGCAGCGAGTTACGGCGGCTCATCGCACGGGGCTGACGGCGAGGTTGTCGGTCCACGCGCTTCCTCCGGCGAGCGGCTCGCCC
>JAWLDJ010000021.1:1276-3878 GCA_041686695.1 Nitriliruptoraceae bacterium
CCCCCGGCCGCCTCGCCGCTCCCCCGGCAGCCTCGGCTAGCGTCGCGACCCAACGAACCGGCCGGCCCTGGCCCGATGCGATCGGACCGTGATCGTGAGCGACCAACTGGCCCGCAGACTCACCACCGGCGACGCGGTCATGGTCGGGCTCGGTGCCATGCTCGGCGCCGGCGTGTTCGCCGCCTTCGGCCCCGCCGCCGAGGTGGCCGGCGCGGGCCTGCTCATCGGGCTCGCTCTGGCGGCTGCCGTGGCCTTCGCCAACGCCACGTCCTCCGCGCAGCTGGCGGCGCTGTACCCGCAGGCCGGTGGCACCTACGTCTACGGACGCAAGCGGCTCGGTGAGCCAGCCGGCGTCTTGGCAGGTATCGCCTTCGTGGTCGGCAAGACCGCCTCCTGCGCCGCGATGGCATTGACCTTCGGCGCCTACCTCGCCCCGGATCTGGCCCGACCGTTGGCGATCGGGGCGGTCGTCGGACTGACCGCGGTGAACCTCGCGGGGGTGCACCGCACGGCTGCGGTGACGCGCATCATCGTGGCGCTGGTGCTGGCAGTTCTCGCCACCGTGGTGGTCGCCACGTTCGGCGGCGGAGCGATCGAGCCGGCCAACCTGGCCGAGCTCACCGGCGTCGGTGGGTGGTACGGGGTCCTGCAGTCCGCCGGGCTGCTGTTCTTCGCCTTCGCCGGCTACGCACGCATCGCCACGTTGGGAGAGGAGGTGGTCGAGCCGGAGCGCACGATCCCACGCGCGGTCCCGATCGCCCTGGGCATCACCCTCATCGTCTACACCCTGGTCGGGACCGGGGCGCTGCTCTCGGCCGGTCCAGCCGTGCTCGCGGTCGCCGACGCGCCCCTGGCCGCCGCCGTGGAGGCCGGCCGCTTCGCCAACGTCTCACCCGTGGTGCGCGCCGGCGCTGCTCTGGCCAGCGCTGGTGTGCTGCTGAGCCTGCTGGTCGGGGTCAGCCGCACGTCCTTCGCCATGGCCCGCGATGGTCACCTGCCAGCAGCGCTCGCGAGGGTGTCGACACGCAGCCGCGTGCCGCATGTCGCGGAGGTGTCGATCGCTGCCGCGGTGATCGTGCTGTTGGTCACCCCGATCGACCTGCGTGGCGCGATCGGCTTCAGCTCCTTCGGGGTGCTGCTCTACTACGGGATCGCCAACGCCTCCGCTGCGACCCTGACGGCCTCGGAGCGACGCTGGCCACGGTGGATCGCGATGGGTGGGGTCGTCGGCTGCGCAGTGCTGGTGGTCACACTCCCGCTGGTCTCGGTGATCAGCGGTGCGGCGGTGCTGCTCGCGGGCTCGGCAGCGATCGCCCTGCGCTGGCGGTGGCGTGGTTCCGACGGTCCCTGATGGATCCGGAGGTCGCCGCCGCGCTCACCTGCCCCCACGACGGCGGGCAGCTGGTCGAGCGCGCTCGCGCACTCGGTTGCCCGCACGGCCACCGGTTCGACCTCGCCAGGCAGGGCTACGCCACCCTGACCGCCAGTCGTCCTCCGCACGGCGGTGACAGCCCGGAGATGCTCGATCGACGGATGCGGGTGCACGGGGCCGGTGTCCTGGCACGGGTCCACGCGGCAGTGGTCCGCGCGGCGGTCGTGGCTCCGGCAGGCGGCCATGACCCCGGCTCGGAACCCGACGACGGCTCGCAGCACAGCGACAGGGAGCGTCCAACCCCGCTGGTCGGCATCGTCTGTGAGGTGGGCGCCGGCCCGGGCACCTACCTCGCCGCGGTCCTGGACGCGATGCCCGACCGCGCCGGTCTGGCGGTCGATGTCGCCAAGGCTGCCGCCCGACGTGCTGCCCGTTGCCACCCCCGTGCCGACGCCATCGTCGCCGACGTGTGGGACGGGTTGCCGCTGCGTACCGGGTCGGTCGCCGTGCTCCTCGACGTCTTCGCACCACGGAACACCGCGGAGTTCGCCCGCCTCGTGGTGCCCGGCGGCACGCTCGTCGTCGCGACACCGGACCCCGATCACCTCGTCGAACTCCGGGAGCGGTTCGGGATGCTGGGCATCCCCGGCGGCAAGGGCACGCGGATCGCTGCCGAACTGGCCCCGGCCTTCGCCCTCGGCGGCGTCGAGAGCATCCGCACGAAGGTCTCGGTCGCTGCCGACCTGGCCGTCGACCTGGCGACCATGGGACCGAGCGGCCACCACCTCGACCCGGCAGACCCGGAGGCGACCGGGCCCGGCGTGGATGCGGCCCCGATCGAGGTGACCATCGCGACGACGGTGACCCGGTTCGAGCGCACGACCGACATCGGCACCTGAGCGGCACCCGGCGAGCGGGACCGCAGCCGCGCTTGGCGCCACATCCACCGCAGCGAGCCGCAAGCGGCCGGGGGCTATCCTCCGGGCGATCACGCCTCACGCCGCACCACCTGCTCTGGCGGCCATCGGAGGACCACTTGGTGAGCGCGCCCCCCGACCCGCAGCCGGGCCCCGACCGCGATGCCTACGCCGGCGCCGTGGATCACTACACCTCGCCGTCGCGTCGGGATTGGGTGAAGCGCACGTGGGAGGAACCCGAGCTCATCCGGCTCCTCGACACCGCCGTCGGGTACACCGCCGGTGGGCACGCCGACGCCACCGGGCACGCCGG
>JAWLDJ010000021.1:3978-28096 GCA_041686695.1 Nitriliruptoraceae bacterium
GGGCACGCCGACGCCACCGGGCACGCCGGCGCCACCGAGCACCGCCACACCGACACCACCACGACCCTCGACGTCCTCGACGTCGGCTGCGGCGCCGGTGTGGCGCTCGAGCTGCTGCGCGCAACACCCACCGTCGGCGCCGCGCGCGGCCCGAACGTCCGCTACCTCGGCGTGGACCTCGACGCGGACCTGCTGGCCGTGGCAACGTCACGGTTCGGTGATGGGAGGACCCGGTTCGCTCGGGCCGACATCCGTGACGGCCTCCCGGACGGACCCCACGATCTGTACCTGTCCACCGGGGTCCCGTACTCGCACCTGACGCGCGACGAGCTCACCGCCGTCGTCACCGAGGCGCTGACCGCGGCAGCGCAGCGTCACCGCCCGACCGTGCTCGTGATCGACGTGCTGGGCCGGTACTCCCTGGAGTGGACGAGCCGGTGGGATCAGGACCGGTGGGAATACCGGATGAGCTTCTTCACCACCGATCGCGACGTCACCTCGACGCCGATGTCGACCTACGGTGGCCCGGAGCTCGAGATGCTGCTGCGCGCTGCAGCCGACACCGCCGGCTGCCACCTGGACCGGATCGCGCTCGTCGACCGCTCGATCGTCGTCGGCCGGCACACGGCCACCGGCGAGTACACCCCGGGGCTGCGCAACTACCGGCAGCTGGTCAACGACCTCGCGGACGTCGAGACCGTGGTCGACCTCGCCGAGCTCCGCCTGGGCGATCTCGACCTCGACCTGCCTGCCGGCCCCACCCCGGTCCGGACGTTCTTCCAGCGCTTCGCCGCCCGCTGGGACGCGACGGTGACGGCCGCCTCGGCGAGCGCCGCCGGGATGTCCGAGGCTCGCGTGGCCGCCGAGCTGCAACCCGCTCTGGCCCGCGAGCTGCTGCTCCTCGAACTGGAGTCGCAGCCTGGCCTCGGGGTCGGCCACTCCCTGACCGCCACCGTGGTGGCCGCACCTCGTGGGTGAGCGCCCAGCCGACGAGCAGTGGCCGCCAGGCACCACCCCACCACGCCTGCCGGCTGTCCTGATCGACCTCGATGGCACCCTGGTGGACACCACCGGCCTGTGGCGGCTCGTCTACGGTGCACTCGCCGAGCACCTCGGCGTGTCGTTGCCCCAGGACTGGTGGGAGCAGGTGGTGGGCCGCAGCGTCGCGGCCAGCCTGAGCGTGCTGACCGGGGCGCGCGAGCTGACGGGTGCCGAGCGGACGGAGCTCGAAGGCTGGCTCGTCGACCGCGCCGTGCAGCAGCTGCGCTCCAACGGCGATGGCCCCGCCGCAGCGATGGTGCGCTGGCGCCCCGGGGCGGCGGCGCTCCTCGACGCGCTCCGCGATGCCGAGGTCCCGACCGCCGTGGTCACCACGACCCCCCGACGCGCGCTGGATGCGATCGTCCATCGCCTCGGCATCCGCAGCGACACCAGCGTCGCCGGGGACGAGGTCACCGAGGGCAAGCCGGATCCGCAGGGCTACCTCCGCGCCGCGGCGCTGCTGGGTGTCGACAGCAGTGCCTGCGTCGCGATCGAGGACTCCCCCACCGGGGTGGCGGCCGCAGAGGCCGCCGGCGCCCGCGTCCTGGCCGTGCCCCACACCGCCGAGGTGCCGGCGACGCCGGACCGCCGGGTGGTGCCGAGCCTGGTCGAGGTCGACCTCGACCTCCTGGCGGAGCTTGCGGCCAGCGCGTGACCGCCCGCCCTACCCGCCGCACGGTCCACGAGACCTCCGCGACCTGACCCCGGTGCGGCCGCAACGAGTGGGGACCATCGGCCCCGGTCGTCACGTGCACGCTGCCTACTCTCGGTCGTGGAGCGCATCTCGCGTCCTCGGACGTCTGGAGCGTGTCGATGTCGCAACACCAGGTCGATGTCACCATCATCGGGGCGGGGCCCGCCGGCCTCTACGCGGCTACCTACGCCGGTTTCCGGGGTCTGACGGTGGCCATCATCGACTCGCTCTCCGAACCGGGTGGACAGGTCACCGCGCTCTACCCGGAGAAGGAGATCCACGACATCGCCGGGTTCGCGGCGGTGACGGGGCGCGACCTCGTCGAGGGATGCGTCCAGCAGGCCTCCGCCCACGATCCGACCTTCCTGCTGGGCCAGATCGCCGAGGGTTTCACCCGCCATGACGACGGGAGCTTCACCCTGACCACCGATCACGACGAGGTGGTGGACTGCCGGGCGGTCATCATCGCCGTGGGTCTCGGCCGGTTCACTCCCCGTCGGCTCCCGGACGCCGAGCCCTTCGAAGGCCACGGCCTGGTCTACCTCGTCCGCGACCTGCAGACCATGCAGGACCAGGACCTGCTCGTGGTCGGTGGCGGGGACTCCGCCGTGGACTGGGCGCTGACCTTCGAGCCGATCGCCCGGTCGGTGACGTTGATCCACCGTCGAGCAGGCTTCCGCGCGCACGAGCAGCCGCTGGAGCGACTGCTGGCCTCCAGCGTCGAGGTCCTCACCGACACCGAGGTGGACCGGATCATCGGCGACGAACGTGACGGCACGATCGAGGGCGTCGAGGTGGTCAACAATCAGACCGACGAGCATCGCACGCTCAAGGTGACCAAGGTGCTCGCTGCGCTCGGGTTCCACGCCAACCTCGGCGCGGTCGCCGAGTGGCCGCTGACCTTCGAGGGCCGCCAACTCCCGGTGAACCGACGCATGGAGACCGACGTCCCCGGGGTGTACGCCGCCGGCGACATCACCACCTACGACGGCAAGCTGCGCCTGGTCTCGGTGGCCTTCGGCGAGGCCGTCGTGGCGGCCAACCACGTCGCGGCCTACCTCGATCCGAACGTGCGGGCCTTCCCCGGCTACCAGAACGCCTGAGCCGCTCGCCGACGACGAGGGCCGAGTGGTACCTCGCTAGCCTGGCCCCGGGCAGATGTCGCCGGCGCCCCCCGGGCGAGGAGTGTCACCGTGGCCGAACTGGAGATCGATCTCACCATCATCGGAGCGGGGCCCACGGGCCTGTACGCCGCGTACTACGCCGGCTTCCGGGGCCTGTCCACCGCGGTGATCGACTCGCTGACCGAACCCGGCGGGCAGGTGACCGCGCTGTACCCGGAGAAGGACATCTACGACGTCGCCGGCTTCCCCTCGGTGAAGGGCAAGGAGTTGATCGACCGGCTCGTCGAACAGACCGCTCCCTACGATCCCTCCTATCTGCTCGGGCATCGGGCGGACGACCTCCTCCGCCACGACGACGGCTCCTTCACCATCACGACGAGCCGCGACGACGTACTCCGCACCAACGCCGTGCTGATCACCGGCGGCATCGGCCACTTCACCCCTCGGCCGCTCCCCGACGGTGACGACTACGAGGGCCGCGGCCTGGTGTACTTCGTCCGCGCCCTGGAGAGCATGCGCGACGACGATGTCCTGATCGTCGGCGGCGGGGACTCCGCAGTCGACTGGGCGCTCAACCTCGAAGGCATCGCGCGCTCCCTCACGCTGATCCACCGCCGGGACCGGTTCCGCGCCCACGAGGACTCCGTGGCCAAGCTGCTGGCCTCCAGCGTGGAGGTCCTGACCTACACCGAGGTGGCCACGATCGAGGGCGATCACGGCATCGAAGCCGTCGAGGTGTTCGACAACCGGACCGACGAGCGGCGGCTGCTGAAGGTGAACAAGGTGGTCGCCGCGCTCGGCTTCAAGTCCGACCTCGGGCCCCTGAAGACCTGGGACATCGTGATCGACGGTCGCAACATCCTGGTGGACACACGGATGCAGACCACCCAGGAAGGGGTGTTCGCTGCCGGTGACATCACCGAGTACGAGGGCAAGGTGCGGCTGATCTCCGTGGGCTTCGGCGAGGCGGCCACCGCCGTCAACAACGCGGCGGTCTACATCGACCCGACCGCGCGGGTGTTCCCGGGCCATTCCTCCGGCTCCGGCTGAGGTCCCCCGACCCGCCGGCTGAGGCGCCCGCCCCTCGCACCGCGATGCCGTGGGACGACCGGCCGAGCAGGGGCCGCCCCCGGCTCAGCCGATCAGCGACGGGGTCGAGCGGCGTACGGCCAGCAGGGCCTCCGCAGGTGTCGGAGCGGTGAGCAACAAGCCACCGGACTCGACCACCGGTGTCACCGATCCGCAGCACACCAACCGGTCGAGGAAGCCGGCGGCGTCCTCATCGGTCCGGGCGTCCCGGATCTCGACGGTCACCACATCGTCGGCCAGAGCGCTCAACGCCTCGACCACGCGCACGCTGTTGCGGTCGTCGCTGTCGATGGTGACGCGGATCGTGGACACGTGGGACCCCCAGAGGGCATCGTCGAGTGCGGCACCCCCTGCAACGCGTGGACCGGCCGAACCCTTCCCACCACCTGAGCGGCCGGATCACCGGTGGACGGGCCGCCAGATCACGAGCCAGATCACGAGCCAGAGCACAGACCAGATCACGAGCCAGGTCACCCAGCGGCGCACCGGCTGGCTCACCGCCCGGTGACGTCACGTTCCGATGCCGCGGTCTCGCCGACCTCCACCGTGCGCGTCACGAGCAGCCGGACACCTGCCACGGCGCCGCTCACCAGCAGCGCCCCGGCCACCAACGCTGCCGGCCAGCCGAGCGCGCCGGCCAAAGCCACCAGCGGCGTGGCGAAGGGCACCACCGCGAGCACGAGGATGGCGGTCAGCGCGGCCGATCCGTGCCCGCGCAGGCGCAGCGCGAGGATGCAACCGGCCGCCAGCCCGACGCCGCCGCCCACCAGGACCACGGTGCTCACGAGCCCCTGCAGCTCCTCGAGCGGGCCACCTCGGCCCTCCAGGAAGGGATCCAGCCACCGGTAGACGAGCCACCCGAGGCCGCCGCCCAGGGCGCAACCCGTGACCGCACCGACGCTGCCGGCCACGATCCCACGTCCGGTCGCCACCACCTCGGTCCACCTGATCGACCCGACTCCAGCATCACACGCGATGCCGGCGCCGGCCAGAGGCGAGCGTCCCTGGAGGCGGAGGTGAAGCCCGTGGCTGCGGCCCGACCGCGCCGACCCGCCCGAGCAGCCATCGGACACGGCACCGAGCGTGCGCTACCGTGGCCGGCACGCGGCGGCGAGGACCTCCGACCCGCCCGGAACACGACGACGTCGACCGGCGCCCGCATCCAGCGGGCCGCGCGGCCCGGCGCTCTGCTGGCCCCCACTCGGAACGGGCCGCGGCAACCGCCGCTTCCGCTCCTGGCTGCGTGTTCACCACGCGCCAGCGGTCGTGCGGCTCAGTGAGCGGCGACCGATGCGCACGCGCCCGTGGGCCATCCATCGGCGCGCCAGCACCGCCACCGCCCTCGCGGTCGGCGACACGACGCGCCCGCCACGACGGCTGGGCGACCGGAGCACTGCGTGACCACCTCCTTCTCTGCACTCGGCGTCTCCGCCGAGCTGTGCGACCGACTGACCGAGCTCGGCTTCACCGAGCCCTTCCCGATCCAGCGGCTCACGCTGATCGACGCCCTGGCCGGTCGCGACGTCTGTGGCGAGGCCCCCACCGGGTCGGGCAAGACCCTCGCCTTCGCCCTGCCCGTCGCGATGACCGTGGGCCGCGGGACCCCGGGACGCCCACGTGCCCTCCTGCTCGTGCCGACCCGTGAACTGGCCAGCCAGGTACGCCAGACCCTCGATCCGCTCCTGCAGGTCACCGGCGGCAAGGCCGTGTCCTTCTACGGCGGGACCAGCATCCCCAAGGACCTCCAACGTCTCAAGGGCCGCATCGACGTCGTCGTCGCGACCCCGGGTCGGCTCGAGGACCTGATCCAGCGGCGCGCCATCCACCTCGGGGACGTGGACCTGGTCGTGGTCGACGAGGCGGACCGGATGGCCGACATGGGCTTCCTGCCCGCGGTCAAGCGGCTCCTCGACGCCACCTCCCGCGACCGCCGCACCCTGCTGTTCAGCGCCACGCTCGATGGCGACATCGACGTGCTCGTCCGGCGCTACCAGCAGGATCCGGTCAAGCACCGCTTCGCCGTGCCCGAGGAGGACCGCGGCGACGTGCGGCACGTGTTCTGGCCGGCAGAGCGTCCGGAACGCCGGGTGCTGACCAACCGCATCCTGGCCCGAAGCGGGCCCGCGATCGTCTTCACCCGCACCAAGCACGGGGCGGATCGACTGGCCAAGCAGCTGCGACAGGACGGTGTCTCGACCGCCGCGATCCATGGCAACCGCAGCCAACGCCAGCGTGAGGACGCCCTCGCGCGGTTCTCCGCCGGCAAGGTCCAGGCACTCATCGCCACCGATGTGGCGGCGCGCGGCATCCACGTCGACGACGTCGATCTGGTCCTGCACTACGACCAGCCGGCGACGGAGAAGGACTACGTCCACCGCTCGGGGCGCACCGGCCGGGCCGGTGCGCTCGGGCTGGTCGTCTCGCTGGTCGGCGGCGAGGAGGCCCGCGACGTCCACAAGCTGCAACGCACCCTCGATCTGCCGGCCGGCCTCCACGAGCTGGACCTGGATCTGCTGGACGCCGAGGTGCTCCCCGATCCCCGACCGATCGCGACCAACCACCGTCCAGCGACCGGCGCGAAGCGGCGCGGCAGCGCTCAGACCAAGGGTGGCCAGGCCAACGGTGGCCAGCGGCGGAGCGGCAACAGCAGTGGCAGCAGCCGCCGTCGCGCCAACCCCCGGCAGGCCTCCGGCGGCGGCCAGGCGGCTGGTGGTGACGGCCCGCAACGTCAGCGGGCCAGGCGGGCACGGCGCCGCTGACCGGAACCTGCGATGCTGCGACGGACACGGCCAGCATCCAGGAGGTCGCGAGGTGGAGGACATCGTCATCGGTGGGCTGGCCGTGGCGGTCGGCCTGCTGTTGTGCTTCGCCGGCTACGCGGCGCTGCGCGGCGTGATCGCGGTCTGGGGCGCCTTCGCCGGCTTCCTCCTCGGCGCCGGTCTCGTCGCCACCTTCACGGGCGAGGGGTTCCTCGCCACCGTGCTCGGTTGGTCCGTGGGTCTGGTCGTCGGGGTGGGCTTCGGGCTGATCGCCTACCTCTACTACGCGGTCTCCGTCGTGATCGGGATGGCCGCGATCGGGTTCTCGCTCGGTTCGACCGTCACGGTGGCGCTCGGCGTGTCCTGGACCTGGGTCGTCGTGCTCGTGGGTGTCGTGGTCGGCGTGCTGCTGGCGATGCTGGCCATCGTCGGCGACATGCCCCTGCTGCTGCTGGCCGTCCTCGGTGCGTTCGCCGGTTCGAGCGTGACCATCGGTGGACTGCTGCTGCTCACGGGCATCCTCGACCGTGGCGATCTCGCGACGCCCGAGACGACACAGACGCTCGAGCTCGGCTGGTGGTGGACGGCTGCGTACCTGGCCCTGGCCCTGGCCGGGCTGGTCACACAGCTGCGGTCGGTGGAGGCACGTCGGGGGACCTTGCGTGACGGATGGACCACCACCGCGTGAGTCGGCCACCACCACCCGTGGCCGATGAGACGCGACGACCGAGCCGGTCCTAGAGTCACGGCCGCGCTGCACTGGCGGGTCGCCGGCAGCCGTGACATGCAGGGATCGGATCAGGAGGTCGCCGGTGGCGCAGGCATCCTCGCGCTACCTGGTCTCCGCACCCGATCAGCCGCGGGTGCGGCGGGCCGGTGACGTCACCAGCATCCTGCTGGGCGGACTGCTCCTGCTCTGGGCCATCGCCAACCGCGAGCGACTCGGGCCGCTGAACCGGGCGCTCGCCGAGGTCGTGGAGGTCCTACCGGACTGGAGTCTGGAGCCGCTCTCGGTCATCTACTCGTTCGGCTTCGTCTACGGCCTCACCATCCTGGTGCTCCTGCTCGCGAGCGGCCGCAGCCACCGCGATGCGCTCCGGGACGTCTTCCTCGCGCTGAGCATCGCCGCCGTGATCGGCGTCGTGCTCGTCCGCCTGCTCGACGGCAGCTGGCCCTACATCGTGCCGGAGATCGGCATCGTCGTCCCGGAGCGCCAGACCCCGGTCTTCCGCATCGCGGTCACCACCGCCATGCTGGTCGCGGCCTCACCGCACCTCGTGCGACCGTGGCGCCGGGTCGGCTGGCTGATCGTCGCACTGTCGGTGCTGGCCGGCTCCGGGCTGGGGTTCGGGCTGCCGAGCGACGCCGTCGGCGCCGTCGGTGTCGGCCTCATCGCCGCAGGGGTGACGTTCCTGCTCGTCGGGGCCCCGAGGGGGCTCCCGGATCTGGCCACCGTCGCTGCCGCCATGGCCCGCATGGGGGTCCCGGTCCATGGACTGGAGGTCCCACCCTCCCGCTCCTGGGGGGTACGCCGGATCCTGGCCACCGCGGCGGACGGCGCTCCGGTCCTGATCAAGGCCTACGGGCGCGATGCGACGGACCAACAGCTGCTCGCGAAGCTGTGGCGGAGCCTGTGGTACCGGGAAGAGCGTCGCAGCTTCACGTTCTCACGTCTCGAGAGCGTCCAGCACGAGGCCCTGCTGACGCTGTGGGCCGCCCGCGCCGGCGTCTCGGTGCCGGAGGTGCTGACCGCCGGTGCCGCCGATGACGAGGTCGCCCTGCTGGCGGTCTCGGCCGGGGGCACGCGGCTCGATCGGCTGCCGAGCGAGGAGCTCACCGAGCAGCGGCTGGCCAGCGCGTGGGAGCAGGTGGCCCGGCTCCACGCTGCCGAGATCGCCCACGGCGCCCTCGACGCCCGAGCGGTCCGGGTGCTCGACGACGGCGTCCACCTCGCCGACCTGCATGCCGGCACGCTCAGCGCGACCGAGAGCGAGCGTGCCCGGGACGTGGTCGAGCTGCTGTTCGCCACCGCCGTGCTGGTCGGCCCTGAGCGGGCGGTCGCGGCCGCCCGCCGCGGTCTGGGCGACGCCGGCCTGGTGGCCGCGCTCCCCTACCTGCAGCTACCAGCCATCAGCGGCGGTACCCGCAACCGCGCCACCGCACCGAAGGAACTGGTCCGGTCGCTGGCCGGCCTCCTCGCCGCTGCTCTCGAGCAACCGCTGCCGGAACCGGTGGAGCTGCGCCGGGTGTCACCCCGGACGCTCCTGCTGGCCGTCCTCGGGATCGTCGCTGCCCTGGCCATCATCCCCGCGGTGGGGGGGATAGATCTTGCCGCCGTCGCCGAGGAGCTCTCCGGCGCCAGCTGGACCTTCATCCTGCTCGCCTTCGTCGTCGGACAGGCCGTGTTCGTGACCGAAGCCAGCTCGATGCTGTTCGCGACCACGGCCACCGTGCCCTTCCGCCCGCTGATCGTGCTCCAGATCGCCGCGAAGTTCATCGGTGTCGCCACGCCGGGGGTGACCGGCGGGGTGGCCTCGAACGCGGCCTTCCTGTCCCGTTTCGGGGTCAGTCCCGCGGCCTCGCTCACCCAGGGGACGATGGACTCCGTGGCCGGGATGCTCGTCGAGGTCGTCGTCCTGGTGCTGGCGTTCTCCTTCACCGACCTCGACCTCGGGGTGGACCTCAGCGGCACTGACCTGGCGCTGGGGCGTCTGACGCTGCTGCTCCTGGTCGTGGTGGCCGTCGCCGTGGTGGTCGTCCAGCGACTGCCGAAGCTGCGCGCGCCCGTCGTCGCCTTCCTCTCGACGATGTGGGAGGCGATACGCGCCGTGGTCGCCGACCCGACGCGCGCGATCGGTGTGCTGGCGGGCAACCTCGGGACACGCCTGGTGCGCGGCGTGGTGCTGTGGCTCGCGCTGGTCGCCCTCGATCAGCGCATCGGGCTCGGCGTGGCGCTGGTGGTCGTGATCGCGACCGGCCTGCTGCAGGCCGTCGTCCCCGTCCCTGGTGGGATCGGGGTGACCGAGGCGGTGATGACCGGTTTCCTGGTCGCCCTCGGGGTCCCCGAGGCCGCGGCCTTCGCCGCGACCGTCACCTACCGGTTCGTGATCTTCTACCTGCCCGTCGTGCAGGGCGCGGTCGCCATGGTGTGGCTCACCCGCAATGACTACCTGTGAGCCGCCGCCGGGCCCCGGGACCGGTCCCGGTCGGGCCCCGGGTGGGGCTCGGAGTCAGGCAGCGGCCAGCACCCCGGTGAGCACCCTGGCCACCTCGGGATCGCGGGGCAGGCGGGTGTGACTGGCACCGACCGCTGTCACCGACGGCGGCTCGACGCCCTCGATCCGACGGAACCGGCCGCTCGCGGCGGCCGAGTCGGCACGCACCAACGCATCGCCGAGCAGGCTGTTGAGCGGGTGGCGTGGGTCGGGGTGCAGACGCCCGACGACGAGGTGGTGGCGGGCTCGCTCCAGCCACGGGGCGTCCTGGGGACGGCCGGTGAGCAGCCCGTCGATCGACCCCGCCGCCCACGCCGTCTCGTCGGTGGTGCCGAAGCGCAGGTCCTTGATGCCCTGGGACCGTGCGTCCAGGAACCGACCCATCGGCGCACTGCGTGACGACGCGTGACGCAGCGTCCAGCTGGTGACGTTGGCGACCTTCTCCAGCCACGATCCGAGATGAGGCGTGCCGAGGTACACGATGTCGTCCAAGCGGTCCAGCCACTGCTCGCCGCGGTCGGCGGCGGCGACGCAGGCGGCCCGGAGCAACAGCCCACCCATCGAGTGTCCGACCAGGGTGAGGGAGGTCACGGGCACGGGCCACGACGCCAGCAACTCGCCGAGCCGGCGGTCGAGATCCCGGCCGTTGCGCGCGATCGTTCGCCCCGTGCCGTAACGCACCAGCACCGGGGTGGCCCCGCTGCGCGCGACGCCGGCCGGCAACGAGACCCCGCGCCCGTCGACGGGGAGCCAGACCTGCTCGGTGTCGACCAGCCCGTGCACGAAGACGACCAGACGTGAGGTCGTGACCGGGAGGAGCCCCGGCAACCGAGCTGGCTCGACCGGACCCACCCGCTCGACCACACGGAAGGTCACTTCCTGATCGAGCTCCGGCGCGGCCTCGAGCACCTGCTGGGCCACGACCCCGTGGGCGATGGCCCGTGCCTTCGTCGCGGCCCGGGAGGGCGGTGTCGACAGGGTCGTGGCACCGAGCTCCTCGTCGACCGCACGTGCGCCCGCGAGGAACGCGCCGAGCTCGCCGGCTCGGCGCAACCCGGCCCGCACCGTCCGGAACGTGGCGCCGCTGATGGCGTCGGTGGAGCGCTGCACCGGTCGCGCCGGTGGACCGAGCCAGCGGTAGGTGCCGTCGCTGACGGCCCGGTGCAGCTCTTGGATGACGGTCACGACCACCTGGTCGGCGACGGCAGCCGCCAGACGGGGCCATCCACCAGCCTCGTGTGCCGACTCCACGGTGGCTCCTCGATCGGGCGCTCACACCCGCAACCGGCCCACATGCTATGTGACCTTGGTCCCGAAGGTTGGTGACCGATGTGTAGACACGTGCCGAATGGAACCTTTAGAGTTCTTCCACAGGTGGAAGGCGCCGCGGGGGCGGCGTCGAAAGAGCACCGCCCGGGGTCGGGCCCGGCAGACAGCGACATCGACGACGGTGATCACCGGACGTCACGACCGCAGACACGGAACGGACAGCACATGACCAGCCGCACACTCGCAGCATACGGATCGATCGCCCTAGGTGTCCTACTGGTCATCGCCAGCATCGGGACCTGGGTCCTGGTGAGCAGCACCCTCGCCGAGCAGAAGATCAACACCGGTGAAGACGCGGTCTGCCTGCCGAACGAGGACGTGGACGGCCCGTTCTCCGCCTACTGCCAGGCGGAGACCATCGACCGCAACGTCCGTGAGATCACCGGCGGCCTGACCTACGCCGAGCTGCCTCGCGATGACGAGCGTCGTGACACGGCGTCGAAGGCCGCGTTCCTCCAGGCCTCGCTGTTCACCTCGATCCTGGCCTTCGGCGTCGCGGCCATGGCCCTGGGGATGGGTCTGATCTTCGTCCTCATCGGTCTCGGGATGCGGGACGTCAAGGAGCAGCTCGGGGCCGGCCAGCGGACGTAGTCGACCGGCTCGACGGCACGCACCGCGGACGGCGGGACCTCGAGGTCCCGCCGTTCGCGTGTGCCAGAGCTCATCCGGCTGCCCGGTCCGGTTGCCGCTCCCGCTGTCCAGCCTCGCCCCGCTGACGGGCTCCGTCCCGCGGGACCACCACCGCCGGGCGATGCCTCGTCACCGCGACGTCGGGACCGGCCGCAGCGGTCCCCACGACCACCGCTCGGTGACCTCGTGCGCCCGCCACGGGTACGCCCCGGCCCGCAGGATCGCGACGGTGGCCACGAGCGCCGTCAGGCGCCAGCCGAAGGCGGCGACGAGCATCGCACCGGACAGGAAGGTGGCGGCCGCCGACACCGCGGCGAAGCTGACGATGGCATCGAAGGGCACGTCCCGCCAGGCGCGCGTGACGAGCGCCGCGGCGATCGCGCGCCCCATGCTCAGCACGCTGGCGAGGCTGGTCCCGAACACGGCGGTGAGCCCCGCGATGGCCAGCAGCTCCGACCAGCTGCCACCGAGCACCAGCAGCTGGACCGTCAGCACGCCGCTCAGCGTCACCGACAGCGCCTCCACCGTCGCCGCGACAGGGGTCCGACGGGCCGGCTCGAGCAGACGCAGCAGCAGGATCCCCACCGCCACGGTGGTCACCACCGGTACCACCCACGTCGGCTCCATCATCGCGCGCTCCTCGCGTCCGCTCGCCCGGTCGTGCACAGGATGCCACCTGCTGCGCGTGACGAACGGACAGGTACGGCCCGGTAGCGTCCCGATCCATGTCCGCTGCCCTCGCCTCCATCCGTGGTCCGGCCCTCAGGCTGGGTCCCCTCGAGGTGTGGCCACCGGTGGTGCTCGCCCCCATGGCCGGGGTGACCAACGTGGCCTTCCGCACGCTGTGCCGGCGGCACGGTGGCGGGCTGTACGTCTCCGAGATGGTGGGGGCGCGAGGCCTGCTGGAGGGGGATGGCCGTTCCCAGCTCAAGGCAGCCTTCGGGCCCGACGAGACGCCACGTTCGATCCAGCTCTACGGCACCGATCCGACCGACACCGCGGCAGCGGTCCGGCACCTGGTGGCGCCGGAGCCCGACAGCGCCCGCGCTCCTGTCGACCACATCGATCTGAACTTCGGCTGCCCGGCCCCGAAGGTGACCCGTCACGGTGGCGGAGCGGCCCTGCCATGGCACACCGACCTCTACGCGGACATCGTCGCGACGGCGGTGGCGGCCGCCGGCGACGTCCCCGTCACGGTGAAGCTGCGGCTCGGGATCGACGCCGCCCACCTGACCTACCTCGAAGCGGGCCGGATCGCCGAGGATCTCGGTGTGGCCGCCGTCGCCCTCCACGCCCGAACCGCCGAGGACCGCTACGGCCCACCCGCCACCTGGGAGCACATCGCCCGCCTGGTCGACGCGCTCACGGTCCCCGTGCTCGGCAACGGCGACATCTGGGAGGCCGACGACGCCCTGCGCATGCGCACCGAGACCGGTTGCGCCGGGGTGGTCGTCGGGCGCGGCTGCCTGGGCCGACCGTGGTTGTTCCGGGACCTGGCGGCCGCCTTCGACGGACGGGCCGTCCCACCCGCCCCGAGCCTCGGGGAGGTCGCCGACCTGCTGATGGAGCACGCCCGGTTGCTGGTCGACCACCTCGGCGCTGACACCGGCCTCCGAGAGCTCCGCAAACACACCGGCTGGTACCTCCAGGGGTTCCCCGTCGGTCGCGCGGTACGTCGTGCCCTCAACCAGGTCGCCACCCTCGAGCAGCTCGACGGGCTGCTGGGCGAGCTGGGGCACGACGTGCCCTTCGACGAGTCGGTGCGGCGGCAGCCCCGGGGGCACACCACCCGTCCCAAGCGCGTGCTCCTGCCCGAGGGCTGGCTGGCGACGCGTTCCCATGGTGACCGGCACACCCCCGAAGGGCACGTGGTCTCCGGTGGCTGAGCCGATCCTGGTGCTGGCCTCGGGGAGCCCACGTCGGGCGGCGCTGCTGGCACGACTCGGGCTCAGACCACAGATCCGGCCCCCGGACATCGACGAGCGGCCGCTCGACGGCGAGCACCCGAGCGCGGTCGTCGCGCGCCTGGCCGCGAGCAAGGCCCGTGCCGTGCACCGCGCCGGTGCCGGGGAGGTGGTCCTGGCCGCCGACACGGTCGTGGTCCTCGACGGGCAGCTGCTCGGCAAACCGGTCGACGACGGTGCGGCGACCGGGATGCTCCAGCGACTCTCGGGGCGTACCCACGAGGTGCTCACGGCGGTGGCCGTCCACACCGATGCGGCCTGTCACCGCGCCACCGAGACGACCCGTGTGCGGTTCCGCCGCCTGACCGCGGAGGAGGTGCACTGGTACCTCGACACGGGAGAACCCCGTGACAAGGCGGGCGCGTACGGCCTCCAGGGCGCCGGTGCCGCACTGGTCGAGGGCGTCGACGGCAGTGACACCAACGTCATCGGTCTCCCGCTCAGCACGACCGTTGGCCTGCTCCGGGCCGCGGGGTTGGACGTCCTGCGCCCCGATCCGGGATCCGGCACCGTTCACCCGGCCGGCTCGTAGCCCTCCTCGAGGTCCTCAGGGACCGGGGCCGGCTCGGACCGGTCGACCGGAGGTGAGGCACGCAAGGGCTGCGAAGGGCGCGACCACAGCGAGCGCACCCAGGCGACGAAGCGCTCCGCCTGGCGGTTCGCCCAGACGTGGATGTCCCGCGCCCACTCGTACTCCCGAGCGAGGATCGCGATACCGGCCACGGCCGTCAGCGCCCCGGGTCCGGGGACGAACGGCGACGCGAAGGCCAGGCTGACCAGCAGCACGAGGATCCCGACCACGGTGACCCACACCCGCCGCGCGTGGTCCTTGACGCCGCGGGGCACCGGTGGCAGCGGCGAGGTCTGGCTCGGATCGAAGCTCTCCGGCGCACCGACGTTCTGGTGGACCAGTGCTGACAGCACACGGCCGGCGGCACGGGACCGCGCCCGGGTGGTCAGCGAGAGCTCGGCCACCACCTCCTCACCGGAGCCGTTCAGCCGGACACCGACCATCTCCGGTGTGGCCCGGTCCAGGTCGAAGCGCACGAGGGCACCGAGCTGGGTGTGGATGTCCGCGACGCTCGGGCTCGCGATGTGCACCACACACCGCTGGTCGGTGACGACCAGCAGCGCCGGCGGCCGCACACCGGGCACCCTGGCGTGCGCCCAGGCGAGCAACGACTCCTCGGCCTCGAAGCTCCCCCGGAGGGAACCCAAGACCAGCCGTTCGCGAAGGCGTGCCACAAGACCCATGCGCGTAGCTTACGGGCCGGGTCCGACAGGACGGTGACGAGCGGACGGTGGCCGCCCCACGGACGTCTCGGCAGACGCCGGGCATCCGTCGGCCCGGCACGGTTCGCGCCCACCGGTGTGCTGGTGTCGCGCGACCTCGTCGACCTACTGGGACCACGGCCCTGCGACCGACTACGGTCCCCGGCCGAGCATCCCCGGTCCCCACGGGGGATGGACGACGAGGTGACGTGAGACCTTCGCGACGTAGTATCCCGCTCCTGTTGGTGATCGCGCTCTCAGCGACGCTGCTGGTACCGGCAGCCAACGCCGAGCCGGACACGACCCGGCTCGAGCAACTGCAGCGGGAGCTGCAGCAGCTCGAGGACCAGGCCGCGGAGCGACGTTCGGAACTCGGCGCCCTCGACGCACGCGAGAGCGAGCTCACCGACGAGCAGGTCGCGGCCGAGGCCCGTCTGGAGGAGATCGAGGCCGAGCTCAGCCTCGCCGTCGAGCGCTACAACGAGGCCGTCGTCGCGCTCGAGGAGGTCCAGGCCGACCTGCAGGTGACGCTCGACGAACTGGCGGCGCTCGATGCGGAGATCGCGCTGCTCAACGACGCCGTGGCCGGCCATGCTCGCCGACTGCACAAGATGGGTCCGTCGCTGGAGTTCGCCATCGTGGTCGGCGCGGACGGTCCCGCCGACATCGGGTTCCGCACCAGCTCACTGCGCCAGATCATCAACGCCGACCAGGTCAGCCTGGAACGCCTGGCCGCCGCCACCGATCGCGCAGCCGCGCTCGAAGCCCGCCTGGTGGAACAGGAGACCGCCGCCGCGGCCCTGACCGACGAGGTCGAGGCGCAGTTGATCGAGGTGGAGCAACTCTACGACGACCGGGCCGAGGAGCTGGCGGCGCTGGAGGCCACCCTCGCCGGGGTTCGCCAGGAGGTCAGCGAGCAGCAGGCACTGGTCGACGCCGACGCCTCGGCGGTCGCCGCCGCACGTTCGGCGGTCGCCGCGGAGCAGGAGCGCGTCGAGGAGGAGCGTCGGCGACTCGAGGCCGAGCGAAGGGCAGCGCGGGAGGCAGAGGAACGTCGTCGGGCGGAGCAGCAACGCCAGCAGGAGGAAGCCGCCGCTGCGGCCCGGTCCTCGTCCCGTAGCTCCTCCTCCTCGAGTTCGAGCAGCAGTTCCTCGTCGAGTTCCAGCAGCAGTTCCTCGTCGAGCTCCTCGAGCAGCTCCTCCTCGAACACCGACAGCGCTCCGGCGCCCGCCCCGTCCACACGCCGTTCCGCCGACGTGGCGGTGGCCACCGCTCTGGCCCAGGTGGGCAAGCCCTACCTCTGGGGAGCGACCGGCCCGAGCGCCTTCGACTGCTCCGGGCTGACCTCCTACGCCTGGCGCGCCGCCGGTGTCACGATCCCGCGGACCTCCCGCGCGCAGTTCGGGGGGCTGCGCCAGGTGAGCCGAGCACAGCTGCAACCGGGCGACCTGGTGTTCTACAACTCGCCGATCAGCCACGTGGCCATGTACGTGGGCGGGGACACCATCGTGGAGGCCTCACGCTCCGGCATCCCGGTACGGACCGCTTCGCTGTCGCGGCGCAGCCCCGTCGGGTACGCGCGGCCCTGAGGCACACCGGGCCGCGCGACCGACCGGGCCGGGCGGCAGAGCGGCAAGGGCCCTGGCAGTCCGAGCGGTCCCAGTAGGCTGCCCTCCCACCGCCGCACCCAGGAACCTCGATGTCCGACGAGCCGCGACCGACGGACCCACCCCTCGAGTGGCGCCCGGACACGGTCGCGGTGCGCGGCGGCACGATGCGCAGCGGGTTCGAGGAGACCTCCGAGGCGATCTACCTGACCTCGGGTTTCGTCTACGGCTCGGCTGCGGAGGCGGCAGCGGCGTTCGCCGGTGAGCAGGATCGGTACCTGTACAGCCGCCTGCGCAACCCCACCGTCGCGATGCTCGAGGAGCGGCTGCGTCGCCTCGAGGGCGCGGACGCCGCCTGGGCGACCGCCAGTGGCATGTCCGCGGTCTTCAACGCGCTGGCGGCCACCCTGCGGTCCGGCGACCGGGTGGTGGCATCGCGGGCACTGTTCGGCTCGTGCTTCCAGGTGCTCGACCAGCTCCTCCCGCGCTGGGGGATCCACACCGAGCTCGTCGATGGCACCGACCTCGACGCCTGGGAGCGGGCCCTGTCGAGGCCGACCAGGGCCGTGTTCTTCGAGACCCCCTCCAATCCCATGCAGGAACTGGTGGACATCGCCGCCGTCAGCCGGCTCGCTCGGGCCGCCGGGGCGCGGGTCATCGTCGACAACATCTTCGCCACGCCCGTGCTCCAGCATCCCTTCGAGCTCGGCGCCGACGTGGTGGTCTACTCCACCACCAAGCACCTCGACGGTCACGGCCGCACGCTCGGCGGGGCGATCCTCGGCTCCGCCACGTTCATGGAGGAGGAGCTCAAGCCGCTGATGCAGCACACCGGCCCCACCATGAGCCCTTTCAACGCCTGGGTGGTGCTCAAGAGCCTGGAGACGCTGCGACTGCGGGTCGAGCGCCAGACCGCCACCGCCCTGGAGCTGGCACGGTGGCTGGAGGACCACCCTGCGGTCGAGGAGGTCCGGTACCCGATGCTCGCCTCCCATCCTCAACACGAGCTGGCCAGGGCGCAGATGTCCGGCGGTGGCTCGATCGTGACGTTCTCGGTGAGCGGGGGCTCCGATCGCGCCTTCAGCGTCCTCGACGCGCTCTCGGTCATCGACATCTCCAACAACCTCGGCGATGCCAAGTCCCTGGTGACCCATCCCGCGACGACGACGCATCACCGCATCGGTCGCCAGGCCCGCGCGCAGATGGGGATCTCGGACGGCGTGATCCGCGTCTCGGTCGGGCTCGAGGACCCCGCCGACCTGCAGGCCGACCTCGATCGAGCGCTGCGTCGATGAGCCGCCGCACGGCCGCAACGAGCGCCGCTGCGACACGGAACGACCGGTTCGTCTCGGACCGTTGACGCCGCGCCCCCGATGGCGCATGATGCCGCGGACCGAGCGAGCGAGGGTGCGATGCGCCTGATGATCCACCGCCACACCGATCCTCCCGAGCCGCGGACCTTCGGCCCGGACGGCTACGACCGGTTCGGGTTCAACCGGGCCGGTCTCCACCGGGACACCCAGGACCGGTACAGCCCCGAAGGCTTCGACCGCAACGGTGACCCGAAGCCCTCGGTGACCCCGATGCTGCGGCTGCGGTAGCCGCTGCCGTTCGTCCGGCGGCGGGTGGCGCAGGCACGGTCCTGGTCGGACGTGCCATGTCCGCGCGCCCGGGGCGCGTACCCTGACGCGCCCCTGACCCACACCGTTGCCACGCCGTCCCCAGGTGCTCCCGATGTCACGACCCCTGCGCCCGATGCTGCTGCCGGGCGTGCTGTCCGTGTTCGCCGTCCTCATCGTCGCCGGCGCCCTCGTGCTCTTCGGCGGCGCTCGAGAACCGGCGCTGGTCGCGGCCACGGCCCCCGACACCGAGACGGCGGTGGAGGATCCGGCCGCGACCGAGGACGCCGACGAGGACCCGGTCGTCGAGGAGCCGGAGAGCGAGCCGGCCCCCGAGGATGCCGGGGACACGGCTGCCGAGGGCACCGGCGAGGGACCAGATCCCGAGGACGCCAGCGAGACCGACCAGGACCCCAACGGTGACGATCCGCCGGCGCAGGAGCCGGACACCTCCCCGACACCGGCGCTGCCCCCGGGCCCACCCACCGATCAACGCACGCTCGAGGTCCGCACCGAGATCGGTGGGAACATCTCGCCGAAGTCGGTGGTGTCCTCGCCCGGCGGGCTCTTCCTGGCTCAGAACATGATGTACCGCCACACGGTCACCGTCTACGACCGCAGCTACGAGCTCGTCGCCACGATCCCCGACACGGTCAACCCCACCGAGTTCGGGCTCGACGGCCCCGACGCCGAGGTCCGTGGCGCGCCGGTGGAGGCCGCGTTCACGCCCGACGGTCGCTACGCCTACGTCTCCAACTACGCGATGTACGGGGCCGGCTACGACCGCGAGGGCACGGACACCTGCAGCCCCGAGGACGGCTACGACGACAGCACCGTCTACCGCCTGGACCTGGAGACGCTCGCGATCGACCAGGTGATCCCCGTGGGCTCGGTACCGAAGTACGTCGCCGTGACCCCGGATGGCTCCCGGGTGCTGGTGACGAACTGGTGCAGCTACGACCTGAGCGTCATCGACGTCGCCACCGGGACCGAGGTGGAACGGGTCGAACTCGGGCGCTACCCCCGCGGTATCGCGGTCACCTCCGACTCCTCGACGGCCTACATCGCGCTGATGGGGACCTACGACATCCTGGTCCTCGACCTCGACGACGGCAGCAGCGACCGTCTGGCCGGCATCGGCCGTGGGCCCCGGCACCTGGTCCTCTCCCCCGATGACCGCACCCTGTACGCCACCATCAACAGCGAGGGCGTCGTCGCGAAGATCGACCTCGCCACCCAGGAGGTCGTGACGACGGCGACGGGGCAGGCGCCGCGGAGCATGGACATCGCCGCCGACGGGCGGTCGCTGTACGTGGTGAACTACCTCGGCGACACCGTCAGCAAGGTCCGTACCTCCGACATGAGCGTGCTGCAGACGCTCGACGTCGCGGACAAGCCCATCGGCATCACCTACGACGGTGGGACCGGGCAGGTGTGGGTGGCGAGCTACTCCGGGGTCCTCACCGTCATGGACGACCGCTGACCAGCCGTTCCAGTGCCGCTCGCAGCCGATCGGTCGCTTCGACCTCGGCGGCGTAGGGCGCGACGAGCAGCTCCTGCACCAGCGTCGCCAAGCGCGCACGGAGCCGCCGCTCGGCCCTGGCCCGGGCCCGCCGCGCGGAGCTGCGCAGGAGCCGTCGATTGAGCAGCCCGAGCAGCAGGCGCAGCAGCAGGCCGCCGAGCAGCAACCCCGCCGGCCAGCTCAGCTGGTCGGTCAGAGGCGGCGGTGACGGTGCGGGCAGGCCGAGCCACGCCGCGGTTGCGAGCAGGAGCAACCACACCAGGCCGACCAGCGCGACCGACTCGGTCACCAACCGAGCCGCGGCCATCCCGGACCACCAGCGCCGTCGCTCGGGGGTCGCCGTGACGGCCACCCCGCGGACCTCCGCGACCATCGCCGGCGCCGCCGAGCCCGCAGCCACCGTGACCGCACGGTCCAGGGCGGTGTGGCTGACACCGACGGTGCTGGACAGCTGCACCTGCTCGGCCAGACGCCGGGCCAGGAGATCCTGGCGGCCGGGGGGCAGCTGGGTGGCGCCGTCGGCCGGGGCCCCGGTCGAGAAGCCCAGCTCGCGCCCCATCCGGGCGGTCAAGTGCACCGGAACCCGCACCAGGCGAGCCAACGGTGAGCGTGTGGCGCGCCGGCCCGCCGAGCGGTGCTCCACCTCGGCAGCCGCCAGCGCCCGGTAGCCGTCGGTCGCCTCCAGCGCGGCGTCCACGAGCGGGGCCGGCTCGATGCTGGCAGCGGGCAGCACGGGCGTGCGCTCCAGGATCTCCCCAGCGGTCTGGGCTGCATCCGCCTCCAGACGACGCACGGCGGCCCGACGGTCCCCCGCCACCACGGTGAGGTGGTCGCAGAGCGCTGCCACACCCTGTCCGGTAGCCGCCGAGGTGGTCACCATGCGTGCCTGCTCCAGGCCGTCGGCGGCCAGACGTCCCCGCAGGTCCTCGCGGACCCGGGCCACGTCGTCGGGGTCGAGTTCGTCCGCACGGTTGAGCACGATCGTGAGGACCTCCGCGTGCGCCCGCAGGCGCGCCAGCGGGCCCTCGTGGAGGTCCGCCCTGGCGTACTTGACCGGGTCGACGACCACCAGGAGCACGTCGACGCGCGCGGCGAGGCGCTCGCTGATCGCCCGGTGCGCCTCGGCCACGGAGTCGTGGTCCGGAAGGTCGAGCAGCACGAGGCCGTCCGGCAGCGCCGCCGGCACGACCCGCCGGTCGTCGATGTCGAGCCAGTCCAGCAGCCGATCCGTCGTGGCGTCGAGCTCGGACGCCACCGCGACCGCATGATCGGTCGTCGGTCGCCGCACCCCCTCGACGACCACCTCGGTGCCGACGAGCCGGTTCACCAACGCGGACTTGCCCACCCCGGTGCCGCCGGCGACGGCGACGACGGTGACGCCGTCGCCGAGGTCGAGGCGCTCGCGGACGTGCCCGTGCAGGGCCTCCAGCCGCTGGGCGTCCGCGTCATGACAGCGTCCCGGGGCCAGCTCCGTGGCCGTCACCAGCGCCTCCACCAGCGCCGACGGCGAGGTGGTCTCGGTGCTGGCCGTACGGGCCACCGGCGGCCGAGCCTCGGACGGGTTCATGGCCGTCCCACCACGGCGGCACGCAGCGCCTCGACGACCTCGCCGGGCGGTCGCGCGGCACCGATCGCGTCGTCGAAGGGGCGGCGTTCCGCTTCGGTGAGCAGCGCCACCCGCCGCTGGAGATCGGCACGCATCTCCTCGAGCAGCCTGCGGACGTTGTGCTCGCCGAGCAGCCTGGTCAACAGCCACTGGCTCGCGGCGGCGGCCCCCGCGGCGATGCCGACCTCACCGGCGGTCAGACCGCCTGACACCGTGAACAGCACCAGGATCGCCGAGGTGGCGACGGAGTTGAGCGCGATCGTGGCCCGCCGTGCCTGCACCTTGCGGGGCGTGCCCACCTCGTCGATCAGGGCGGTGGTGGCAGCCTGCCAGGCGGCGATGGTGGCCTGGAGCGCCGAGCGTCGGTCGCTGGCACTCGCGCGGAGTCTCGGGTGCTGCTCCAGCAGGTCGAGGCCGATCCGATCGGCCTCGAGATCGCGACGCGTGGTGACCGTGGCACGTTCCAGCAGACGGTCGAGGATCCGGACGAGCTCATCGCCGACCTCGGCCTGCACCTGCCCGGCCCGACCGGCCGCGCCGAGACCGAGCCGGTCACGCACGAGACCGCCGAGCTGCGTCGCGGTCGTCTGGACCTTGAGCAGCAGTTCGTTGCCGCCCACCAGACGCTGCCAACCCTCCAGGACCTCGGCCCGCAACGACAGACCCGCCTCGAGCTCCGCATCGAGACCGGGGGCGATCTCACCGAAACGGTGCGCCACCATCGCCGCGAGCCGATCGGCATGCTCCTGCTCACGGGTGACGGCCGCATCGAGGGTGGCCAGCTCGGCCGGGATCGCGGCCACCAGCCCGTCCAGGGCGTGCTCACGCACCGCACGACGACGCTCGAGTGGTGCCAGGGTGGACAGCCAGTCCTCCACTTCCCCGAGGGTGCCCGGGGGCAGACGGTCGTCGATCACGCTGGCATGCGGGATGGTGAACAGTCGCTCGACGTCGACCCCTTCGGTCGCCAGCAGCCGGGCGGCATCGGCGACGAGCTCCTCGCCCTGTTCGGCCGGGATCTGGGTGATCGCCACCGAGACCAGCGCCTGGCGCCGCGCGGCGCGACGCAGGTAGGTCATCCCCACCTCGTCGGCGTAGGTGCGGGCGGTGGCGAGCCAGACCCACGCGTCGGCGGCATCCAGGGCGCGCTCCGCCAACCAGCGGTTGGCGTGCGCCACCGAGTCGATGTCGGGGGTGTCGAGGACCGCGATGCCCACCGGCAGGGCGTCGCTGGTGGCGAGCAGGAGGGTGCGCTCGCCCGCCACCTGCGCCGCCTTGGCCGCATCGACGCGGACCAACCCCGGCAGGACGCGCTCGGAGGCGAACACCGATTCGTCGTGCGGGTGGCAGATCAAGGTGGCGGTCCGCGTGGTGGGACGGACCACCCCGGCGGCCGTGACACGGCGCCCGACCAGCGAGTTGACCGTGGTGGACTTGCCCGCGCCGGAGCCGCCGCCGACCACGACCAGCAACGGTGCGTCAGGAGCGGCGGCACGCGTGCCGACGCCTCGCAGCAGACGCGCCACCCGATCCCGCTCGCGACGCAGCTCCTCGGTCGCACCCGCGGAGAGGTCGAACCGCAGGCGCTCGAGCGTGTCGGCGAGCGCGGCCAACGACCACGCGCGGTCGCCGGCCGGCTCGTGCTCGGTCATGGGACGGCTCCTGGCCCCGGTCAGCCCGGGTAGCCCCCGCTGTAGCGCCAACGGTAGTTCTCGGTCGTGCTGGACCCGTCGGGGTAGGTGATCGTCCGACGGCAGGACACGCTGAACGCGCCACCCACACCACCGACGATGTTGGTCGGGGCGCTCGTGCTGCTGCGGACCCGCGCCCACGGTCGACTGACGAATCGGACCGTCGCCGAGGTGGCGGTCGAGGCGGTGTCCACGGTGATGGGGTAGGGCGAGTCGTTGCGCACCACCAGATCGATGGTGTTCCGGGAGATGGTCGCCTCACGACACATCGGGTAACGGGTGAAGTAGATCGAGTGCGGTTTGAAGTCGACGATGTCGATGCCTGCGAACCACGCCGCGTTCAGGAAGGTCACCGCCGACTGGCTCACACCACCGCCGGTCACCGAGATCACGTCCCCTCCGGAGATGAACCCGCCGCTGAGGAACCCGCGCTGCGCGGTCCGCGGCCCGATCGCCTGGTCGAGGGAGTAGGTGGCCCCGGGCGCGATCACATCGCCGTCGATGTACTCCAGCGCCCGGCGGATGTTGACGCTGCGCGACGCTCCTGCCTGCAACGGCGTCGTGAAGGACGACACGACCTGTGGTGGGGGCGGGAGGCGGCGGACCCCCACGGTGCTGCTCCCGAGGCCCGTCCAGTCCCCCACCAGCGGCACATCGTCGCTGCGGCCGAACCGGAAGTCGAGGTTGGCGAACCCGTCCGAGTTGCTGTCACGCAGGAAGAACCGGTTGCCGCGACGCACCCCCACCGTGTCGACACCATCCCCGTTCCAGTCCCCCACCAGCGGGATGTCGTCGCTACGGCCGAACCGGAAGTCGAGGTTCGCGAACCCGTCCGAGTTGCTGTCACGCAGCAGGAACCGGCTCCCCCGACGCACCCCCACCGTGTCGACACCATCCCCGTTCCAGTCCCCCACCAGCGGCACATCGTCGCTGCGACCGAACCGGAAGTCGAGGTT
>JAWLDJ010000021.1:28196-29806 GCA_041686695.1 Nitriliruptoraceae bacterium
TCACGCAGCAGGAACCGGTTCCCGCGACGCACCCCCACCGTCTGCGTCCCACTGCCGTTCCAGTCGCCCACCAGTGCGGTGTCGTCGGGACGACCGAAGCTGAACGCGATATCGGCGGCACCGCCAGCGTTCACCGTCCGCAGGTAGAAGCGATCGTCGTCAGCAGCTGCCGCATCGCGGACAGCAGCCGGTCCGACCAGCCCGAGCAGGACGGCGACGCCAGCGACACCGACGAGACGTCCGAGGTGACCCATGCGTGCTCCAGGAAGCGACCGGGCGCGCAGGCTAGTCAGCCGGTGCCCGGGTGGTCGGGCACCGGCTGCAGCTTCGTCCCAACGGGGCCGGCGGTGCGCCTCACGGCGAGCCCACCAGAGGCCCTGACGTCAGGACAGCCCGAGTAGCCGGGAGCAGGCTGGCCACTGGTTGCCCCAGGTCGCCCAGGGCTGGGCCAACAGGATCTCGGCCCGACGGATCTGCTCCTCGCGGGAGTGCTCATGCGGGTAGCCGGTCCCGCCCACGCTCCGCCAGGTCTCCACCATGAACTGCAACCCGCCGTAGAAGCCGTTGCCGGTGTTGATCTGCCAGTTGCCGTTGGACTCGCACTCGGCCAGGGCGTCCCAGACGGCCACGTCGACGGTCGTGGAGAGGGGCTGCGGCGCGGGTGCTGGTTCGGGTTCGGGTTCGGGTTCGGGGACGCGTCGGACACCGACCGTGGTGGTCCCGTCGCCGGTCCAGTCGCCGGCGAGTGCCCGGTCCTCGCTCTGGCCGAAGTCGAAGGCGACATCCGCTGGTCCACCGGTGTTGGAGTTCCGCAGGAAGAACCGATCACCGCGACGGACCCCGACGGTGTCGATGCCATCGCCGTCCCAGTCCCCCACCAGGGGGATGTCGTCCTCACGGCCGAACCGGAAGTCCAGCTCCGCGAAGCCACTCGAGTTGCTGTTGCGGAGGAGGAAGCGGTTCCCGCGACGCACCCCCACCGTCTGCGTCCCGTCGCCGTTCCAGTCCCCCACCACCGGCGTGTCGTCGTCACGCCCGAAGTTGAAGTCCAGATCCGCGAAGCCGCTCGAGTTGCTGTTGCGGATGAAGTACCGGTCCCCGCGACGCACCCCCACCGTCTGCGTCCCGCTGCCGTTCCAGTCCCCCACCACCGGCGTGTCGTCGTCGCGGCCGTAGTTGAAGTCCAGGTCCGCGAAGCCCGCGGAGTTGTCGTTGCGGATGAAGTACCGGTCCCCGCGACGCACCCCCACCGTCTGCGTCCCGCTGCCGTTCCAGTCCCCCACCACGACCGTGTCGTCGGGGCGACCGAAGGTGAACTCGATGTCGGCTTCACCACCGGCGTTCGCGGTCCGCAGCAGCTTGCGGCCGTCGTCAGCGCTGGCCGGGGAGGCGAGCAGCGCACCTCCTGCGGCCATGGCGATGGCGAGCGTGGCGATCGAACCGATCCTGGCACCTGCACGCATAGCTGATCCCTCTATGGTCGTCATGCGCGACCCCGATGAGGCCGCGCCTGCGAAGCGACCGGGAAGGGTAGGCTCACCGCGCCGTGCCGCAAAGTGCAGGACCGGCCGTTCGGCCAGGGGGCAGGCGCTGCCCGGCAGCCAACGACG
>JAWLDJ010000022.1:0-29449 GCA_041686695.1 Nitriliruptoraceae bacterium
GGTGCAGCTGCCGGCGTGGAACGAGGCGCTCGGCCTCCCGCGTCCCTGGGACCAGCAGCTGTCGCTGCGGATGCAGCAGGTGCTCGCGCTCGAGACCGATCTGCTGGAGAACGGGGACCTGTTCACCGGCAGCCACGTGATGGAGGCCAAGGTCGACGCGCTGGTGTCGGGAGCGAGCGAGCTCCTCGATGAGGTCCTGGCCCACGGCGGGGCCATGCAGGCCGTCGAGCTGATGAAGTCCCAGCTGGTGGCCTCCAACGCCGAGCGCCTGCGCCGCATCGAGAGCGGCGAGCAGGTGGTCGTCGGCGTGAACGCCTTCACGGCCGCCGAGCCCTCGCCCCTGGTCGACGCCGAGGGTGGCATCCTCGTCGTGGACCCGGCGGCCGAGGCCGAGCAGCTCGCACGCCTGGAGGCCTGGCGGGCCGAGCGCGACGAGCAGGCCGTCGAGTCGGCGCTCGCCGAGCTCCGGCGCGTGGCGGCGACCGACGAGAACCTGATGCCGGCCTCGATCGCCTGCGCGCGTGCCGGCGTCACGACGGGTGAGTGGGCGGCGGTGCTGCGGGAGATCTTCGGTGAGTACCGGGGCCCCACGGGGGTGTCCGACGCCGCGATCGCCAGCGGCCCGGGCGGCTCGACCAGCATCGACCAGGCGCGTCAGCGCGTCCGTGCGGTCGAGGAGCGGCTCGGCCGACGTCTGCGCATCCTGGTGGGCAAGCCCGGGCTCGACGGCCACTCCAACGGGGCCGAGCAGGTCGCGATCCGTGCGCGTGATCTCGGCATGGAGGTGATCTACGAAGGCATCCGGCTGACCCCGGCACAGATCGTGCGCGCGGCCGTGGACGAGGACGTGCACCTGGTCGGGCTGTCGATCCTCTCCGGCTCCCACCTGGCGCTGGTGCCCCAGGTGCTCGAAGGGCTGCGTGCCGAAGGGGCCGAGATGCCCGTCGTCGTCGGCGGGATCATCCCCACCTCCGACGCGGCCACCCTGCGCAGCGCCGGGGTCGCCGCCGTGTTCACCCCCAAGGACTACACCCTGACCGAGGTGCTGGCCGAGGTGGCCGAGCTGGCCGGCACCGAGCGCGTGGCGACGTGAGCGACCCCGGCCGGCACCGAGCGCGTGGCCGGCAGAGCTCGACCGGGCCACCCCGCGGCCCGTCGGCGCTCGCCGCGCCTCGGGCGCGTCAGACGTCGGCGTAGCCCATGTCGCGGAAACCCCGATCCAGCAGCTGGTCGGCGAACCGCGCCACCTCTGCGGCGATGTCGTCCGGCAGCTCGGCTTCGAGCGCGCGGGCGAAGGCGTCCGCCGTGGCGTTGATCCGCACCGTGGACCCGCTCTCGTCCTGCTCGAGCGCCGTCAGCGGATCCGCCTCCACCGCCGCCATGAACCCCTCCCAGGCATCGAGGTGGTCCACGTAGCGCTCGCGGACGCGCTCGGCCCCGGGGTCGTCGACAGGGGTGGTGAGGCGATCGCGTACCGCCAGGAGTGACTCCCGACGCTCGGCGGCCACCTCGCTGGCGGCGTCGAGGGCCGCCTCCGGGCTCTGCGCACCGCCGAAGGCCTCGGCCAGGCTCGTCTGGAAGTCGATCATCTCGCGCTCGGACGCATCGATGTCGGTGAGCAGTCGCCCGTAGGTGCGATCGATCCCCGAGAGCACGGTGAGATCGAGCGGTTCGAGTTCGGCATCCGGGTCGAGGTCCCCGGGAGCATCCCCGTTCTCACCGGATGCGCCGTCATCATCGGGCGTCTCCCCCTCGTCGTCGGGGGCGGCGGGGTCTTCACCGGGGGCATCCCCGGGGGTGTCCCCGTCACCGGTCGGGTCGTCGCGGTCGTCGCCTCCCCCGTCCGGGCCCTCGCCGGATCCCGTGTCGCCGTCCGGGTCGCCGTCGGGCGCCGCCACGGAGCCGTCATCGTCGCTCGGACCGCCCAGCACCACCAGCGCGAGCGGTACCGCGACGAGCACCGCCACCACCACGAGGACGAGCGGCCAGCGGGAGCGGCCTCGGCCTCCCCGCGCCGCGGCAGGCGGCACCGAGGATGGGCCAGCGGTGGACCTCGCCGGCGGCGGCGACACCGGGGGTGGCGCCCCCCCGGGGGGAACCGGAGGCGGCGGCGGCCCGTCCGCATCGCCGTCCATCGGCTCCGGCGGTTCTTCAGCCCACCTCGGCGAGCCGTCACCGGGGCGCTGTTCGTCCATCCGGCTGCCCCTGCTCGCTACCGGCCGCGTCCCGCGACCCCGTCGATCGCGCACCGCGACCTGGTGCCCGCCACGGTAGCGAGCCTCACCCGTCTCGGACGCGGTACCCCGCGTGCTCCAGCGCGGTGATCAGCGCCGCCACGTGCTCGTGGCCGCGCGTCTCCAGCTCGAGCACCACGTCGACCTGGCCCAGTTCCAGGCGGTGCTCGAGCCGGTGGTGGGCGACGCCCACGACGTTCGCCCGCTCGGCGGCGATCAGGCCGAGCAACCGCGACAAGCCTCCCGGCGAGTCGGTCACCCGGGTGCGCAGGGTCGCGTACCGCCCCACCGACGCCAGCCCGCCCGTGACCAGATGCTGCAGCACCAGCGGGTCGATGTTGCCACCCGACAGGGTGGCGACGACCGGCCCCGGACCGTCGACCTTGCCCGCGAGCAGGGCTGCGACGGCGGCGGCTCCGGCGGGCTCCGCGACCAGCTTGGCCCGCTCCAGCAGCAGCACGACGGCCGAGGCCAGCTCGTCGTCGGTCACCGTGATCACGTCGTCGACCAGCGCCTCGACGTGCGCAAGGGTCAGCTCCCCGGGCCGCTTGACGGCGATCCCGTCGGCGATCGTCGAACTGCTCGGCAGCGTCAGGGGATGACCGGCCTCCAGCGACGGCGCGAAGGAGGCGCACCCCGAGGCCTGGACCCCCACGAGGTGCACGTCCGGTCGCAGCGCCCGCAGCGCCACGGCGATGCCCGAGAGCAGGCCACCGCCCCCGAGGCACACCACCACCGTGCCGAAGGCCGGGACCTGCTCCACGATCTCGAGCCCGAGCGTGCCCTGCCCGGCGATGACGTCCGGGTGATCGAAGGGGTGCACGAACACCGCGTCGTGGTCCTCGGCGAACGTGCGTGCCGCGGCCATCGCATCGTCAACCGTCTCACCCACGGTGCGGACCGTGGCGCCGTAGGCGATCGTGGCATCCAGCTTCGGCAACGGCGCCTCCACCGGCATGAAGACCGTCGAGGTGACCCCCTGCAGCGACGCGGCCAACGCGACGCCCTGGGCATGGTTACCCGCCGAGGCACAGACCACACCGCGCTCCCGCTCCGGCGCGGACAGCTGCGCGATGCGGTTGTAGGCGCCGCGGAGCTTGAAGGAACCGGTCCGCTGCAGGTTCTCGCACTTGAGCAGGACCTCGGTGCCGACCCGCTCGCTCAAGGCGCGAGAGCGCTGCACGGGGGTGACGTGGGTGACGCCCTCGATCCGCGCCGCAGCGGCCCGCACCGCCGCGAGGGTGACCAGTTCCACGGTGCCTCGCTCCCTCGACACACCGAGCGTAGACCGGCGTGAACGTCAGCCGTCCACGGCGCGGGCCAGGTTTCACTAGCGTCGGCCACCGCCACCCCATCCACTGCGTCACAGGAGCGAGCGCCACCATGACCGACGAGTTCCGTACCGCCAAGGACACGATGGGCGAGATGCAGCTGCCCAGCGACGCGCTCTGGGGGGCCTCCACCCAGCGCGCGGTCGAGAACTTCCCCGTGTCGGGGATCCCCGTGCCCTTCGACGTCATCCACGCCCACGCCATGCTCAAGTGGGCGGCCGCGACGGCCAACCAGGAGACCGGGGTGGTCGACGCCGAGGTGGCCGAGGCGATCAAGCGGGCGGCCGACGAGGTCATCGCCGGCGAGCTCGACGAGCACTTCCCCGTCGACACCTTCCAGACCGGATCGGGCACCTCGACCAACATGAACGTCAACGAGGTGGTCGCCAACCGGGCCAAGCAGCTGTTGGGTGAGGACCTGAGCTCCACGCGGGTGCACCCCAACGACCACGTCAACGCCTCGCAGTCCTCCAACGACACCTTCCCGACCTCGGTCCACGTGGCGATCGCACGGGTCGCCACCGGCCAGCTGCTCCCGGCGCTCGAGCACCTCGCCGCCGCCCTGCGGGCCAAGGAGGCCGAGTGGGCCGAGGTGGTCAAGTCCGGCCGGACCCACCTGATGGATGCCACGCCGGTCACCCTCGGCCAGGAGTTCGGTGGCTACGCCCGCCAGGTCGAGCTCGGCATCGCCCGGGTGCGCAAGGCGCTGGAGTCGGTCTACGAACTCGCACTCGGTGGCACCGCCGTCGGCACCGGCATCAACTGCCCGCCGGGATTCGTGGACCGGGTCATCGAGCTGATGGCGGAACGCACCGAACTGCCCTTCCGCGAGGCCGAGAACCACTTCTCCGCCCAGGGCGGCATGGACGCGCTGGTCGAGATGTCCGGCGCGCTGAAGACGATCGCGGCCAGCCTGTTCAAGATCGCCAACGACATCCGCTGGCTGTCCTCGGGACCCCGGACCGGGCTCGGTGAGCTGCAGCTCCCGGAGATCCAGCCGGGGAGCTCCATCATGCCGGGTAAGGTCAACCCGGTGATCCCCGAGTCCGTGCGGCAGGTCTGCGCTCAGGTCATGGGCAACGACGTCGCCGTCGGTATCGGTGGGATGTCCGGCGATCTCCAGCTCAACGTCATGATCCCCATGATGGTGCGCAACGTGATCGAGTCGGAGAACCTGCTGGCCAACGTCTCGCGGGTCTTCGTCGACAAATGCATCGCCGGGACCACCGAGACCGGCCAGGGCACCGCCTACGTCGAGCGTTCCCTGATGCAGGTCACGGCGCTGGTGCCCGAGCTCGGCTACGAGCGCGCCGCCGAGTTCGCGAAGAAGGCCCACAAGACGGGACAGACGCTGCGCGAGGTCGCCCTCGAAGAGGGGGTCGAGGAGGAGACCCTCGACCGTGTGCTCGACTACAAGCGCATGACCGAGGGCGGCGTCATGTGAGCCGCCGGCGCCGGCCCGCGGCCTACAGCTCGTCGATCGCACCGAGCACGGCGAGCTCGAGCTCGGCGAGGTGGTCGCGCGACAGCGGCGCGCCGTCGCCGTCGCGCAGGTAGAACACGTCGGTCACCTCGTGCCCCATCGTCTGGACCCGGGCCATGACGATGTCGAGCTCCAGCTCCGCCAGTGCCGTCGCGATCGCGTACAGCACCCCGAGCCGATCCAGGGCCCGCACCTCGATCACCGTGGCACGTCCGCCGGGGTCGTCGCTGACGACCACCTTCGAGGTGACCGGCGGGAGCTTGGCCAGGCGGGAGCGCTCGGCCCGCGCCTTGCGCAGCACCCGGGCCCGGACCGCCAGCCGTCCCCCAGCGACGTCGTCCAGGTCACCCTCCACCCGTGCCCACCAGGAGCCGCCCACCCCCTCGGGCGGCGCCACCTTGAAGGTGTCGAAGGCGAGCCCGTCCTCGCGAGTGAAGGCATCGGCGGCCACCACGGACCCAGCGTGCAGCGCCACGACGCCGGCGACCTTCGCGAACCAGCCCGGGTGGTCGAGCGCGACCACGTCCAGTTCGTCGAGTCCGACGTGCCCGTCGGGATCGTCCTCGCCCGGCGTGACCCTGGTCCGCACGTCGGTCGGACCGAGCTCCCCGACCGACATCAGCGCGTGGCGAACGACCGCCCGGGGCGAGACCGCCGCCGCGTAGCGGCGAGGGAGCAGGGCGAGATGCTCGCGGACCAGCTCGGGCTCGGCACCGAGTTCCGGCGCCAACGCCTGGGCGGCTCGCGCCGTCACGATCGCGCCATCGCCCACCTCGTCCGGATCCGTCTCATCGAACACCGCTCTCACCTTCGTCACGAGGCGCTGGACCAACGTGGCGATCCACGGGCTCCAGGCCGTCGGTCCCGTCGCCCGCCCATCCGCCGCGGCCAGCAGGTGCAGCATGGCCAGCATCGAACGATCGCCCACCGTTGCGGCGACCTCATGGGCGAGTGCGGGGTCGGTCACATCACGTCGCTGCGCCGCATCGGGCAGGACCAGGTGCAGTCGGACCAGCCGCTCGATGCGCTCGACCGTCGCGGCACCCGCTCCCATGCGTGTGGCGATCGCGGCCGCCAGCGGCACACCGGTTTCCGCGTGGGGTTCTCCGAGGGCCTTGCCCACGTCGTGGAGCAGCACCCCGAGGAACAGCGCCTCGCGGTCGTCGACATCCACGAGGGTCTCCGCGGCCCAGGGCGCACGCCGCACGAGGTCGCCGAGCTCGGCGGCGGCGTGCCAGGCGTGACGATCGAGGGCGAAGCGGTGGTAGGGGTTGCGCTGCGCCCGGCCGCGCAACGGTCCCCACTCGGGCAGCCACGCCGTCCACACACCGACCTCGTCCAGCTCGGCCAGGGCCGGCAACGCGACCGAACCGCGCTGGAGGACCCCGACGAGGCGGTGCCGGCTGGCCTCCGACCAGCCCCACGGACTGGCGAGCTGCCCCGCGAGCACGGCGTCCGCGCGGACCCGCAACCGCGCCGCGCTCCCGCGCTCCAGCACCGCCCCCGACTCGGTGAGGGCGCCCAGCAGCCGTGCGGGCAGGGCAGGCTCGTCGACGTCGACGCCCGACGGGATCCTCAGCACCCCGTCGACGAGCTCGAAGCCGTCGATCGTGCGCTGCGTGGGCCGACCGAGCCGCCGTCGCCCACGGGACACGTCCGCATCGATCAGGGCCCAGGCACGTCGGTGCACGTGATCGATGGTGCGGGTGGCGAGGTAGAGGTCCCGCAGGAGCAGGTGCGGCGCCAGCTCGTGCGGCGCACCGTCCTGGTATCCCAGTAGCGCGGCGACCTCGTCGTGGCGGTCGAGCCGGAGGACGTCGGGCTTGGCGCTCTCCTTCAGAGCGACGAGGTGCAGGGCGATGCGGATCGCGAGCAGGCGGTCCTCGGCGGCGGCGATGCGGGGTCGGTCGGGGGCGCCGAGGTAGCCCGCCGGGATCAGCGGGTCGAGTCCGACGGTGCCGACCAGCGCCGCGGCCGCCCAGCGCAGCGACTGGACGTCACGGAGCCCGCCAGCGCCGTCCTTGAGGTGGGGCTCGAGCACCTCGGCAGCGTCCCCGGCGCGTGCGCGACGTTCCAGGTCGGCCGTCCGCAGCGCTCCGAGGAAGCGATGGGGGCGCCGACGGAGCCGTCGGATCGCCTCGGTGCGGACCAGCTGGACGAAGGGGGCGTCGCCGACGACCGTGCGCAGGTCCAGCATCGCGGTCGCACTGTCGACCTCGTCGACCGACGCCAGGGCCTCGCGTCGGTCCCGGACGGCGTAGCCGACGGTCAGACCGGCGTCCCACAGCGGGTAGATCACCCCGCGAACGATCCGCTCCAGTACCTCGACGTCCAACCGGTCGTGGAGCAGCAACAGATCGACGTCGGAGGCCGGGCTCAGCTCGCGCCGGCCGTAGCCGCCGACCGCGACCACCGCCAGGCGGTACCGGTCGGACCAGGGTGCCGCCAGCTCGACGAGCAGCTCGTCGACGGCGGTGGTGGCGGCCCGCGACCAGGGCCGGCCCGGCGGCGGCCCGTGCGCCACGAGTTCGGCCCACGTGGCCTTGAGTCCGGCCGCCGCTGCTGCGGTGTCCACCTCGACAGCGGGGCCGTCTCCAGCGGAGGTCAGCACGGCGTGGGACACCTCTCCACGCGGGCCGCGTCGCGGGGCGGCACCGCCCCGCGCGCGAGCCCGCGGATCAGATCGCTTCGACGTTCTCTTCGGCCGTACGGATCCGGACGATCCGCTCGACGTCGGTGACGAAGACCTTCCCGTCGCCGACCTGCCCGGTCTGCGCCGCCTTCACGATCGCGTCGAGCACCTCATCGAGCATCGGGGTGTCGATCAGGACCTCGAGCATGACCTTCGGGACGAACTCCACCGTGTACTCCGCACCACGGTAGATCTCGGTGTGTCCACGCTGCCGGCCGTAGCCACGCACCTCCGACACCGTGAGACCTTGGACGCCCAGGTTCTGGAGCGCCTCCTTGACCTCGTCGAGCTTGTGCGGCTTCACGATCGCCGTGACGAGCTTCACATCGTCCTCCTCGATGATCCGACCACCACTGGCCGGGGGAACCGCTTCGAGCGCTGCCGTGGCTGCCGGGGCGAACTGCGTCCCGACCGCTCACGGGCGATGCGCACCGTCCTGTCCGGGTGGTGCCTCCACCCGCGAGCCGCGATCCTCGCGGGCGGGTGTCTCCCGACGGTGTCGTGATCGTTTCTACCTGGTTACGCCCGCGGCGGCCCACCGATCCCAGCGATCACCGCGGAGAAGCCGTGCAGGACGTTGCGACCGTGCAGTGGCCCGATCTCACCATCGCAGGCGACACCGGCCACGTCCACCTCGAGGTGCTCGGCGACCGCCCGAGCGTCGTGGTGCGGGACCCCGAACAGCGGCCGACCCCGCCCGAGACAGGTGAACAACAGCGCCCCACCGACGGTGCCGACCTCGTGCAGCCGGGCCGTCAGATCGATCCCGGCGTGGACGGGATCGCGCAGGTGGAACTGCACGGTCGCGCCGACCCGGACCTGGTCGCCGAGGGTGATCGCACCGAGCTCCGGGTCGATCCCGAGCACACCCCGCAGCAGGAAGTCCCCCGCTCGGTACCGGTCGCTGACGTCGTCGGCGACGATCCCGAGCTGGAGGCCGCCGCGCTCGAGCAGCTGCAGGTCATCGGAGGACAGACCCCGCAGCACGGTGTCGAGGTGGTCGGTCGCCGACCCGCCGGCCAGTCCGAGGACCCGATCGCCCACCACCTCGGTGACGGTGACGGGCCGGCCGATGGCGCGACAGCCGATGGAGGCGGTGACGGTCACCGGCACATCGCGCAGGACGACCCCGACGGCGCCGTCGGGGTACAGGCGGCCGTCCAGGACGAACCGGGTGGCATCGGGGCCTGCGGACACCAGACCCCCGACGACCTCTGCCTGCACGTGACGTTCCCGGAGGCGGTCGAGGATCTCGGCCGCCGGGAAGGTGTGCGGGTCCCCGAGGACCACGATCGTGTCGCCGGGCTGGGTGTCCGGCCACCCCGCCACGGTGACACCACCGCTACGCGGCCGCAGGGTCCACGCGCGGAAGGGCTGCACCCACCCGCCGGGCACGGCCAGCGCCCACACCGACACCGCCGGTCCGTCGTCGATCTCCTGGCCGACGCCGTCGACGCTACCCACCACCGTGGTGGCCACCGCACCGAGCAGGACACCGGGTTCGAGCCGTGCCTCGACGGCAGCCGCGACGTCCCCGAGGTGGTCGAGGTGCTCCGGTGTCACGGCCACCACCACCAGGTCGCAGCGCGGGGAGCGCGGGGTCGCGTCCCCGTGCCGGCTCAGGCGGACCGCGACCGCGTCGGCGGCCTCGGCGGCAGCCAACCCCGCCTCGGCGGTCCGGGACAACGCGGCGGCGGTGCGCACCTCGGCGGGTTGCACGACGACCGCGTCAGGCCAGCCGAGCGATCATGAGCTGGGCCGCCTCCGAGGGGTTGGTCGCCACGGCGATGCCATAGCCCTCCAGGATCTCCTTCTTCTCGGCCGCGGATTCACCACCGGGGCCGCCCTCCTTGACGATGGCACCGGCATGGCCCATCTGCTTGCCCGCGGGCGCTTCGAAGCCGGCGATGTAGCCGACCACCGGCGTGTCGGGGATGTTGTCACGGATCCACTCGCCCGCGAGCTGCTCCTCGGAGCCCCCGATCTCACCCACGAAGGCGATGGCGTCGGTCTCCGGATCGGCGGCGAACGCCTCGATCACGTCCAGGAACTGGGTCCCGATGACGGGGTCGCCGCCGATGCCGACGCAGGTGGAGATCCCGATGCCGGCCTGGGCGAGCTCATGCATGATCTGGTAGGTCAGGGTGCCGGAGCGCGACACCAGCCCGACCTTGCCCGGCATGGTGATGTCCGCGGGGATGATGCCGACGTTGGACCTCCCGGGGCTGATCACCCCGGGGCAGTTCGGGCCGATGAGACGAGCTCCCCCGCGCCGAACGACCGTGTCGTAGACCTCGGTCATGTCGTGGACCGGGACGCCCTCGGTGATCGCGACGATCGTGCCCACCCCTGCGGTGTGGGCCTCGAGGATGGCGTCCTTGGTGAACGGTGCCGGGACCATCACCATCGAGGTGTTCGCGCCGGTGGCCTCGACCGCCTCGGCCACCGTGGCGAACACCGGGACCCCGAGCTCGTCCCAGGTGGAGCCGCCCTTGCGCGGGTGCACCCCGGCGACGATCTTGGTGCCGTAGTCCTGGTTCCGCTTGGCGTGGAACGTGCCCTGGGACCCGATGCCCTGCACGACGACCGCGGTGTTCTCGTCGATGAAGATGCTCATGTGTGGTTCCTCCGGCGCCGCTGGCGGGCGCGTCTCGTATCGGCCGGGGGCGCGGATCCCCGGGGCTCCCGGGTGCCGGGTGGGCTCGTCGGACCGGGGCTCACGGCTCGGCGCAGACCCCGGTCAGGACTCCTTGGCCAGCGCGACGGCGCTCGCCGCGGCCTCCTGCATGGTCGCCGCGGCCACGACCGACTCGAGGTCGGCCTGCAGGAGCATCTGCCGCCCCTCCTCGGCGTTGGTGCCGTCGAGTCGCACGACGAGCTTCTGGGGGAAGTCGCCGAGGCGGTTGGTGGCCTCGATGATGCCCGCCGCCACCTCCTCGCCCCGGGTGATCCCACCGAAGATGTTGATGAACACGCTCTCGACGTCCGGGTCCGAGAGGACGAGCCCGAGGGATCGGGCCATCGCATCGGCCGAGGCGCCACCGCCGACGTCCAGGAAGTTGGCGGCCGCACCGCCGTTCTGTGCGACGACGTCGAGGGTGGCCATCACCAGCCCGGCTCCGTTGCCCAGCACGCCGACCGAACCGTCCAGCTTGACGTACTGGATCCCCTTGGCCTTGGCCTCCGCCTCCAGGGGATCGTCGGCGTCGAGCCCGTCGATCTGCCACTCGGCGTACCCGTCGTGCCGGAAGGCGGCGTTGCCGTCGAGGCTGACCTTCGCATCCAGGGCCAGCACGACGTCGTCGGGGCGTCGGATCAGCGGGTTGATCTCGGCCAGCGTCGCGTCCTCGTGCCGGTAGGCGGCGAACAGGCGCACCAGTAGGTCCGTCGCCCCCGCGATCACCTCTGCGGGCAGCCCGGCCTGCGTGACGATCTCACGGGCGGTGGCGGCGGGCAGCCCGTCAGCGGTCTCGGCCGGGGTCAGACTGCGCTTGACGACCGCCTCGGGGTTGGTCCGGTTGACCTCCTCGATGTCGACGCCGCCCTCACGCGAGCAGATGACGAGGTGGCCCTTGTTGACCCGGTCGTGCATCACCGACAGGTAGTACTCCTCGGCGATGTCGGACGCCGGCTCCACGTACACCACCTGGACGACGTGGCCCTTGATGTCCAGACCGAGGATCGCTTCGCCGTGCTGGCGTGCCTCCTCGACGGAGGTCGCGAGCTTCACCCCGCCGGCCTTCCCGCGCCCGCCGGTCTTGACCTGGGCTTTGACGACGACCGCCTGGGCGCCCTGACCGAGATGCTCCTCGGCTGCGGCGACGATCTCCTCGACCGTGCGGCAGACACTGCCGGCGGGAGGGACTGGGACGCCGTTGCGGCCGAACAACTGCTTGCCCTGGAACTCGACCAGGTCCATCGGTGCTCCTGTACGTCGTAGGGGGCGGGGCTGGCTGGAGGGCAGCGGCCCCGTGCTGGTGGCGGGACCTCCGGGCCGGGGCCTGCCCGCGGTGGGGGTTCGAGGTGTGGTCAGACCCGCTCGGGGACGTTGGCGGCGACCCACTCGGTGATCTCGCGCATGGGGGCACCGGGCGTGAAGATGGCGGCCACACCCTGCTCCTTCAGCGTCGACACGTCGGCGTCGGGGATGATGCCGCCGCCGAACACGATCACGTCCTCGGCGCCCTGCTCGCGCAGCAACGCCAGCACGCGGGGGAACAGCGTCAGGTGCGCGCCCGAGTGGATGGACAGCCCGATCGCCTGGGCATCCTCCTGCAGCGCAGCGGCCACGATCTGTTCCGGGGTCTGGTGCAGGCCGGTGTAGATGACCTCCATGCCGGCATCACGCAACGCACGCGCGACGACCTTCGCGCCGCGGTCGTGCCCGTCGAGACCCGGTTTGGCTACCACCACGCGGATCGACACGGTCTGTCCTCCCTGTCGGTGTGGTCGGTTGGAGGCTAGTCGCCGCCGCGACACGACCACGAAGTCCGCGGTGCAGCGGGGGGACGCCGGGGCGGCAACGGGTACCGTGGCGGCCTGTGGACGATGACCGTGGCCCCGCTGACGAGCTCGAGTTCGGCCCCTCCGGCTACCTCCCGGAACGGGCCTCGAAGCGCGCGCGCAAGATCGTGCTCCGGGCACCGCTCGGGGCGCAGTGGATGATCGCCGCCCTGATCGCCGGCGTGGTCGTGGTGATCGCCGGGATCGTGTTCCTCCTGCAGAGCGCCGATGCGCCGGACGACCCGTGGGTCCCCACCGCCGAGCTGGGAGCGATCGGACGGGCCACCGCGACCGAGGACGGCGGCGTCCTGCTCGTGACGGGTGCGGGCCGGGTCCGTGCGTTCGTCGACGCGGGCGAGCTGACCTACTGCGATCCGACGAACCGGCTCGAGTCGGCGAACGGTGGCGTGTGGACGCTGACCGGTCGTGGCCTCGGCGGCGCGGCGTCGCTGGCGGAGCATCCGACCCTGATCCACGAAGGGGTCGTCTACCTCGACCCGACCCGCACCCTGCCCGGCCCCGAGGCCTCCCCCGAGGCAGCGACGCCAGGATGCAGCTGAGCCGCGGCGCAGCGGTGCCCGCCGCGCACACGCGGGTCGTCACCGATCGTCGACCGACCCCGTGGTCGCCAACCGCTCGAGTCGAGCCAGCGTGGCCTGCATCGCCCTGAGGTTGCGCTTGGGGAACCCGGCCAACTCCAGCGGCAGCTTCGCCCGCGCGGTGGACCAATCGAAGGTCTCGGTCACCTCGGTGCCACCTTCGACGTCCCGGAACTCGTAGCGCCAACGGTGGCCGCTCATGTGCCGCCAGGCGATGCGTTCCCCCTCCTCGAACTCCACGACCGTGTTGGTGATGCGGTAGCTGGCACCGGCCTTCATGTCCATCCCGAAGCTCGTGCCGGACGACAGCCGCTCGGGCAGACCGTCCCTGGCACCGGTCACGGTGCCGGAGCCGTCGATGACCGGATGCATCCGCGGGTCGGCAACGAGATCGAACAGTGCCTGCCGATCGGCGGCGATGACGCGGCTGGTCGAGACCTTGCGTGGCTTGGGCATGATGTGCTCCTCGGTGAGGCTCGAGCTTCGAGACAGCGGACCGGCGCGGTTGCCCGGTCGTCGGCGGATGCCCACCGGTTCACCCTCGGATCCCGTTGGCCAGGAGCAGGACCCCGAACAGCAGGAACGCTCCCGCCGCCAGGAGCCGCACCGTGCGCTGCGGGAGCCGGGCCCCGAGCACCGTCGTCAGCGCGATCGCGAGCCCGCTCGCCAGCGTCATGCCCAGGGCCGCACCGAGCCAGGTGGGCAGCGCCGCCTGGTTCCCGGCGAGCGTGAGGGTGGCGATCATCGTCTTGTCACCGAACTCCGCCACGAGGAAGGCTGCCGTCACCCCGAGCAGCACCGAGCCACGGCGCAGGCCCTCGAGGTCCTCCTCCTCGTCGTCGTCGTCGCGCAGGGTCAGCAGCCCGAAGACGATGAACAGCACACCCCCACCGATCGCGACCGCACGCGCCGGGAGTGCGGCACCGAGCGCCGCGCCCAGCAGGCTGGAGGCACCGAGCATCACGAACGCCGCGATGGCGACGCCGCCCACCACGGGCCACGGGCGGTAGCGGGCGGCGAAGGCGATCGCCAGCAGCATGGACTTGTCGCCGAGCTCGGCCAGGAACACCAGGCCAAGGGTGGCGGGGAAGGCCTCCGTCATCGCTTGACGAGCGGCGCGTAGGCGAGCATCAGGTGCTTGCGACCCTCGTCGACGAAGTCGACGGTGGCCTCCGAGCGCTCACCTTCCCCGGACAGTGCCACGATCCGCCCGTCCCCGAACTTGGGGTGGAGGACGTCGTCACCGACGTGGAACTCGGCGCCGCCGATCTCGAGGACCTCGCGGTTGCGCGCCCGGCGAGCCGGCGAGCTCACCGCCCCCGAGCCCCGCTCCTCGACCAGCGTGCCGGGGAGCTGGTCAAGGAACCGCGACGGCGGGTTCATGTTCGTGCCACCCCACAGGCTGCGCTGCTCAGCATGGCTGAGGTGGAGGCGGTCCTGGGCGCGGGTCATCCCCACGTAGGCCAACCGCCGTTCCTCCTCGAGCTGTGCCGGCTCCGACAGCGAGCGCACGTGCGGGAAGATGCCGTCCTCCATGCCCACCAGGAACACGTGCGGGTACTCCAGCCCCTTGGCGGTGTGCAGCGTCATGAGCGTGACACGGCCCTCGTCCGGCGCGACCTGCTCGTCGTCACCCCCGCCGCCGGTGGTGGGCGTGGCGAGCTGGTCCTGGTCGCTGACCAACGTCACCGACTCCAGGAACGCCTCCAGGCCCGCGGGGCCCGAGGGCTGTCCGCCCCGCTCGGCGACCTCGCTCGCGACCGAGCGCAGCTCCTGCAGGTTCTCGATCCGTCCGACCGCTTCGATGGTGCGCTCGGCCTCCAGTTCGGCGAGGTAGCCCGTGCGATCCATGATCGCGGCGAGCAGGTCGGTGGTCGCCAGGTCGTGCTCCAGCGCCGTGCGCAGCCCGTCGAGCAACCCGACGAAACTGGTCACGGCACCGATCGCGCGGGCACCGAGCCCCTGGACCGCCTCGGCATCCCGGCACGCGGACAGGAAACTGACCCCCTCGCGACGGGCGTGCCAGTCCAACGCCTCGATGGTGCGGTTGCCGATACCGCGGCGGGGGGTGTTGATGATCCGCCGTGCGGCGACGTCGTCGTCGGGGTTGACGAGCAGGCGCGCGTAGGCCAGGACGTCCTTGATCTCCTTGCGCTCGTAGAACCGCACCCCACCGATCACCCGGTAGGGCAGGCCGACGCGGATGAAGACGTCCTCGAGCACGCGGGACTGGGCGTTCGTACGGTAGAAGACGGCGATGTCGTCGAAGCTGGCGCCCTCGGTGCGCAGCTTCTCGGCCTCCTCGGCGACGAACGCGGCTTCGTCGTGCTCGTCGTCGGCGTGGTAGCGCACGACCGGCTGGCCGATGCCGCGGTCGGTCCACAACTCCGCGCGGCGCGCGACCGCTCCGACCGCGATGACCGCGTTGGCGGTATCGAGGATGGTCTGTGTCGAGCGGTAGTTGCGGTCCAGGACGATGACCCGGGCGTCGGGATGGTCGGCCTCGAAGTCGAGGATGTTCTGGATGGTGGCGCCGCGGAAGCTGTAGACCCCCTGCTGCGGGTCGCCGACCACCATGATGTTGCGGTGGGCGCCCGAGAGCAGCTCGACGAGGTGGTACTGGGCGCGGTTGGTGTCCTGGTACTCATCGACCATGAGGTGGCTGAAACGCCGCTGGTAGTGCTCGAGCACCCCGTCGAACAGCTGCAGGAGCGTCACCGTCTTGACGATCAGATCGTCGAAGTCCAGCGCGTTGGCCTTGAACAGCCGGTCCTCGTAGGCCTCGTAGACCTCGGCGATCTGGATCTCGGGCCAGGCCACGGCCCGGGCCTTGTAGGTCTCGAAGTCGGTGAGCTCGTCCTTGGCGGCGGATATCGCGGTCTGGATCGCGCGCGGGGTGAGCCGCTTGTCATCGACGTTGAGCTCCTTGGCCAGCTGGCTGATCAGCCGTCCGGAGTCCTGGGCGTCGTAGATGGTGAAGGCGCTCTTGTAGCCGAGCCGCGGCAGCTCCTTGCGCAGGATCCGCACGCAGGCCTTGTGGAAGGTGGTGACCCACATGCGCTCCCCGAGGCGCTGGCCGAGCAACCCGCCGACACGTTCGGCCATCTCCCCGGCCGCCTTGTTGGTGAAGGTGATGGCCAACACCTCGAACGGGCTGACGCCGTGGTCGCGCACCAGGTGGGCGAGGCGGTGGGTGAGCACGCGCGTCTTGCCGGAACCAGCCCCGGCGACCACCAGGACCGGGCCATCGACCGCGGTGACCGCAGCGCGTTGGGCTTCGTTCAACCCGACCAGCAGCGCGGAGTCGGTGTGGGCATCGGTCACGGCAGGTCCTCGGGCACGGGGGGCGGCGGCACCGCGTGGCCGATCGTACTCAGCACCTCCGACGGCCTCCGCCGGGTGCGGCCGAACCGGGCGCCGGGGGCACCGCCTGGTCTGCCGTCTGCCAGGCGACCCCGCGCCGGGATCGCAACAGATCGACCACGTCGTCGGCCGATCGTTGCGATCCAGGGGTGGACCTCAGCTGATGAAGCGGATCGTCAGCGGGTAGCGGTAGCCCTCGCCGTTGGAGGCCTTCACGGCGCCGATGATGGGCAGCACGACCCACGCGACGGCGGCGACCACCGCCAGCACGCCCAGCAGGACCAGGCCGATGCCCAGGGTCAGCACGCCGAGGATCAGAGCTGGGATCGCCAGCGCGAGGGACAGCACGAGCACGAGGAGCACGGTGAGCTGGAAGTTCAGCGACTCCTTGGCGTGATGGTCGGTGAAGGGATGCTCGTCCCGCTTGAACAACCACACCAGGAGCGGGCCGACGAACCCGAAGAAGGCCGCGGTGGCCAGGCCGATGACCAGACCACCGAGGTGGGCGGCGATCGCCCATCCCCTGAGCTCGGAGCTCAGACCCGAGGGGTGGGGTTGGGACAGCGCCCAGCCCGGCGCACCGGGGTTCGGCGGTGGCGGGGTCGCCCCACCGGGGTTCGGCGGTGGCGGGGTCGCCCCACCGGCGGCACCAGCCGTGAGACCGGTCCCGGCTGCGGTCCCCGGGGTCCCGGCGGTCCCACCGGTGGCGCCGGGGCTCGCCGCCGGGCCAGCTCCCCCAGCCGCGGACACCGAGGAGGGTGGAGCGGCTCCCTGGGACGCATCGCGGGGGGCCGGCGCGTCGGGGCGCGGGACGGGGGTCCCGCACAGCTGGCAGGTCGGGCTCGCCGTGTCGACGATGGCACCGCAGGTCGGGCAGGTCATGGTGGTCCTCCTCGTGGAGCACCGGGCGGGACCGCGTCTCGGCCGCCTCGGGTGCGGGCTCGAGTCGATGGTGACACCGCCAAGGCGGCGTCACCATCGGGGACCCCCCGCAGGCGACCCTGAGACCCTCGGCAAGGGTCAGGGTCGCGGACCCCGAGCCTCAGTAGCGGAAGGGCCAGGCCATGAAGTAGAGCTTGATCCTGAGCCAGATGCCGTACAGACCGAAGGGCTCCACGATCAGGAACAACGCGACCAGGATCGCCTGGAAGGAGTTGCGGCGCTGCGAGCTGGACAGCTCGCTGAGCAGCGGGAGCTCGCCGAGCAGGGCATCCGCGAGCTGTCCGAGGACCACGAAGGCGACCGCACCGAGCACGGCGCCCACGACCGTCCCGATCCCGCCGATGACGATGATCGCGATGTACTCGATCGAGATGATCAGGTTGACCGTCGCATCGATGGTCAGGAACTGCGACTCCCACCCGAACATCGCGCCGGCGACGCCGGCCAGGGCGGACGAGACCCCGAAGGCCACGTACTTGGTCCGGGCGACGTCCACCCCCATCACCGCCGCCGCGACGTCGCGGTCACGCACCGCAGCCATCGCCCGTCCGGTGTGGGACCGCCGCAGGTTGGTGGCGAAGAGCACGGCGAGCGTGGCCACCAGCAGGAAGAGGTAGTACTTCTGGATCGCGGAGCTCAGCGGTGTCCCGAGCACCTCGACCTGCGAGGAGCTCACGCTCGGTCCGTCGAACCACCACAGCATGGGCACGGAGATCCCGGACAGCCCACCGGTGAGCTCCGGGAACGACCGCAGCACGTGGGCGACGAGGAAGACCAGACCGAGCGTCACGATCGCGAGGTAGAGACCCCTCAGCCGCAGCGCGAAGGGCCCGACCGCCAGCCCCACGGCTGCGGACAGCAGGCCAGCGATGGGGATGATGACCCAGAACGGGACCCCGTAGGTCCCGCCGAGGATCGCTGCGGTGTAGCCCCCGATGCCGATGAAGGCCGCGTGCCCGAGGCTGATCTGGCCGGTGAACCCGGTCAGGATCATCAGGCCGACGGCGCCCACGACGAACACCAGGATCTCCGCCCCGAGGGTGAGCCACAGCGAGCTGGCCCTGAGCGGGAACAGCAGGGTGAAGGCCACCAGCAGCACGACCCCGGCCTGCCGCCATCTCGATGACAGCAGGCGCAGATCGTCCTCGTAGCGGACGGAGAGCGGCGTGGTCGGCATCTAGACGCGCTCCACTTCTCTGGTCCCGAACAGCCCGTAGGGCCGGACCATCAGGAACGCGATCATGATCACGTACGGGAAGACCTGGTGGAAGTTGTTCCCGAAGGCGCCGAGCAGCGGGTTCACGTAGCCCTGGGCCAGGAGCTGGACGACCCCGAGGGCCAGGCCGCCGATCACGGCCCCGAGCGGAGACTCCAGACCACCGATCAGCACGGCAGGGAACGCGGCGAGCGCGATCAGCCAGATGTTGCCGTCCACGATGCGCGGGAACATGCCGAGGAAGACCCCTGCCAGCGCGGCCAGCGCCCCGGCGAGCAGCCAGGAGAAGGCGAACACCCGCCCCACGGGGATACCGAGCCCCAGCGCGACCTCCTGATCGGAGGCGGTGGCCCGCATCCCGACCCCGATGCGGCTGCGCTGGAACAGCAGGTAGAAGCCCAGCAGGACCAGACCGGTCGCGACGATGGCCGCCACCGAGTTGACCAGCACGCGCGCGCCCAGGATCTCCACCACCGAGGTGGTGTCCCACGGGGTCGGCATCCCCTGCTCACCGACACCCCAGATGAGGTTGATCGCCACCCGCATCAGGGCCCCGATGAAGATGGTCACGATCACGGTGACGAACACCGGCCGGCCGATCATGGGTCGGAGCACGAGGCGCTCCACGCCCATCCCCACCCCGCCGGCCACCGCCATGGTCACCAGCAGCGCGACGATCCACCACATCCCGCCCTCGACCAGCGAGATCATCAGGAAGGCGCCGAGCATCACGAACTCACCGTGCGCGAAGTTGAACACCTGGGAGGCGCGGTAGATGACCACGAACCCGAGGGCCACCAGGGCATAGATCGAGCCGAGCGCGAGGCCGGAGAAGAACAGCTGCAGGAAGGTCTGCACGGTCAGTACATCTCCTCGATCAGCTCGGCGTAGCGCTCGTGGAACGCCGTGCGTCGGACCTTCTGGGTCGCGGTCAGTTCCTCGTCGTCCTGGTGGAGCTCCTTGGGCAGCAGCCGGAAGGCGCGGACCTGCTCGACCCGAGCCAGCCCCTCGTTGCAGCGCCGGACCTCGGCGTCGATCAACTGCACCACCTCGTCCTTCGACGCGAGGTCCTGGAACGAGGTGTAGGCCACGCCCTTGCGCGACGCCCAGTCACCGACGTTCTCCGCATCGATCTGGATCAGGGCGGAGATGAACTTGCGACCGTCCCCGATGGCCACGCACTCCTTGATGTAGGGCGAGGTCTTCATCTGGTTCTCGATCTGCTCCGGGGACAGGTTCTTGCCCCCGGCGGTGATGATGATGTCCTTGATGCGGCCCGTGATCGACAGGTAGCCGTCCTCGTCGATCGTGCCGACGTCACCGGTGTGCAGCCAGCCGTCGGCGTCGACGGTCTCGCGGGTCGCCTCCTCGTTGTGGAGGTAACCCGCGAACACCTGCGGACCACGCACCAGGACCTCGTCACCGACGCCCAGCACGCACTCCACCCCGGGGATCGCCGGACCGACGGTCCCGATCTTGACCGCATCGGGTGGGTTGGCGTGGCTGACCCCGGCGCACTCGGTCTGCCCGTAGCCCTCCGCGATAGACACCCCGATGCCGTGGAACCAGCGCAGCAGCTCCGGGGCGACCGGCGCCGCACCGGAGACGGGGAACCAGCACCGGCGGAGTCCGAGACGTTCCTGCAGCGGCCGGTACACCAGCAGGTCGAACACCTTCCAGATGACGTGATCGAAGGGGTTCCAGCCTCGGCCGGCCTGCTTCTTGGCACTGAGCCGCTGCCCCTGCGTCATAGCGGCCCGGAACAGCGCGCGCTTCAGGCGGGAGGAGTCCCCCATCTTCACCAGCACGCCGGAGTGCATCTTCTCCCAGATACGGGGCACCCCGACGAACACCGTCGGTGAGACCTCGCGCAGATCCTCGGCCACGGTGTCGATCGACTCACCGAAGTGCACGACCGAGCCCGTCGCCAAGGGGAGGTAGAGGGTGAAGATCTTCTCCGCCACGTGGCACAGGGGCAGGTAGCTGAGTACCTGCTCGCGATCGCTGTAGCCGAAGGCCGCCACCCCCGCGTCCGCGGACGCCGTGACGTTGCGCGACGAGAGCATCGCCCCCTTGGGCGGGCCGGTCGTGCCGGAGGTGTAGACGATCATCGCCGGCTCGTCCGGGTCGATCGCGGCGATGCGTTCCAGCACCTCAGCCGCGCGCGCGTCCAGTTGGTCGCGACCGGCCTGGAGGAACGCCTGCCAGGTGACCAACCGGTCGTCGAGGTAGTCGTGGGTACCGCGGGGGTCGACGACCACCACGCGGCGGACCGAGGGGGTCTCGTCACGGATGGCGACGACCTTGTCGACCTGCTCCTGATCCTCGCACACGACCATGACAGACTCGGAGTGCGACAGGATGTAGGCGACCTCGGGCTCCGGGTTGGTCGGGTACACCCCGACGCTGCGGGCTCCGATCGACTGTGCGGCCAGGTCGGCGAAGACCCACTCCTCGCGGTTCTCGCTCAGGATGGCGACGTGGTCGCCGTGACCCACCCCGGCATCGAGCATCGCGACCGCGGCGGCCAGCACCTCGTCGCGGTAGCCGGCCCAAGAGCGCTCCTCCCACACGCCGAGCCGCTTCTCGCGCAGCGCCGGGTCGTCGCCCCGGTCGTGGGCCAGGTGGATCAGGCGCCCGGGCAGGGAGTCCCGGTGGATCCGCTGGACCAGCTCGTCCGTCCTCGCCGTCAGGGTCGCGCTCATCACTGCACCTCCGCTTGGCCACCGAGGTAGGCCCGGATGACCTCCGGGTCACGCTGGACGTCCTCCGGGTCGCCCTCGGCGATCTTGCGCCCGAAGTCGAGCACGGTGACCCGATCGGCCAGGTCCATGACCACACCCATGTCGTGCTCGACGAGGATCTGGGTGACGTCGAGCTCCTCCTGCACGTCCAGCAGGTAGCGCGCGACGTCCTCGGTCTCCTCCTGGTTCATGCCTGCCGCCGGCTCGTCGAGGAGCAACAGCGTCGGTTCCATGACCAACGCCCGTCCGAGCTCGATCCGCTTCTGGACGCCGTACGCCAGGAAGGAGGCGGGCATGTCGCGGTAGCGCTCCAGGTTGAGGAACTCGATGATCTCCTCGACCTTGGCCCGGTTGGCGACCTCCTGCCGACGCGCCCGACCACGGAAGATCCCGTCGCCCAACCACTTCGACGTGTAGTGGATGTGGCGACCGACCAGCAGGTTCTCCAGGGTGGTCAGCATCGGGAAGAGCTCGACGTTCTGGAAGGTGCGCGCGACCCCCAACCGCGTCACCTCGTGCGGCTGCAACCGGGCGACGTCCCTGCCCGCCACCTCGACCGCTCCCCGCGTCGGGCGGTACACGCCCGAGATGCAGTTGAAGGTGGAGGTCTTGCCCGCCCCGTTGGGCCCGATGATCGCGTAGAGCTCGCCCGGGTAGACCTCGAAGCTGACACCGTCGATCGCGGTGATACCGGAGAACGACAGCGTCACCTCGTCGAAGCGCACCAACGGCGTGCCTGAGCGGTCCGGAGCCCGGCGAGTGGCGCGCTGGTCGGTGGTGACGTCCATCGTCGCTCCGGTCGGGGTGGGTCGCGTCGGTCACGTGGGTGGCAGGTCGGCAGGGATCGGGGGTGGGCGGTCACGGCCGACTACGACAGCCAGCGCTTGCGGCGCCGGTAGTGCTTGACGTCGCGGTAGTTGCGCCGGCCCTCACCACCGATACCGAGGTAGAACTCCTGCACGTCGGCGTCCTCGCGCAGCTCCTTCGCGGGGCCGTCGTGGACGATCTTGCCGGTCTCCATCACGTACCCGTGGTCGGCGATGTCGAGGGCGACCGCCGCGTTCTGCTCGACGAGCAGCACGCTGATGCCATCGGCGTTCAGCTGCTTGATGACCTGCGCGACCTCCTCGACCAGCCGCGGCGCCAGGCCGAGCGTCGGCTCGTCGAGCAGGAGCATCTTCGGGCGGGCCATCAGGGCACGCGCCACCGCCAGCATCTGTTGCTCCCCACCGGAGAGGTACCCGGCGGTGCGCCCACGCCGCTCGCCGAGGACGGGGAAGCGGGCGTACTGCGCTTCGATGTCGGTCTTGACCTCGTTGTCGCGACGGGTGAACGCCCCGGTGAGCAGGTTCTCCTCCACGGTCAGATCGGCGAAGATCCGCCGTCGCTCCATCACCTGGCTGATGCCTCGACGCACGATCACATCGGGCTCGGGTCCGAACAACGCCTCACCGGCGAAGCTCCCGGTGCCCTTGGTCACGTCCCCGTTGTGCAGGTCGAGCAGGCCGGTGATCGCGCGCAGCAGCGTGGTCTTGCCGGCACCGTTGGAGCCGAGCAGGGCCACGATCTGACCGTCCGCCACGGTCAGGCTGATCCCGCGCAGCACGAGGATGACCTTGTTGTAGACCACCTCGAGGTTGTTGATCTCCAGCACGGCTGTCCTTCGGCTGCGCGTGGCCACCTCCTCGGGCGAGGGTGGCCGGCTCGGGTCTACCACCCGTGCCGGCCCGGAATGCGCAGACGCGTCCTCCCGGGCCGGCGTGTGGCGCTCACTCGATGCCGGTCCAGCTCTCCGGGGTGGCGAAGTCCGCGAGGGTGGTCCAGTCCTCGAGGTCCTCCCCCGGCGCCAGGATGCGGGTGTCGGTCAACGTGACGAACGGGAAGCCCGTCATGTCGATCGGCGACGGGTACAGGCCGAAGGCGTCGAAGTTGTCGATCGACCGCAAGGCCTCGTAGTACCCCGAACGCGTCACATCGCCGTTGTCCACCGCACGCCCGAAGGCCTCGAAGCCGAGCAGCGCCTGGGTGTAGCTGGCGAGGATGTAGAAGTCCGGTGGATAGTCATCGGCCCCGTACTCCTCGTAGGCGGCCAGGAAGTCCTCCATGCCCGGCAGGTCCTCGCCCCACAGCGGCAGACCCGTGGCCCAGCGGAAGTTCGCGTAGACCTGGGGCGGCAGCACATCGGGGTCGAAGAACGCATCGATCCAGGCGGCGGTCAGGCCGTAGAACACCGGGCCGTAGCCGAGCTGTGCGGCGGTGCCGAGCACCGGGCCGGTGGTCGAGGGCAGGACGGCCAGCAGGATGTGGGTGGCGCCGGCGTTCTGCAGCGCCTGGACCGGCGCGGTCACGTCCGACTCACCGGGGGCCACACCCTCCGCCCCGACGATCTCGATGCCGAGGAACTCGGCCGCGTCCTCGGCGCCGGCCAACCCGTCGCCGCCGTAGTCGTCGAGCTGGTAGATCACGCCGAAGGCCAGGTCATCGCCCGCCTCCTCGAAGGCATGGGCGACCGCGTGCTCGGCCTCCACCTTGTAGGGGGCGCCGATCGGCGGCGTGTACTCGTTGACCGCCAGCTCGCTGGACAACGATGCCGGGTAGAGGGTGATCTCCTCGGGCGTGGCCAGGTCCACCAACGGCAGGGTGTTGGGGGTCCCGAAGGTGGTCGCGAAGTACAGGACCTCGTCCTTGATCGCGTTGAACTCGGCCACCGCGTTCTGCGGGTTGTAGCCGTGGTCACGTTCGACCAACTCCACCGTCCATCCCTCGGGCAGCAGGTCGAGCTCACCGGCGTTGACCTGCTCGACCGCGACCCGCTTGCCGACCGCGTAGGGCACCCCGATCGTGGAGCCGGGGCCGGTGGTGTCGTCGAGCGCTCCGATGGTCAGGACCTGGTTCTCGACGTCGACACCGACGTCGGCGAGCAGCTCGCCGCCCGCGGCATCCTCGTCGGCCGCGTCGTCGGCCTCGTCCGCGTCGTCGGCGTCATCGGTGTCCTCGGCCGCGTCGTCGGGCTCCGGCTCCTCCGTATCGCCGTCGCCGCAGGCCGCCAGCAACAACGACAGTGCCAGGACGGAGGCGCCGATGGCGCGCCAGCGCGGCGTGCGCCGCTTGGTGGTCGTTCGCATGGATGCGTCCACTCCCTGCAGCCCGAGGCTGCTCCCACTGGTGCGCGTCCCGTGGGCCGCGCCCACCTGTGCCAGATCTCATGGCCGGTCATCCGTCGCAGCACGCCTCACAGCGGACCTCAACGGCGTCGGAGGACCCGACAGCGCCCCTCCCAGGGCATGACCGGAGGTGGAACATAACGTTCAGCACGGCCGGACGCAAAGGTGAACGACTGACGTTCATCCGGCTCACCCGGCCGCGACGATGCCGCCTCGACGCCGAACCTACGACTGCGGTCGTTCTGCTCGCGTTCGGCAACGGCGTCCGCCGCCCGCGCGAACCGCAGCGCCTGTGCGTCCGCCGTGCGCTTGGAGCCCACCACTGCCACGCAGGGCTCTGCCGACCGGCCGATCGTGGCCATCCCCCGTATCGTTGGCGCCACCGGTTCCGGAGGTCTGCGTTCCATGGCACGTCCCAGCGCCGCGGCGTTGCCCCGCTCGCGATCCACGGTGATCCTGCTCATCACGCTGGCGCTGGTGGCCACCCTCATGCCGGCGACGGCGAGCAACGCGCAGCGGACGGTCGAGGACGCCGCGCCGGGCGGGACCCGCGGACCCGCCGTTGACCGCACGGCTGCGAACGCGCTGGGGCAGACGGCACGGTTGGTGGTCACCCCACCCTCGGTGCGTGGCCTGGCGGCGGACGACAGCGCGGTGGCGGCGATCACCGCGGCCACTGGCGGTCGCGAGGTAGACAGGCTGCACGACGGCGCCATCGTGATCGAACTGGACGAGGCACGCACGCTCGACGACATGGCCGAGCTCAGCGAGACGCTGGTCACGACCGGGCTCGCCGAGCGGGCCGAACCCGACCCCGTCACCACCATCGCCCGTGTCCCTGACGATCTGCTCTGGCCACAGCAGTGGGGCCAGATCGAGACGGCGATGCCATCGGCATGGGACGTCACCGTCGGTGGCAACGGATCGCCGATCGTCGGCGTACTCGACACCGGGGTGATGCCCACCTCGGAGATCTCGGGCCGCGTGCTGGCCGGCTACAACGCGTTGAGCGGCGGCAGCGACACCACGGACGGCAACGGCCACGGGACGCTGTCGGCGACCGTCATCGCGGCCCGCGGTGACGACGGGGTCGGGATCGCCGGGCAGTGCTGGCAGTGTCGGATCCTGCCGGTCAAGGTCCTGGGTGACGACACGCGCGGCACGCTGTCGCAACTCGCGGCGGGCGTGCGGTGGGCGGTCGACAACGGTGCGGACCTGATCAACATCTCCGCCGGTGGCGCGACCGGAAGCACCGTGATGTACGAGGCGGTGCTCCATGCCGTCGCGAACGATGTGCTGATCGTGGCTGCTGCGGGCAACAACGGTGACACGGCGCCGTTGTACCCGGCGGCCTACCCGGAGGTGCTGTCGGTCGCTGCTGCGGCCTCCGGCGGCATCCGCTACACCTGGTCGACCCACGGTCCACAGGTCGATCTGGCCGCACCCGGCTGCAACCTCGGGCAGGACACCACCGGGACGTACCCGGAGTACTGCGGGACCTCCTCCGCCGCTCCCTTCGTGACCGGGCTGCTGGCGCTCGCTCACGACGATGACCCCACACTGACCCCGGGCGAGCTCCGCAGCCGGGCGATGGACACCGCCGAGCCCGCCGACTGGGTCGCTTCGGGCGTCGTCTCTGCTCCCGGGATCGTGCCCGGGGGTGAGCCGTTCGACCCCGGCGATGGCGACGGCAGCGACGATGAGCCGGATCCCCTCCCCGAGCTCGGCCCGGATGAACTCGCCGCGGTGTCGCTGGCCGGGGAGCGCGGGGACCTGAGCATCGCTCTGACGTGGACGGCCACCTCCGGGGGCACGGGCGCCGGCTACCGCTACGCGCTGCACCGATCCACGGACGCCGAGTGCGACGACGCCTCGCCGCAACTGACCGAGGGGGCCGAACTCCGCTACCTGGACACCGATCTCGCTCACGGGCGCCGCTACCAGTACTGCGCCTTTGCCACCGACGACAGCGGCGCTCGGTCCGCACGCTCCAACGTCGCGAGCCTGACCGCCGTGGACACCAGCCCACCCGCTGCCCCCGTCCTCGACACGGTCGTCTCCGCCGACCGTTCGGCTGATCTGCAGTGGACGTCGGTTCCCGATCCGACCGGTCCGGTCACCTACCACGTGCACCGAACGACGGGGAGCACCTGTGCCGCGTCGTCACCGGTCGTGTGGTCCGGGAGCGGCGCCACGAGCACCAACGACGAGCAGCTGACCAACGGCACCCGCTACCGCTACTGCGTGACCGCGACCGACGGCGCCGGGAACCGTTCCCCCGCCTCGAACGTGAGGAGCGTGGTCCCCACACGGGACGCGGACACCTGCACCGCGCTCACCGGTGACTGGGAGGCGACCGGACGGGACGGGATCGGCTGGTGGTGTGCCGGGCAGGTACGGCTGCAGACCGCGGACGGGGTCATCCACCGCTACGTCTACGGCCGTCCTGGCGACGTGCCGATCGTGGCCGACTGGGACGGCGACGGCCAGGACACGGTGTCGGTCATCCGCGACGGGACGTGGTACCTCAACGACGACCTCGCCGGCGGTGCAGCGACGCGCAGCTTCGTCTACGGGCGGGTCACCCGCGGCGACGTGCCGATCGCCGGGGCATGGACCGGCGGATCTCGCGACCTTCCGGGGATCGTCAGGGACCGCGAGTGGCACCTGCGTCTGCGTCAGAGCGGCGGCAACGCCGACCGGCTGTTCGTGTACGGCCGGCTCACCCGGGGAGATCTCCCGCTGTGGGGGGACTGGGACGGCAACGGTGAGGCCACGGTCGGGGTCGTACGGGACGGGGTCTGGCTGCTCCGCAACCGCCTGGCCGGCGGGGACGCCGATCTGTCCTACCGCTACGGCCGCGTCCTCGCCGGTGATGTCCCGGTCATCGGTGACTGGAACGGCAACGGTCAGGACACCCCCGGGATCGTCCGCGACGGCCAGTGGCTGCTCAAGCTCGACCACGGCGCTGGGGACGCCGACGAGACGGTCGTGTTCCGTCGGCCCTGAGGCCAGCGGCTGATGGCAGAACGCGCACGTCCGAGCAGGTACGGATCTCGCCCTCCACCTCGGCCCATGAGCGACCGATGGTGAGGTGGTACCCACCCGTCTTTGGCGAACGCTCCCGCACCCGCCCACGTGAAGGCCGACCCGTGCTCCACCGACCCCGTCTCCGCGCCATCAGTCTCCTCCTCGCTGTCCTGGGGATGGTCTCGTTGCTCCCGCCGGCCCCCGCGGCCCACGCGAGCGGCGACCTGCGCAGCCCGGTGATGAACGGGCAGCCAGCGCTCTCCGAGGCCGAGGTGCTCGCGTGGTTCCGCAGCGTGCGGACCGCATGGGAGTACCGCGCGACCGTGCCCCCGGACGAACTGCTGGCGGCTTTCGTGGAGGAGGGCACCCGTGAGGGGGTCGACTGGAACGTGGCCTTCGCGCAGGCCCTCCTCGAGACGGCCTGGTTCAACTTCCCCTCCACCGGGCAGGTCCGACCGGAGGACAACAACTTCGGGGGGATGGGCGCCTACGACGGGCAGGACGGACAGAACGTCTTCCGGTTCCCGGATGCCCGAACCGGCGTCCGGGCGAAGATGCAGCACCTGCGCATCTACGGGGACCTCGAGGTCGACACGACCGGCACGAACCTCGCCTCGCCCCTCGCGGTCGACGTCGATGGCAGGTACCCGGATCGCTGGCGCATCGTCCGCAACGCGACCGATCCCAACGGGCAGCCCTACCACGCGTCCGCCGAGGCCTGGCAGGATCTGGGCAACGGCCGCTGGGCCACGGATCCGTTCTACTCCTGCAAGGTGCTCAACCTCTACCGCCAGATGCTCGCCTACAACGGCCGTAGCACCGTCGGCCTGCCCACCAACCCCACCTGTCTGCGCACCTGGTACCAGCGGCTGAGCAACACCGCTGGCGACGCGGACCAGCTCGGCTTCCTGGGGCGCGAGGGCGAGCAGGTCCTGGCCTGCGACTTCAACGGCGACGGCAGGGACACCCCCGCCACCTTCAAGGCCGGTCGCTGGACGATCTCCAACAGCGCGAGGGGGGCGAGCCCCTCGACGCTGAGCTTCGGCCGCAGCGGTGATCTGGCGCTGTGCGGCGACTGGAACGGCAACGGCAAGGCGACGCTCGGCATCGTGCGTGACGGCACCTGGCATCTCAAGAACAGCCTCTCGGGCGGCGACGCCGACCTGTCGTTCGTGTACGGCCGCATCACCCGTGGTGACATCCCGATCGTCGGCGACTGGAACGCCAGCGGGGCTGACGGGATCGGCATCATCCGCGACGGCGAGTGGCACCTGCGCAACCGCCTGTCCGGCGGTCCGGGGGAGCTGGTCTTCGTCTACGGCCGGATCCTGGCTGGGGACCGTCCGCTGGTGGGCGACTGGAACGGTGACGGACGCGACGGGATCGGCATCGCGCGGGCGTCCACCCGTGAGTGGCACCTGCGCAACCGACTCAGCGCCGGGTACGCGGAGAACACGTTCGTGTACGGCCGGCTCGGGCAGGGCGACGTGGCCGTCATCGGCGACTGGAACGGCGACGGTCGTTCCTCCCCCGCGATCGTGCGGGAGTAGGACCGACGCCGCGAGCCCGGTCTACTCGTACCCGCGACTCTCGGGCGGTGGCGGCGGTGGCAGGGGCGCATCGGTGGCCACCGTGCCGGCGTTCAACGTGGCCAGGCGCTGGACCCGCTCCTGGATCGACGGGTGCGTGGCGAAGCGCCGGGCCATCTTCGCCGCGCTGTTCTCGGCCTTGGTGTCGTTGGGTTCCTCGAACCACAGGTGGGCGGTCGCGACCTCGAACTCACGCAGGCTGGTGTGATCCTCGTCGATGCGCCGCAGGGCGTTGACCATCGACTGGGGGTCGCGGAGCAGATCGGCGGCCGTCGCGTCGGCCAGGTACTCGCGCTGACGGGAAACCGCGAACCGGATCACCTGGGCCGCCAGCGGCGCCAGGATCAGGGCGAACAACCCGAGGATGAGGAAGATCGCCTGGGCACCACCGCCGCCCCCACCGCCGCTGCTGCGGCCGCCGCGCCGGCCTCCACCGAAGATCATGAACCGGACCAGCACGTCGGCGAGCAGCGCCACGAGGCCGGCCGTGGCCACCGCGAGCGTGACGGTGCGGATGTCGTCGTTGAGGATGTGCGCGACCTCATGGGCCAGGACGGCG
>JAWLDJ010000023.1:0-28195 GCA_041686695.1 Nitriliruptoraceae bacterium
CTCGTTCATCACCCGTGGGCCTCCTCCCCAGGCGACCTCAGTGTAGTGAACGACACGAACGGGCCCAGCGGCCTCCGACGTCGTCACGCCGGCTGTGGTCGAGGCTGCGTCCGAGGTGTGTTGCGTGCCGCCGGGGTCAGACGGTCACCTAGCCTCACGGGGGGACGCGGTCAGGGCGATGAACGGCTGCGTCCTTTCTCGCTCGCGTGAGAGTTCGGAGCTCGCTGATGTCCCTCGTCGCCGGGATCGATTCGTCGACCCAGTCCTGCAAGGTCGTGATCCGCGATGCCTCGACCGGCGAGCTCGTCCGTTCCGGCCGAGCGACGCATCCGGACGGAAGCGAGGTCGATCCGGCCCACTGGTGGTCGGCCCTGCAGGTCGCGATCGACGCCGCCGGCGGTCTGGATGACGTGGCGGCGATCTCGGTCGGGGCGCAGCAGCACGGGATGGTCTGCCTCGATGAGCACGGCGAGGTGGTCCGTCCGGCCCTGCTGTGGAACGACACCCGCTCCGCGGGTGCGGCCAGGGATCTGGTTGCCGAGCTGGGCGGCCCGGAAGCCTGGGCGGAGGCCGTGGGCAGCGTCCCCGTCGCCTCGTTCACGGTCACGAAGCTCCGCTGGCTCGCCGAGCACGAACCCGAGGCCGCCCGCCGGACGGCCGCGGTGTGCCTTCCCCACGACTGGCTCACGTGGAAGCTCGCCGGCGCCAGCAGCCTGGACCACCTCGTCACCGACCGCGGCGACGCCTCCGGAACCGGCTACTACTCGCCGGGAAGGGAGGCGTACGTCCCGGAGCTCCTGGAACGCGCCTTCGGGCACGTTCCGATCCTGCCGCGGGTTCTCGGTCCGTCCACTTCCGCTGGGGAGACCTCCACGGGAGCCGTCCTCGGCCCCGGGACCGGCGACAACATGGCCGCTGGTCTGGCTCTCGGGCTGCAGCCCGGTGACGTCGCGGTCTCGCTCGGCACGTCGGGAACCGCCTACGCCCGCAGCAACGCTCCCACCGCCGATCCCACGGGGCTGGTCGCGGGGTTCGCCAGTGCGACCGGGGACCATCTGCCGTTGGTCTGCACGCTGAACGCGGCCCGCGTCCTGGATGCGGCTGCTCGGTTGCTCGGTGTCGACCACGAGCGACTCGATGAACTCGCGCGCTCCGCACCACCTGGGGCGGGCGGCCTGGTCGTCGTGCCCTACCTCGAGGGAGAGCGGACACCGGACCTCCCCGAGGCCTCCGGCGCCCTCCATGGGCTCACGTTGGACACCGCGCAGCCGGCCCACCTGGCTCGCGCGGCGGTCGAAGGGATGCTCTGCGGGCTCGCTGACGCGGTCGACGCGCTCGCCGCGATCGAGGTCCCCATCGAACGTGTCATGCTGATCGGAGGTGCCGCATCGTCGGGCGCCGTACGCGAGTTCGCCCCGACCGTGCTCGGACATCCGGTCCTCGTGCCGCCCCCGGGGGAGTACGTCGCCGACGGCGCGGCGCGCCAGGCCGCCTGGGTCCTCAGTGGTGATCAGCCCGACTGGCAGCTCGCGGACAGCCTGCGCTTCACGGGCGAGCCGACCCCGGGGTTGCGCGAGCGGTACGCCAAGGCGCGTCGGCTCCACCTCGACCGAGGGAACGGCAGCCCGAAGTGAGCTATCCGACGCAAGGACACCAGGCGTGAGCGACCACCTCAACATCGCGATGCTCGGCTCGAAGTTCATGGGCCGGGCGCACGCCAACGCCTGGCTCAACGTCACCAGGTTCTTCGACGTCGCCCCGGCACCGGTGCTGCATACCGTCGCGGCGCGCAACGTGGCACAGTTGGACGCGTTCGCCCGGAGGTGGGGTTGGCACAACACGTCGACCGACTGGCGGGCTGCGGTCACCAACGAGGACGTCGGACTCGTCGACATCGCGACTCCCAACCACCTCCACGCCGAGCAGGCCCTCGCGGCCCTGGAGGCCGGCAAACACGTCGCCTGCGAGAAGCCGCTGGCAGGAACGCTGGCGGACGCCGAGGAGATGGCCGCTGCAGCGGCCCGGTCGGGCTCGCGGACCTTCGTCTGGTTCAACTACCGGCGGGTCCCCGCGGTCGCCCTGGCCCACCGGCTGGTCGCTGGAGGTGCGCTCGGGCGGATCTATCACGTGCGTGCGCAGTACCTCCAGAGCTGGGGTGGTCCTGAGACTCCGTTGCTGTGGCGCTTCCAGGGCGACATCGCGGGTTCGGGTGCCCATGGCGACCTCAATGCCCACCTCATCGACGCCGTGCGTTTCGTCACCGGTGAGGAGATCGTCCGCGTCGACGGGGCCATCGAACACACCTTCATCGAGGAGCGGACCCTGCTCGAGGGTGATGCCGGTGGCGAGATCTCCGGATCCGGTGCCGAAGGGGGTGAGCGCACGGGCAAGAGCACGGTGGATGACGCGGTGCTGTTCCTCGGGCGGCTGAGCGGGGGTGGGCTCGCCAGCTTCGAGGCCACGCGTCTGGCGACCGGTTACCACAACGCCAACCGCTTCGAGATCCACGGGGAGAGGGGCGCGCTGCGGTTCGACTTCGAACGGATGAACGAACTCGGGTTCTACGACCTCACGCCCGATCCAGCCGTCCAGGGATGGACGACGATCGACGTCACCAAAGAGGCGGCAGGCCACCCCTACCTCGAAGCATGGTGGCCGGACGGCCACGGGATCGGCTACGAGCACACCTTCGTCAACCAGGCTGCTGACATCCTGCGTGTCATCGGGGGTGGCGAGCCCCGTGTCCCACTGCCCGATTTCGCCGACGCGTTGCAGACCCAACGCGTGCTGCACGCGGCGCTGTCCTCCGCCCGTGATGAGGCGCCGGTGGCGATCGAGGGCGTGTAGCCGGCCGGTCGGCAGGTCCCTGCTCTGCATGCGAGGGTGGGAGGCAGCAGTCGTGGCCGACTCCTTCGCCGAGGTCCTGGAGTAACGACCCACCGCGGCCCGTGACGGTGCCGCTGCGGCGCGTTCGGCTGCTCTGGTCGGGGGTCAGGCAGTACCCTCGCACGGTCGACGCAGGACCCCACGCTCCCGGCGCTGCTCGGGGCTCCCGTGCAGCCCCATGCCCTGCCTGTCAGGGGTCCGTGTGGGGTCGGTCCCCGAACCAGAGAGTGCAACGTGTCACACCACGACGACCCAGGGGCCGAAGCGGCCGGCGCCGACCCGTCCGCTCACGTCCCGGACTTCTCCGGTGACGTGGCGGAGATGGCCCCGCACTACTACGGGGGCCAGGCGGTCATCGAGGGGGTGATGATGCGTGGCGCCGACCGCTGGGCCGTGGCGGTGCGGCGCCCCGACGGCGACATCTGGCTCGAGTGCCACCCGACCTCGACCGCGCCCTCGCGGCGTCCCTGGCTCAAGTGGCCCATGATCCGTGGCTGCTACGCGCTGGTCGACTCGCTGTCGATCGGGATGCGGGCGCTCGGTATCTCCGCCAACCAGTCGGTCCCGGAGGACGAGGAGGAAGAGGAGCTGTCGGGTGCCGCGATGGGTGCCTCGATGGCGCTGGCCGCCCTGCTGTTCATCGGCGTGTTCATCTTCCTGCCGTCGGCGGCGACCAAGGGCATCGACGCTCTCATCGGCAACGTGATGGGGGACGGGATCTGGTTCCACCTCGTCGAGTCGTTCATCCGCATCGTCATCTTCCTCGCCTACCTGTGGTCCATCTCGCTCATCTCCGACATCCGGCGGGTGTTCGAGTACCACGGTGCCGAGCACAAGACGATCGCGGCCTGGGAGCACGGCGAGGTCCTCGAGCCGGCCAACGTGGACCGGTACTCGACCCTGCACGTGCGATGCGGGACGAACTTCCTGATCCTGGTGATGCTGCTCGCGGTCGTGATCTACACCGCCGGCGGGCTGCTGGTGCCACCACCGGAGGGCATCGCCTGGTGGGGGGCGGTGCTCTACCACGTCGTGCTGCGCATCGTGTTGCTGCCGGTGGTCGCAGGCGCGGCCTACGAGGGACTCAGGCTCGGTGCCGCCAAGGGCGACAACCTGCTCGTGCGCGCCATCATGAAGCCGGGACTGTGGCTGCAGCTGATCACCACCAAGCCGCCGGACACCGACCAGATCGAGGTGGCGATCCGCTCCTTCGAGGCGGTCGTGCCCGCCGAGAGCCGCACGGGGCGGGTGCCCACCACCCTGGACAGCCCGGTCCTGCTGGCCCACGAGAGCCTGCCGGTGACGCTCGAGTCGGCCGAGCTGCGCATCGCCGGGCCGGACGGCGAGGTGGTGCCGTCACCGCAGGAGCCTGGCTCGCCGACCGCCGATCCCCAGGCGGTGGCCGGGCAGCCGGAGCAGGCACCGGCACGCCCTGAGGACGGCTGAGGTGTTCGAGACCCTGGCTCAGCTCGAGGATCGCCACCGTGACCTCGAGGCCCAACTCGCCGACCCGCAGATCGCCGGTGACGGCGAGCGCTACACCGCACTCGCCAAGCAGCACGCGGAGCTCAGCGAGATCGTCGGCCTCTACCGTCGCTGGCGTGCCATCCGCGACGACCTCGAGGCCGCTCGCGAGATGGCCGCGGACGCGGAGGCGGGCGCCGAGGCCGACGCCATGGCGGCCGAGGCCGAGGAGCTTACGGCGCAGCTGGCGGGGCTGGAGGAGGAGCTCCAGCTCGCCCTGGTGCCCAAGGACCCCAACGACGACCGGGACGTCATCGTGGAGATCCGCGCCGCGGCCGGTGGGGACGAGGCCGGCCTCTTCGCCGGCGAGCTCGAGGAGATGTACCAGCGGTACGCGGACCGGCAGGGGTGGCGGACCCGGACCCTGGAGCGCACCGCCCAGGGCATCGGTGGGATCAAGGAGACGATCCTGGAGATCGTCGGGCGCGGTGCCTACGCCCATCTCAAGCACGAGTCCGGCGTGCACCGGGTGCAGCGGGTCCCCACCACCGAGTCCCAGGGCCGCATCCACACCTCGACCGCTTCGGTGGCGGTGCTCCCCGTGGCCGAGGAGGTCGACGTCGCGGTCGATGCGAACGAGCTGCGCATCGACGTGTTCCGCTCCTCCGGCCCGGGCGGCCAGAGCGTCAACACCACCGACTCCGCGGTCCGCATCACCCACCTGCCGACCGGGTTGGTCGTGTCCTGCCAGGACGAGAAGTCGCAGCACCAGAACCGCGACAAGGCGTTGAAGATCCTGCGCTCGCGGCTGCTCCAGGCGGAGCAGGAGCGGGCGGAGCAGGAGCGTGCCGACGCCCGCAAGGGCCAGATCGGCACCGGCGATCGGTCGGAGAAGATCCGGACCTACAACCTGCCGCAGTCGCGGATCACCGACCACCGCATCGGTGTCAGCGTGCACGACGTCGATGCGGTGCTCACCGGCGAGCTCGACGTGCTCGTCGCGGCACTGCGGCGTGCGGAGCAGGAGGCCAAGCTCGCCGGTCTCGACGGCGACGGCGACGGCGCGGCTGCGGTGGCCGGCTGAGCGTGGCGCCTCCCTCGACCCACGACCGTGTGGTCGCCGCGGTCGCTGCCCGGCTGAGCGCTGCGGGGGTGCCCGGGGCCCACGCCGAGGCGCGTTGGCTCGTGGAGCACGTGCTGCGCGAGGTGAGCGCACCCGTGGCGGACCCGAGCAGGCGAGGTGGCGAGGTGGCGGAACGCCCGGTGCCGGCCGAGCGTCCGCCGGCTGACCCCGTCGCCAGACCGGTCGAGGCACGGGTGGAGGCGCTGGTGCTGCGGCGGCTCGCGGGCGAGCCGCTCCAGCTCCTGCTCGGCCGGTGGCCCTTCCGAACGGTGGAGCTCGAGCTGGTCCCCGGGGTCTTCGTGCCGCGCCCGGAGACCGAGGTGGTGGCCGGGGTCGCGATCGACCACGCCCGGCGGCTCGGCCCCGGTGCGCTCGTCGCCGAGCCCTGCACCGGCAGCGGCGCGATCGCCGCCAGCCTGCTGGCCGAGGTCGACGACGTCGAGGTGTACGCCACCGACCGGTCCGCGGCGGCGGTCGCGCTGGCGCGCCGCAACCTCGCTGCCATCACACCGGGGCCCCTGCCGCCCCGCGCCCACGTGCTCGAAGGCGATCTGCTCGCCCCGCTGCCGAGCCGGCTGTGCGGTCGGCTGGACCTGCTCGTCGCGAACCCGCCCTACCTGCCGTGCGACGATCTCGGACACCTGGCCACCGAGGTGGCCGGGCACGACCCTCCGGCGGCGCTGTTCGGGGGAGTGGACGGTCACGAGGTGGTGGACCGCCTGCTGGCGGCGGCCGGGACGTGGGTGCGGCCCGGCGGCGTGGTCGTGCTCGAGATCGACGACCGGCGCGGGGAACAGGCCTGCGACGCCGCACGCGCCGCCGGACTGGAGGGGGTCCACCTGGTCACCGATCTCACCGGGCGCGACCGGGCCGTGGTGGCGACGTCGCCGGCTGCCTCCGGTCGCCGCAGCTAGGCTCCCGGCCATGACCAACGTGTCGCAACGGCGCCCATGAGCGAGTTCCTCGACGCCACCGAGGGTGCCGCGGAGGAGGTCCGGACGGCCGCGATCGAGCGTGCCGCCGAACTGCTCCTGGCCGGTGAGGTGGTGGTCCTGCCCACCGACACCGTCTACGGGGTCGCCGCCAACGCGTTCGACCCGTCGGCGATCGCCACGCTGCTGGCCATCAAGGGCCGCGACGACGCCATCCCCCTGCCGGTCGTGATCCGCACGCCCAAGCAGATCGCGGGGCTCGCGACCGCGGTGCCCGCCGCGGCCGACCGGCTGGTGGCGGCGTTCTGGCCGGGACCGCTGACCCTGGTGCTCCACGCACAGCCGCGTCTGACCTGGGACATCGGACGGGCCGAGGGCACCGTGGCGCTGCGTGTCCCCCGCGATGAGGCGACGCTGGCGGTGATCCGCACGGTCGGCCCCGTCGCCCTGACGGCCGCGAACGCGCGGGGACAGGAGCCACCCCGTTCGGTGGCGCAGGCATCCGCTCAGCTCGGGGGGCAGGTGGCGGCCTTCCTGGATGGGGGGGAGCGGCCATCCGGCCCCACCTCGACGATCGTCGACCTCACCCGTTCGGGGCCCAAGGTGTTGCGCGAGGGGGCGGTGCCGACCGCGTTGGCACTGGACGTCGCCGAGGGACACGTCGATCCGCCGACCGCGAGTGCCATCCTCGCGGGCGACGGAAGCGACGACGACCAGTAGCCTGGTGCCGCACGCCGTCCGGTGTGCGTGCCGACCTGCCATCGATGGAGGCTCACGGTGACGACCTTCTGGGGTCCCGATCTCGACCAGCTCCGCGCCACCGACCCGCAGGTCGCCGAGGGGCTCCTGGCCGAGCTCGACCGGCAGCGAACGGGCTTGCAGCTGATCGCCAGCGAGAACTTCGCCTCCCCGGCGGTCCTGGCCGCCCAGGGATCGGTGCTGACCAACAAGTACGCGGAGGGCTACCCGGGCAAGCGCTACTACGGCGGGTGCGAGGAGGTCATCGACCCGCTCGAGCAGCTCGCCATCGACCGCGCCAAGCAGGTGTTCGGCGCCGACCACGCCAACGTGCAACCGCACTCCGGCGCCAGCGCGAACATCGCCGCCTACTTCGCCACGGTCTCCCCCGGCGACAAGGTCCTGGCGATGTCGTTGCCCCACGGCGGGCACCTCACCCACGGCATGCCCATCAACTTCTCCGGCAAGTGGTTCGACGTCGTCTCCTACGGGGTCCGTGAGGACACCGAGGTGATCGACATGGACGAGGTCCGTGCGCTCGCCCTCGAGCACCGGCCGAAGCTGATCATCGCCGGATGGTCGGCCTACACCCGCCAGCTCGACTTCGAGGCCTTCCGCGCGATCGCCGACGAGGTCGACGCGGTCCTGATGTGCGACGCCGCGCACTTCATCGGTCTGGTGGCCGGTGGAGCGCACCCGAGCCCCGTGCCCTACTGCGACATCATCACCTTCACCACCCACAAGACCCTGCGGGGTCCCCGTGGCGCGATCATCCTGACCAACGAGCGGTGGGCGAAGCCGATCGACAAGGCGGTCTTCCCCGGGACCCAGGGGGGGCCGCTGGAGCACGTGGTCGCGGCCAAGGCCGTGGCGCTCAAGGAGGCGATGGAGCCCGGCTTCAAGACCTACGCCCAGCGCATCCTCGACGACATCCGGGCACTGGCGGACGGGCTCACCGAGCGCGGCTACCGCATCGTGGCCGGTGGTACCGACACCCACCTGCTGCTCGCTGACGTGACCACCAAGGGCCTGACCGGCGCCCAGGCCGAGGAACGTTGCGACGCCGCGGGCATCGTGCTCAACAAGAACGCCATCCCCTTCGACACCCACCCGCCGGCGGTGGCGTCGGGGATCCGGGCCGGCGCCTCCTGCGTCGCGACGCAGGGGATGGAGCCGGAACAGCTCACGGAGGTGGCCGGGCTGATCGATCGCGCGCTGACCGGCGACGACGCCGACCGGGCGGCCGTCCGGGCCGAGGTCGTCGATCTGGTCAGCCACTTCCCCGCGTATCCCGAAGCGGGCCCGGTGTTGCCGAGCCGGGCCGGCTGAGGTGGTCGCCCACCTCGCCGTCGCTGCGCTCGCTGCGGTCGTCACGGCGGCGCTGGCGCCGCTGGTGGCGCTGCTGTCGCGACGGCTCGGGGCACTGGAACGTCCGCCCGACACCGGGCAGGTGTCGCAGGATCGCGTCGTGCCGACGATGGGGGGGCTGGCGATGGCGGCCGGCGTCCTTGCGGCCCTCGGTCTCGCCTGGCTGCTGCCGACCTTCACCCCGCTGTTCACCGCCACCTCGGAGCCGTTGGCACTGCTCGTCGGCGTCGTCGTCATCGTGCTGATCGGCGCGCTCGACGATCTGCGGCCGCTGCCGCCACCGGTGAAGCTGGCTGGACAGATCGTCGCGGCCCTCGGTGTGGTGATGTTCGGTGTCCAGCTCGTCCACTTCTGGGTCCCCGGGGTGGAGGTCATCGCGCTGTCGCGTGACCTGGGGCTGCCGCTGACGGTGCTCGCCCTGGTCGCGATGATCAACGCGGTCAACCTGATCGACGGTCTGGACGGGCTGGCCGCCGGGGTCGCCACGATCGCGGCCGTTGCCTTCCTGGTCTTCGCCGGGCACAGCCAACCGGGCGGGGTCACCTCCGCCACGCTGGTCGGCGCGATCGTGATCGGGGTCAGCGTCGGGTTCCTGATCCACAACTGGCATCCCGCCCGGCTCTACATGGGCGACACCGGTTCCCAGCTGCTCGGTCTGCTGCTCGGTGTCGCGATGATCTCCTACGTCGGCCGCACCACGGTGCCGTCCAACACCGACTTCTTCGGCTCGATCCCACTGCTCGTGCCGGTCCTGGTCCTGGCTGTCCCCTTCCTCGACTCGGCCTTCGCCGTCCTGCGACGGGTGGTCACGCGTCGACCGGTCACGGCCGGCGATCGCGGGCACCTGCACCACCTCCTGCTGGCCTTCGGGCACTCGCACCGCCGGGCCGTGCTGGTGCTCTACTACTGGTCCGGGATGATCGCTTTCGGCTCGGTGGCACCGGCGTTCCTGCCCTGGGAACGGTTGCTGCCCTGGCTGATCGTGGCAGGCGCCCTGGGGCTCGTGATCACCGCCCTGGGGACCCGGCCCCGACGGGTGCCCCGCGACGAAGAGGTCGATGCGACCGGCGTCGAGGTGGTCGCCGAACGGACCGGGGCCGGCTGACCGCTGCGGCCCATCGCGAGCACCTCGTCGGGCTGTGCGGGTGCGCCCGCGCGTTGGTCGGGGCGGCGTGCGGGCTGCCTTTGGCGCTGCTCCTGGCACCTTGCTAACGTCCGGCGCGCCCGGGCGCTCTCGAGAGCACAGGCTGAGCTGCGGCCCGTCTCCACCTCACCTCGTCTCTATCCAGTCAGGGGATGCCGACCGATGCCGCCTTCCGACCCGCGCACGCCGGTGCCGTGGCGTTCCGTTGCGACGGACAGCCGCGAGGCCGTGGGCGAGCGGTCGCGGAACGCGGCGCTGTGGCGGGGACTGGATCACGCGCACATGATGCAGGTCGAGCTGATCGCGGCACTGCTGATCTGGGGCGGGGCCGGATGGCTGGTCGACCGCTGGCTGGACTCCGGGCCGTGGTTCACCGTCCTCGGCGCGCTGGTCGGCTACGCGGCGGGCTTCTACCTCGTCTGGCTGCGGAGCCAGCGCATGGACGCCGACGACGCGGCCGAGCAGGCGGCGATCCTCGCGCGGGGCGCAGGCGCCGCCGGAGGGGGTGAGCCCCGTGACGGATGAGCCTCGCCGCTTCGGAGCTGGTGCCTGCGCTCCCGCCGGGCCCCGGTCCGCGCCCACCTCGTCGGGTCTGGACGTCGCCAACGGGCGCCGCGAGGCCTCCGGCAGCGACGAGCGTCGGCTGCTCTGGGTCGCCGTCGGCACCTTGGCGGCGCTGGCGGCGCCGATCGCCGCCGTCGCCTGGCTGCTCGCGGGCCCCAACGGTGCGCTCAGCGCCATGATCGGCCTCGGGCTGGTCCTGCTGCTCTTCGGGGCGTCCGCCGCCGCGCTCGCCTGGGTCGCTGCCAACCGTGGTGGTGCCGGCATCGGCGTCCTCGCCGGCGGAGCGCTGCTGCGACTGCCGCTCTACCTGCTCGTGCTCTTCGCCCTCAGCGGCGTGTCCTGGGTGCACGGGCGCAGTCTCGCCGCTGCCACCGCGATCGCCGTGGCGGTGACCCTCGGCACGGAGCTGCGCATGCTCGCACGGACACCACGCTTGTTCTGGGTCGACGCTGCGGCCGCACGGTCGACGGCACCCGATTTCGACACACGGAGTTGACCGCTGTGATCAACGTCCTAGCAGCTGCAGAGTGGGGTGGCGAGTTCGAGGGTGTCCTCGATCCGATCAACGCGCTGTTCGACTTCCCCGACGTCATCCCGCTGGAGCTCTTCGGCCTCGACCTGGGCATCAACCGGACGATCCTGATCGCCTGGCTGATGACCGCGCTGGCCGCCACCTTGTTCGCGGTCGGGCTGCGTGCACCCCAGGTGGTCCCGGGCAAGCTCCAGGCCTTCCTCGAGATGATCGTCGACTTCATCCGCACCATCGCGCTGGAGATCATCGGTCCGAAGGGCCTACGGTTCGTCCCGCTGTTGACCACGTTCTTCGTCGGGATCTTCGTCCTCAACGTGGCCAAGATCACCCCCTTCCTGATGATGCCACCGACCTCGCGGATCGCCTGGCCCGCGTTCCTCGCGCTGATCTCCTGGGTGGTGTTCATCGGGGTCGGCATCAAGGAGCAGGGGTTCGGGGCCTACTTCGGCGGGATCCTGTTCCCTCCGGGCGTGCCCAAGGCCCTGTACATCATCCTGACGCCGATCGAGCTGCTGTCCAACCTGGTCCTGCGCCCCTTCACCCTGGCCATCCGGTTGTTCGCCAACATGGTGGCCGGCCACATCCTCGTGGTCATCACGCTCGTCTCGATCCACGTCTTCCTGCCGTCCCTGCCGGTGGGCTGGCTGGTCGGCACCTTCGCCCTGATCGCCGCCCCCGTGGTGTTCGGTTTCGAGCTGTTCATCATCGGGCTGCAGGCCTACATCTTCACCATGTTGACGGCCGTCTACATCGGCTCCTCGATGGAGGCGCATCACTGACCCACGCGGTCGCGCCGCGCGACCGCGGACCGACGTCCTTGGCACGATCAGACGCTGCTACGTGGTACCGCCGGTACCGCTCTCAGGAGGAAACAGATGACAGGCTCCTTGAACGTCCTCGGCTACGCCGTGGCCACCCTCGGTCCGGCGATCGGGCTGGGCATGGTGATCTCGAAGGCGATCGAGTCGATGGCCCGGCAGCCCGAGGCCGCCGGCATGGTCCGGACCACGATGTTCATCGGCGTGGCCGTGGTCGAGGCGCTCGCGCTGTTGGCCTTCGTCCTCGCCTTCGCGCTCTAGGACCCCCCCAACGACGCACCCGCGAAGCGAGGAACCATCATGTTGCAGTCGATCACGCTGCTGGCCGTCGAGGACGAGGGCATCGCGCTCTTCCCGGACACCTCGGAGCTGATCTGGGGGCTCGTTGCCTTCCTGGCGCTGATGGCTCTGATGATGAAGTTCGTCTTCCCGCGCCTCAACGAGACGCTCCAGGAGCGCGCAACAGCCATCCAGGGGCGGATCGAGGCCGCCGAGGCCAAGTACCAGGAGGCCGAGGCGTCGAAGGCGGACTACGAGGCGTCGCTGGCGGATGCGCGCGGCGAGGCCGACCGCATCGTCGAGGAAGCGCGAGCCGCCGCCGATCAGCTGCGCCAGGAAGCCCGCACCCGAGCCGAGGCCGAGGCGGCGCAGATCATCGAGCGGGCCGAGGCAGGCGTCGCCGCCGAGCGGGATCGCGTGCTGTCCGAACTGCGTGGCCAGGTCGGTGCGCTGTCGGTCGAGCTGGCGTCGCGCATCGTCGAGCGCGAGCTGGACGCCTCCACCCATGAGGCGCTGGTGGATGAGTACATCGACCAGCTCTCGAGCCAGAACTGAGGCCGGACGTGAACGAGGATCACTTGAGCGCGTACGCCAAGGCCGCACTCGCGATCGCCGAGGGCGAGGGTGCGACCGAGGTCGTCGAGCGGGAGCTCAGAGCCCTGGCGGGCGCGATCGACGGCAACGACCAGCTGCGCACCGCACTCACCGACCAGCAGCTCCCGCTGGGCCGGCGCCTGGGTGCGGTCGAGGATGAGCTGCTGGCCGCCGCCCACCCCGCCACCCGGACCGTGCTCGCCATGGTCCTGGCGGCGGAGCGGGTCGGCGAGCTGTCCGCGATCGTGGAGCGTCTGACCGACCTGGTCGCCTCCGGGCGGGTCACGGCTGAGGTCGCCTCCGCCATTCCCCTCGACGCGCAGCGTCGCACGGCGTTGACCGCCGCGCTGGAGCAGGCCACCGGCCGCGAGCTCGACGTGCGGTTCGTGGTGGACGAGAGCGTGGTCGCCGGCGTGCGCGCGACCGTGGGCGACACCGTCATCGATGGCTCGCTGCTCAAGCGCATGTCCGAGCTACGCACCCGTATCGGGCTGTGATCCGGCACTGCACCCTGCACCGTCACACCAGGGCCCCACAGGTGGGCGAGGACGAGGATCGAAACCATGGCTGAACTCGAGTTCCGGGCGGAGGACATCTCCGACGCCGTGCGACGCATGCTCGAGGGCTACGAGCCCGGGCTGAGCGCTGAGCAGGTCGGTCGGGTGATCAACACCGGAGACGGCATCGCCAACCTGTCCGGGTTGCCGGGCGCGCTCGCCAACGAGCTCCTGGACTTCGGGGACGGGGTCTTCGGTATGGCGATGAACCTCGACGAGCGCACGATCGGTGCGGCCGTGTTCGCCGACTCCGCCCGCATCCAGGAGGGGCAGACCGTGCGGCGCACCGAGCGGGTGCTGTCGGTCCCGGTCGGTGATGCCCTGCTCGGTCGCGTCGTCGACCCCCTGGGGCGGCCGATCGACGGCAAGGGGCCACTGGAGCAGTCCCGCGTGGACGGCCAGCGTGCCCTCGAGGTCCAGGCGCCCGGCGTCGTGGACCGTCAGCCGGTGGCTGAGCCGCTGCAGACCGGTATCAAGGTGATCGACGTCATGACCCCGATCGGGCGCGGCCAGCGGGAGCTGATCATCGGCGACCGCCAGACGGGCAAGACCGCGATCGCGATCGACACCATCATCAACCAGAAGCAGCTGTGGGGGACCGACGAAGCCGTCAAGTGCATCTACGTCGGGATCGGGCAGAAGGGATCGACGATCGCCCAGGTCGTCGCGACCCTCGAGCGGTACGGGGCGTTGGACTACACCACCGTGGTCTCCGCGCCAGCGTCCTCGCCGGCACCGTTCCAGTACATCGCGCCCTACGCCGGCGCCGCGATCGGGGCCAACTGGATGTACAAGGGCGAGCACGCCCTGATCATCTACGACGACCTGTCCAAGCAGGCCGACGCCTACCGCCAGCTCTCGTTGCTGCTGCGACGGCCGCCCGGCCGCGAGGCGTACCCGGGTGACGTCTTCTACCTCCACTCCCGGCTGCTGGAGCGGGCCGCCAAGCTCAACGAGGAACTCGGCGGCGGGTCGATGACCGCCCTGCCGATCGTGGAGACCAAGGCCAACGACGTCTCGGCCTTCATCCCGACCAACGTCATCTCCATCACCGACGGGCAGATCTTCCTCGAGACCGACCTGTTCTACCAGGGCGTGCGTCCCGCCATGAACGCCGGTGTGTCGGTCTCCCGGGTCGGTGGTGCCGCCCAGCGGCCGGCGATGAAGAAGGTGTCGGGGACCGTGCGGCTCGAGCTGGCGCAGTACCGCGAGCTCGAGGCCTTCGCGCAGTTCGGCTCGGACCTCGACAAGGCATCGCAGCAGCAGATCGCCCGAGGCCAGCGGGTCGTGGAGATCCTCAAGCAGGCCCAGTACCAGCCGCTCCCGGTGGAGCTGCAGGTCGCCTCGGTCGTCGCCGTGACCTCCGGGACCCTGGATGAGCTCCCGGTGGTCGACGTCAGCCGCTTCGAGTCCGAGCTCCACACCTTCCTGCAGGACCGTCACGGTGGGCTGTTGCAGCAACTGGCCACCGAGAAGCTGTCCGACGACCTCGACGCGCAGCTGCGCTCGGCGATCGACGACTTCGCGGCGGGCTTCACGCCGTCCGAGGTCGCCGAGGTCGAGGAGGAGGACGAGCGCTGGGAGGCCATGGCAGCCAGCAGCGAGCCCGTCGAGTGACCGAACGGCACGGGAGCACCTCGGTGTTCACCACGCCGCAGCGGCCGGTCGACGGCTCGCGAGGAGGTTCAGGTGGCAGGTAGCGGCCAGATCCGGCAGCTGAAGCGGCGGATCAAGTCCGTCCAGAGCACGCAGAAGATCACGCGTGCCATGGAGATGATCGCGGCCTCCCGCATCCTCAAGGCCCAGGGCCGGGTGCGGGCTGCCCGCCCCTACGCCGAGGGCATCCACGACATCATCCGGGGACTGGCGGTGTCCACGGAGGTGCGGTCGCATCCGCTGCTCGTGCAGCGCGAGCTCCAGCGTGTCGCCGTCATCGTCAACACCTCCGATCGCGGGCTCGCCGGCGCGTACAACGCCAACGTGCTCAAGGCGGCCGAGCGCACCATCGCCGAGGAGGAGGGCAAGGGGCGCACCGTCGACCTGTACGTGGTCGGCAAGAAGGGTGCCGGCTACTTCGCCTACCGGGGCCGTCGCGCGCTGCAGGTCTGGGAGGGCGTCGCCGACTCCCCCGGCATCGACGACGCCGGCGATATCGCCGAGCTCGTGATGGCGCGGTACCGACGGGAGGAGCTCGACCGTGCGTGGCTGGTCTACACCGATTTCAAGAGCTCGCTGACCCAGACACCGGTCCGTATGGAGCTGCTGCCGGTCAAGCCCACCGAGTTCGCGGGTGGCCGGGAGCGGTCCACGGAGTTCATCTACGAGCCGGCGCAGGACGAGCTGCTCAACGCCCTGATCCCACGCTACGTGGAGGCCAAGGTCCTGCACGGGTTGCTCGAGTCCTCCGCTTCCGAGCACGCCAGCCGACAGCGCGCCATGAAGGCGGCGACCGACAACGCCAAGGAGGTCGCCGGCAACCTCTCGCGGATCATGAACCAGGCCCGCCAGGAGCAGATCACCACCGAGATCTCGGAGATCGTCGGTGGCGCCGAGGCCCTCGGCTGAGCCACCCCCCTGTCCACCAGCCCGTCCCATCGACCACCGCACGACGAGCGCCCGCCGGAGCGAGCACCACGCCCGCGGCGCTGACGCCCAAGGAGCCGAACATGGCCACCGCATCCGCCGACGGACGCATCATCCGCGTCATCGGCCCGGTCGTCGACGTGGAGTTCCCTCCCGGGGACCTGCCCGACATCAACACCGCGCTGACCTTCGAACGCGAGGAACAGGGGCAGACCTTCACGATCACCGCTGAGGTCGCCCAGCACCTCGGGGATCGCCGCGTGCGTGCGGTGTGCATGCAGCCCACCGACGGCGTCGTGCGGGGGGCCTCGGTCGTGGACACCGGTGGTCCCATCACCGTCCCGGTGGGTCCCGGCACGCTGGGGCACATCTACAACGTGCTCGGTGAGCCCCTCGATGTGGAGGCCAGCGAGATCGACGCGGACACCCGGTGGGCGATCCACCGGGACCCCCCACCCTTCGACGAACTCGAGCCCCAGTCGGTGATGTTCGAGACGGGCATCAAGATCATCGACCTGATCGAGCCCTACGTGCAGGGTGGGAAGATCGGGATGTTCGGTGGCGCGGGCGTCGGCAAGACCGTCGTCATCCAGGAGATGATCAACCGCGTCGCCCAGCAGCACGGCGGGGTGTCGGTGTTCGCCGGCGTCGGTGAACGCACCCGTGAGGGCACCGACCTCAAGCTCGAGATGGAGGAGTCGGGCGTCCTCGAGAAGGCGGCGTTGGTCTACGGGCAGATGGACGAGCCGCCGGGCGTGCGACTCCGGGTCGCGCTGTCCGCGCTGACCATGGCGGAGTACTTCCGCGACGAGATGCGTCAGGACGTCCTGCTGTTCATCGACAACGTCTTCCGGTTCGTCCAGGCCGGCTCCGAGGTGTCGACCCTGCTCGGCCGGATGCCCTCGGCGGTGGGCTACCAGCCGACCCTGAGCAACGAGATGGGCCAGCTGCAGGAGCGGATCACCTCGACCAAGGGTCGTTCCATCACCTCGCTGCAGGCCGTCTACGTGCCGGCCGACGACATCACCGACCCCGCGCCGCACACGACCTTCGCCCACCTCGATGCCCAGACCGTGCTCAGCCGTGACATCGCCTCGCTCGGCATCTACCCGGCCGTGGATCCGCTCGACTCCACCTCTCGTATCCTCGACCCGGCCATCGTCGGCCAGGAGCACTACGACATCGCGACCGGGGTGCAGGAGGTCCTGCAGCGCTACCGGGACCTGCAGGACATCATCGCGATCCTCGGGATCGACGAGCTCTCCGAAGAGGACAAGGTGACGGTGGCCCGGGCCCGCAAGGCGCAGCGGTTCTTCAGCCAGAACTTCTACGTCGCCGAGCAGTTCACCGGCAACCCCGGGGTCTACGTGCCCGTCGAGGACACGATCCAGGGCTTCAAGGCGCTGGTCGACGGCGACCTCGACGAGGTGCCCGAGCAGGCCTTCCTCTACGCCGGTGACGTCGATGACGTGCACCGCAAGGCCGCGGAGCTGACGAAGTGATGTCGGATGCGGCCATGCCCGTCGAGGTGGTGTCCGCCGAGGGGCACGTGCTCTCCGGCGATGTCCGCGAGCTCTACGCGCGCGGTGTCGAGGGCGAGATCGGCATCCTGCCCGGCCACGCCCCGGCGTTGGTCGCCCTGGACGTGGGCTCCCTGCGCCTGACGATGGCCGACGGCGCCAAGGAGCGCGTCGCCGTCCACAAGGGCGTGCTGTTCGTGGGTGACGACGGCAAGGTGATCGTGCTGGCGGACATCGCCGAGCGTGCCGAGGACATCGATCTCGAGCACGCCCGGGCCAAGGCGCAGCAGGCCCAGCAGCGGCTCGACAGCGGCAGCGACACCGACGCGGAGGCCCACCGAGCCTCGCTGCGCAAGCATCAGCTGCGGATCCAGGTCGCCACGGGCACGGAGACCACCCACACCGGGTGAGCTCTCGCGTCGAGTACCTCGTGGACGAACGACCGCGTCTGAGGGGCCCCGGCCCCTGGGTAGGCTGAGTGGATGGCCGTCCCTCACCAGCCGACCCCGCCCGCTGACGCGTTCCGCGTCCGTGGCGGCGCGGCGCTCCACGGCACGGTGCGGTTGTCCGGGGCCAAGAACTCCGCGCTGAAGCTGATGGCCGCCTCGCTGCTGACCGAGGAGCCGATCGACCTCACCGAGGTCCCGGCGATCGCCGACGTACCCGTGATGGCGGACGTGCTCCGTGGCCTCGGCGTCGGTGTCGACCTCGATCTCGAGCACCAGCGCTGCCGTCTGCAGGCCAGCGATCCGTCCTGGCACGCCCCCGCCGACGCCGTCACCCGCATCCGGGCCTCGTTGTCCACGCTGGGACCACTGGTCGCTCGGGTACGGCGGGCCCGGCTCGCCCTGCCCGGCGGTGATCGCATCGGGGCCCGGTCGATCGATCTGCACCTCAGAGGCCTGCAGGCCATGGGCGCCGAGGTCCGGCAGGACGACACCGGCGTCGAGGTGGTCGCACCCGAGCTCCATGGGGCGATGCTCACCCTGGACTTCCCGTCGGTCGGCGCGACCGAGAACCTGATCATGGCGGCGACACTGGCGTCCGGGACCACGGTGATCGAGAACGCCGCCAGGGAGCCGGAGATCCAGGACCTGTGCCGCATGCTGGTCTCCATGGGAGCGCGGATCGACGGCATCGGTGCGCCCCGGATGGAGATCGAGGGGGTGGACCGACTGCGTGGTGTGGCCTGGGAGACCTGTCCCGACCGGATCGAGGCCGGCACCTACGCCATGGCGGCCGCGGCGACCGGCGGGGACCTCGTGATCGAACGGGTCCGCCCCAGCGACCTGACGTTGCCGCTGATCAAGCTCCGAGCGATCGGGGTGCTGGTGGAGGAAGGGGCCTCCTCGCTCCGGATCAAGGCCGACGGGCTCGATGCCGTCGATGTCGTCACCCTGCCCTACCCCGGGTTCCCGACCGATCTGCAGCCACAGCTGATGGTGCTGCTGACCCGGGCGCATGGCACCAGTCGGTGCACGGAGAACGTCTTCGAGTCCAGGTTCTCCTTCGTCCGGGAACTCGAGCGGATGGGCGCGGACGTCGAGGTGGACGGCCACCACGCGCTGATCCGTGGGCCGTCTCGCCTGCATGGCGCCACCCTGGCCGGCCTGGACGTCAGGGCGGGCGCCGCGGGGGTGATGGCCGGACTGATCGCCGACGGCGAGACCATCGTCCGCGACGTCCACCACATCGACCGTGGGTACGCCCACCTCGTGCCGCGGCTCAGGTCGCTGGGCGCGGACATCGAGCGGATCCCCGACGCGCACGTCGATGCCTGAGGGCACCGTGTCGTCCGCGCGCAGGGTGACGGGCGTGCGCGGGATGGGGAGACGGCGCCGGCTCCGTCACCTCGGGGCCCTCGCCGCGCTGGTCCTGGTCGCCGCGCTGGTGATCTCGCCTGCAGCGGCGTCGGCCGACACCGCCGTCGACGGGGTGTTGGCCCTCGATGGGCCGGTCCGTCTCGTCGGTGGTGAGGACGTGCTCATCACCGTGGACGGCACCCGCTACCACGACACGATCGAGCTGGCTGCGGATGGCCAGGTCATCAACGAACTGGGGATGGAGCGCTACGTCGCGGGCATCGCCGAGATGCCCAGCCGCTGGCCGCTGGAAGCCCTCAAGGCCCAGGCCGTGGCGGCGCGGACCTACGCCTGGTGGTCAGCCGAGCGCGGCGTCCACGAGGGCTTCGACATCTGTGCCACGACCGCCTGCCAGGTGTTCGACGGTGCCGAGGTCGTCCTCGACGGTGGGGACCGCTGGGCCGAGGCGGTCGCCGCCACGGCCGGTGAGGTCCTGCAGCAGCCCGACGGCGATCCGATCCTGGCGCGCTACTTCTCCACCTCCGGCGGCCGGACCTACGCCAACGAGGACGTCTTCCCCGCGACCGGGCCGAGCCCCTACCTCGTGGCCATCGAGGATCCCTTCGACGCGGTCTCGCCCTACCACCGTTGGCAGGTGCGGTTCAGTCGGGAGGAGTTCGACGAGATCCTCTCCCGGGGTCAGCGTCTCGCCGCCACCGTCCCGGTCGCCGAGGTGGCCAGGACGGGCGCGGTGGATGACGTCCAAGCCGGCTTCGAGGTCACGGGGCTCGACGGGACCGTGGTCGCGGTCGGCGCCGTCGAGCTCCGGGATTTCCTCTCGCTGGTCGCCCCGCAACGCTTCCCCGACCGCTTCCCGACCCGTCGGGCCGATGGGTTGCGTCCGCTGCCCACCACCGTGCCCTCCTCCCGTTTCACGGTGGCGGTCACCGACGACGAGGTGGTCCTCGACGGACGTGGGTGGGGCCACGGTGTCGGCATGGGGCAGTACGGCGCGCGTGGGCGGGCACAGGACGGTGCCGATCACGTCCAGATCCTGTCCGCCTACTACGGGGGGCTGGCCCCCGAGGTCAGCCCGCGGCTGCCGGAGCGTGTGCGTGTTGGCCTCGGTGCGCGCGACACGTTCACCTGGGCCGGCGACGACGCCGTCGCGGTCGTCGACGCCGCGGGGGAGACGATCGTCGAGCGGGCGATCGGTCCGTGGCAGGCCCGCTCCACCGGATCCGGGTGGGAGCTCGTCCCGCCCGAGGACAGCGGACGAGCGCTCGAGGTGACCAGCACGGAGCCGGTGCCAGCGCTCACCCGACCCGGCGCGGCGATCACGGTCGAGACACAGGTGAACAAGCACGTGCTCCTGCGCCTCGAGGTCGAGGACGCCGACGGTCGCCCGGTCGTGACACGTGATCTGGGCCTCGCGGAGCCGGGCACCCACGCTGCCACCTGGCGGCTCACCAACGAGCAGGACGTGCCCGTGCCCGTCGGGACCTACCGTCTCAGGCTCGTCGGTGAGGACGCGGCCGGCGACCGGGCAGGCACCGCCACGCACGTGGCGATCGAGCAGGCGGCCCGACCGGCCGATGGGTCGGATACGAACCCGTTCGCCGGGATCGGGTCGGGCATCCTGACGGTCGTCGGTGCCGGCCTCATGTTCGTCCTCGTCCTCCTCCTCGTCCCCCTCCTGTTCCGCCGACCGACCCGGAGTCGCCCGTGAGCACCACGCCACCACCACCGCCACACGGCGCCGGTCGCCCCACCCCGCCCGGTGGGCCACCTCCGCCGCCGGGAGCCACCGGCGCGTCCGCGGACGGTCCGGCTGGGTCCGCAGCGCAGCGGACACGGCAGCGACGCTCGCTGAAGGAGGTGCCGTCGCCGTACGGGCTGTGGATCGCCTTCTTCTCGGTGCTGATCTTCGTGGCCCCCAACCTCGTCGTCCTCGGCCTCTCCGGGATCGACGCCCTCGACACGGTGGTCACCGAGTCGACCACGATGATCGTCGTCAACCTGATCGTCGGGCTCGTGCTCCAGCTGGTCGTCTTCGGGCTCGCACTGCTGCCGCTGCTGGCCGCCGGCCGGCCCTACGGCCGGTTGTGGGGCCCCACCCGGACGACGGGGGGCATGGTCGGCCTCGGCGTGGTCGTGGGCATCGGGGTCGCGATCGTCTCCTACCTGGTGAACATCATCGTGGTGGTCCTGGCCGGCGTGGAGGAGCCGGTGCAGCAGCAGCTCCTCCAGGACGCCCTGGCCGGTGGCCTCCCGCTCGTGCTGGTGGTGCTGCTGGCCGTGGTCGTCGCGCCGATCGTCGAGGAGGTGATCTTCCGCGGCGTGCTGTTCCGTGCGCTCGCGGACCGGATCAACCTGTCGGTGGGGCTGGTGCTGTCCGCTGGCATCTTCGCCGTGATCCACATCGAGGTGTTGGCCTCGCAGCCCTTCGCCCTGCTGGGGCTGTTCACCGTCGGCTTCCTGCTGGCCTGGGCGTACCACCTGACCGGGAACCTGACGGTGCCGATCCTCGGACACGCGGTCTTCAACGCCATCTCGCTGGGATTGACGATCCTGGCCGACCGGCTCGATCTGGAGCAGGTCCTCGAGGACCTGACGGAGGTGGCGGTCGTCGCACCGTGGCTGGTGGCGTCGCTGCCCGGGTTCGGCTGACCCTCCTCCATCCGCGCCGGGGACGGCGACAGACCCCGCTGTGGTCCCGCACCGTCACACCCGTCACACCCGTCGCGGCCGGTTGTGGCCCACTAGGTTGCGAACCGTGGGGGTGTCGGATCGGGAGGCCGTGGTGGGGGAGCAGGCACAGGTCGGACTGCCGGCCGAGGTGAAGGACCGTGAACGGCGCGTGGCGCTCACCCCTTCGGCGGTGCACCTGCTGATCGAGCGCGGCCACCAGGTCGTGGTCCAGGCCGGCGCCGGATGCGGTGCGGGGTTCAGCGACGATGAGTACCTCGACGCCGGCGCGACGCTCAGCGATGATGTCGCCGAGGTCTGGGCCAGCGACGTCGTGGTGAAGGTGAAGGAACCGCAGCCGCAGGAGCTCGGTTTCCTCCGCCACGGGTTGACCCTGTTCGGCTACCTCCATCTGGCAGCGGCACCGGCCCTGACCGAGGCGCTGCAGGCCAGTGGGGTGGCGGCGTACGCCTTCGAGACCCTCACCGACGCCCACGGGCTGCCGCTGCTGGCCCCGATGTCGGAGGTCGCGGGTCGTGCGGCGGTGATCTTCGGCGCAGCTCACCTCTCCGCTGCGACGGGTGGGAACGGGACGCTGATGGGCGGGGCGGCCGGGGTCCCACCCGCCAAGGTCGTGGTCATCGGCCTCGGGGTCGCCGGCTCCATCGCGGCACGCGGCGCCCGGGGGCTCGGCGCCCACGTCACGGGTGTGGACATCGACCTCGAGCGGCTGTACCGCTACCGGCTGGACGGCACCCTGGACGCCTCACAGGCCAGCGAGCCCGCCTTGGTCGCCGGGCACGTCCGGGATGCCGACCTCGTGATCGGTGCGGCGCTCGTCCCGGGGGCCCTGGCACCGACGGTGGTCACCGAGGCCATGGTCGCGTCGATGCGTCCCGGCTCGGTGGTCCTCGACCTCGCGATCGATCAGGGTGGGTGCGTCGCGACGTCCCGGCCCACCACGCTGTCGGATCCGACCTACGTCGAGCACGGCATCGTCCACTACTGCGTCACCAACGTGCCAGGGCAGTTCCCGCGGACCGCCTCGGCTGCGCTGTCGGCTGCGGTCATCGGCAAGCTCGCTGCTCTCGTCGACGACGTGGCGGCCGGACGGGCCGGCACCGAGGCGGAACACGACGTGCTCGCCGGGTCCTTGAACGTCGCCGACGGGCGGATCGTCCACCCGGCGGTGGCAGCGGCCCTCGCGACGCACTGACGCTGCGAGGTGCCCCGCCTGCCCACGCACGGTCGGTCCCGTCGGTCCCGTCCGCCCCGTCTGCCCCGTCCACCGACGGGCCGGTGGCGGACCCGGTGGCGGTCCCGCGGTTTGGGGTCGCGACCGGCCCGGCGGGTATCCTTCGCATCCCCGCGTTGCCAGCGCGGGAGCCACCCGCGTTGGGATCGCGGCGACCGGCCTCGCCGGCGACGACGGTCCTTCCGGCAGAGGAGCGATGACGTGCGACGCACGCTCATGAAGTCGAAGATCCACCGTGCCCGGGTATCGGCTGCCGATCTCCACTACGTCGGCTCGATCACCATCGATGAGGACCTCATGGTCGCCGCGGATCTGGTGCCCAACGAGAAGGTCCAGGTCGTCGACATCGACAACGGCGCACGGCTCGAGACCTACGTGATCCCCGGGGCTGCAGGCAGCGGGGACATGTGCCTCAACGGGGCCGCCGCGCGGCTGGTCCAGCCCGGTGATCTGATCATCGTGGTCAGCTACGCGGAGTTCGAGGACGCGGAGGCGCGGGCGTTCGAGCCCACCGTGGTCATGGTCGACGAGCACAACCGCATCACCGAGTTGACCACGACGGAGCCGGCCCACACCCGTGCCTGACCCCACCTTCCCGCACCTCGACGTCGTGCTCGAGGGGCCGGTCGCGACCGTGACCATGGACCGGCCAGAGGTCCTCAACGCCCTCTCGGTTGCGCTGCTGGAGTCGCTGGTGGGGGCGTGCACCTGGTTGCAGACCCGCGACGACTGCCGGGTCGTCATCCTGGCCGGAGCCGGACAGAGCTTCTCCGCGGGGGCGGACCTGTCGACCATGGAGCGCCTGCTGGGCGATCCGGCCACGGCTCGTGACGCCGCCGATGCCGGTGACCGGGCTGCTTCGGCCATCGAAGCGTTGGAGGCGATCACCATCGCCCGCATCCAGGGGCGCTGCGTCGGCGGTGGGGTCGTCCTGGCGCTGGCCTGCGACCTGCGGGTGGCCGGGGACACGGCACGCTTCTCGATCCCCGAGGTCGATCTGGGTCTACCGCTGGCCTGGGGCGGGATCCCGCGGTTGCTGCGCGAGGTCCCACCCGCGGTCGCTCGCGACCTGGTGCTCACCTGCCGGGAGTTCGATGCCGCGGAAGCGCATCGCCTCGGGATGTTGTCGCGGGTGTTCCCGGCCGAGGAGCTCACCCGCAGGGTCGACGAACTCGCCGCCGAGCTCGCCGCGAAACCTCGGCGGCCCGTGCGGGCGACCCTCGACGCCGTGCAGGCGACGCTCGGGATCGGCGCTCCGCTCGGTTGGTCCGATGCCGACAGCCTGCTGTCCGCCGTGCGCGACCCGGAGTCCCGGGCGGCCGGACGTCGCTACCTCGAGCGGGTGTTCCGGCCCGGCGACCGGTAGCGCGCCCCAGGACGCGCCGTGCCGCGCGATCCGAACCGCGGTGACTCAGCCCACCGAGAGGATCATGGCTCCGGACGGCACGAGGTCGTAGAGCTCGACGACGTCGGTGTTGAACATCCGCACGCAGCCGTTGGAGGCGGCTTGCCCGATCGAGTCCTCGTTCGGGGTGCCGTGGAACCGGATCAGCGTGTCACCGCCACCGGGTCGGCTCCAGTTCAGCGCCCGCAACCCCAGGGGGTTGTTGGGACCCGGACCGATCCGTGCCGGCAGCTCGGCGCCCCACCGATCCGGTGCCGGGTTCACCCAGGTCGGTTCGAACCGCTTCGCCCCGACGACGAACGTGCCCGTCGGGGTGGGAGAGCCGCCGGTCCCGACCGCCACGGGCCAACTCCGGGCGAGCTGCCCGCCACGGTGCAACTCCAGCAGCCGGTCGCTCTGACGGACCACCAGCACCGTGTCGAAGGACGCCCGGGTGATGCCCGCGCGGGTCGGGCCGACCGGCAGCGTCACCGCGTCGTCGGCGGCCACCAGCGCGGCGGCCAACGCCGCACGGGCCTCGGCGCGGTCGACCGCGCGCCCGTCGCGTTCCGGGGCGATCTCGACCCGCCCGCCGCGGTAGGCGGCAGTGGCTGCGACCGGGGCGGTGTCCACCTCGGCGGCGATGGCCGCCACCGTCTCGGTCAGGTCCTCCGGCTCGATCGTCAGTGGGACCTCGGGGGTGGCGGTCGGTGCGGCGAGGCTGGCGAGCACGACCGCCTCACCGTCCACACGGGCGCCGACGTCACGGGCAGTGACGCTCCAGGATCGCTCGCCGAAGGTGACCGCCACCGGGCGGTCCAGCATGGCCGTGACCGCCTGCTCGGCGGTCGCGGCGGCCTGCTCCGCCTGGGCGGTCGTGAGCTGCGGCGGCAGCGCGGTCGTGGGCACCGGCACCTCGCTGGGTGCGCTGGTGTCAGCGGCGTCCAGCGCCTCGCTCAACGTGGCCGCGAGTGCCTCGGCGTCCACCGCGCGGCCCTCGACGTGGGCGCTGACCTCGGCGCCGTCGCCGGTCCAGGTGACCGAGGCGTCGGTCGGCTCGAGGTCGACGGTGCGGACCACCTCGTCCACCAGGGCCTGCTGGGCCGCCACGTCCTGGGTGATCGTCACGTCCAACGCCAGTTGGCTGCTGCTGCCGAACCAGCGCGTGGCCACCAACTCCTGCAGCGTGGCCTCGACGGTGCCCGCGAAGGCATCGGCGATGACCTGTTCCAGATCCGTGGTGGTGCCGAGCTCGCGTGGTGAGGTCGTCCAGGTGCCGACGTCGTGGCGCAGGACGACCTCGCCGTCGAGGTGGTGCGCCAACACGGTCTCGACCTCGGCGATCGCCTGGGACCGGGTGGCCTCGCCGACCTCGACGCCCGCGACGCTCACGCCGGGCAGCAGACGCTCGCCGGTACGCAGGTCCTGGCCCCACGACGCGGCGGTCACCGACAGCGCCGCGCCCGTGCCGAGCACCACCACCAGCACCCCCGCAGCGGCCTGGACGAGGCGCCGGCGTCCACGGGCCCCTCGGCCCCCTCCGGTGCTCCCGTCAGCGCTGGGGCGTGTGTCGTTCCGCAAGAGCATGGGGTCCCCGTGAGCATCGTGCACCCGGCGGCGTCGCCGTGTCCGGGTCGCTTTCCGTGAGGTGCGTACGTTAGGGGTGGTCGCCGCCATGAGCCCGACAGCGGACCGTGTGTGCACGCAGCGCACGTCCGCGTGGCGGCAGCGCCGGGCGGACCCACCCTAGCCCCCTCGTTGCCGCTGGTCGGTCGCGGATGGCAGCGCGCGCCGGTCCTTCCATCGCCGGTGGACGGCGGGCCGTTTCGGACATCGCCTCCGTGGTGGTGGGCGCCGTTAGGCTGGCGCCCACCGCAGTCGAGCAGCGAGGACCAGGTGCGTATCGGGGTCGTGGGCGCAGGCGGACGCATGGGCACGGCGGTCTGCCGGGCCGTCGCCGACAGCGACGACCTCGAACTGGTCGCGGCGGTCGATCCGGGCGCGGTGGGACGCCCGCTCCGGGAGGTCGCCGGGGTCGACGGAGCGGCGGGCGAGGTGGTGGTCACCGACGACCTCGGCTCCCTGACCGCCGTCGACGTCGAGGTGGCCGTCGAGTTCACCGGACCAGCCACCGTCGGTGACCATCTGGTCTGGCTCCTGGAGCACGATGTGCACGCGGTCGTCGGCGCGACCGGCCTGGGTGCACAGGACCTGCAGCGCGCACGCGCGGCGGCGGTCGGTTCGTCGGCCAACGCCCTGGTCGCTCCCAACTTCGCGATCGGTGCCGTGCTGCTGATGCGCTTCGCCGCCCAGGCCGCCCAGCACCTACCGCACGTCGAGGTGGTGGAGCTGCATCACGACCGCAAGGTCGACGCGCCGTCGGGGACGGCGCTACGCACGGCCGAACTGATCAGCGAGGCCCGCACCGAGCTGCCGGTCGACGTCGCCGGTGACGAGCACCACCTCGGGGCACGCGGGGTGCGGCACGCCGATGTCCGGGTCCACAGCATCCGCCTGCCGGGGTTGGTCGCACATCAGGAGGTCATCTTCGGTGGCGAAGGTCAGACGCTGACCCTGCGTCACGATTCCCTGGACCGCACCTCGTTCATGCCGGGCGTGCTCCTCGCCTGTCGTCGGGTGGGTGACATCGACGGGGTCGTGGTCGGGCTCGAGCACCTGCTGTGAGCGCGTCGCTGGAGCTCGCGCGCCGCCGCGACCGCGTGCTCACGCCAACCGGGTCGGCTCGAGCGGGCCTGCCAGCGGGATGACGTCGAGATCCGAGGCGACGTGGAGGTCGAGGTCGGGTGCGGCCGCACGGGCCTCTGCCAGGTGGGCGCGGGTCCCCGGATATCGCCGTGACAGGTGGGTGAGGACGACCCGGCGAGCTCCGGCTTCCTCGCCGATGCGGGCGGCCTGCGCGGCGGTCAGGTGCCCGGAGACCGCGGCGACCTCGCGTTCGCTCTCCAGGAAGGTCGCCTCGATCAGCAGCAGATCGACGTCGGCGGCCAGCTCGAAGGCCCCGTCGCACAGCCTGGTGTCCATCACGTGCGCGACGCTGATCGGTCGTCGGGCCTCGCTGACCTCCTCCAGCCCGATCGTGCGGCCCCGGTGGTGCAGCTCGCCGTGCTCGACCAGTTCGCTACGTGCCGGTGGCGGGATGCCGAGCGCAGCCAGACGTTCCGGGAGCAGGCGGACCCCGGGCGGCTGCTCGAACCGCCATCCCAGGGTCGGGATCGCGTGCGAGAGCTCGCGTGCATGGATCTGCAGCGGTGGCTGCGTGCTCACCACGCCCGCCCCGGTCGGCGCCGTGCGTACCGTGGCGGACCTGGCGCTCGCGCTGGCATGGCACAGCGCATCGACGTAGGGCGTTGCGTGGTGCGGGTGGTGGATCGTCACCGCTTCGGTGACCCCGTCCAGGGCGAGGCGCTGGAGGACCCCGGGGACCCCCAGGCAGTGGTCGCCGTGGGCATGGGTGATGCAGATCCGATCGATGGCGGAGGCGGGGATCCGAGCCATCGACAGCTGCCGTTGGGTGCCTTCTCCGGGGTCCAGGAGGATGCCGTGGCCATCGAAGCGCAGCAGGGCGCCGTGGTGTGCCCGCTCCCGCGTGGGGACCTGGCTCGCCGTGCCGAGCACGACGAGTTCGCGTCCGGACACCTCGGCGCTCCTGTGTCGAGGGCTGCGCCGTGGACCGTAGTCGAGCAGCCGAGCGTGGCCGTGCCCCCCGGTGGGCCCGGTCCGCGCGGTCATGAGAGGACTGCCCGGCACCGTCGCCGGACGACGCCGCGGGGGTCGACGGCCGTGCCGGGGCACACGCCGCAGGGGTCGACGGCCGTGCGGGGGCACACGCCGCGGGGGTCGACGGCCGTGCGGGGGCACACGCGACGGGGGTCGACGCCCGGGCTGGCGCACGGCATCGCTGGTCGTCGTCTCCGCGGTGCAGCGGCTACGGTCCGTGCTCCGG
>JAWLDJ010000024.1:0-27995 GCA_041686695.1 Nitriliruptoraceae bacterium
CGGACCTCGCAGCCGGGACGGCCGAGTCCCGCGGATCGCAACGGATCGACGGTGTGCTGGACGCTCGGTTGCGATCTCTCACCCGAGGGCCGCTGAGCACGCTCGAGGACGACGGAGCACCCCCCCCCCCCCCGGGCGCCGGCCCCGCCGACGCGGGGCCGTCGACCATGTTGCGGGGTGCTGCGGACCGGTGCTGTCAGCCACCGGACGGGGGCATCAGAAGTCCATGCCGCCCATGCCGCCCATGCCGTGGTCGTGACCGCCACCGGCGTCGCCCGACTCGGGCTCCGGCTTGTCGGCGATCAGCGCCTCGGTGGTGAGCAGCAGACCCGCGATGGATGCCGCGTTCTGGAGCGCGGACCGGGTGACCTTGGCCGGGTCGATGACGCCGGCCTTGATCAGGTCCTCGTAGTCGCCGTTCAGGGCGTTCAGTCCCTGACCGGCCTCCATGCCACGGACCCGCTCGACGACGACGGAACCCTCGAGCCCGGCGTTCGACGCGATCCAGTACAGCGGCGCGGAGAGCGCCTGGCGGATGATGCGAGCACCCGTGGCCTCGTCACCCTCGAGCTCGAGGTTGTCGATGCCGGTCTCGGCCTGCAGCAGGGAGGTCCCGCCACCAGCGACGATGCCTTCCTCGACGGCCGCACGCGTCGCGGACAGGGCGTCCTCGATGCGGTGCTTGACCTCCTTGAGCTCGGTCTCGGTCGCGGCACCGACCTTGACGACCGCCACCCCACCGGAGAGCTTCGCGAGCCGCTCCTGGAGCTTCTCGCGGTCCCAATCGGAGTCGGTCTTCTCGATCTCCGCGGTGATCTGCGCGACGCGGCCCTTGATGTCCTCGTCGGAACCAGCACCCTCGACGATGGTGGTCTCGTCCTTGGTGACCACCACCTTGCGGGCGCGGCCGAGCAGGTCGAGGGTGGTGTTCTCGAGCTTGAGCCCGACCTCCTCGGAGATGACCTGGGCACCGGTCAGGATCGCGATGTCCTGCAGCATGGCCTTGCGGCGCTCGCCGAAGCCCGGCGCCTTGACGGCGGCCGACTGGAAGGTGCCGCGGATCTTGTTGACCACCAGCGTCGCCAGTGCCTCGCCCTCGATGTCCTCGGCGATGATCAGGAGCGGACGACCGCCCTGCATGACCTTCTCGAGGACGGGCAGCATGTCCTGGACCGCGGAGATCTTCGAGTTCACGATGAGGATGTAGGGGTCCTCGAACTCGACCTCCATGCGCTCGGGGTCGGTGACCATGTAGGGCGAGATGAAGCCCTTGTCGAACTGCATGCCCTCGACGAAGTCCAACTCCATGCCGAAGGTCTGCGACTCCTCGACGGTGATGACGCCGTCCTTGCCGACCTTGTCCATGGCGTCAGCCAGGACCCGGCCGATCTCCGGCTCGTTGTTGGCCGAGATGGACGCGATCTGCGCGATCTGGTCCTGGGTCTCGATCTCGAGCGCCTGGTTCGCGATCTCCGCGACGACGTACTCGACGGCCTTGTCGATGCCGCGCTTGAGCTGCATCGGGTTGGCGCCAGCGGCGACGTTGCGCAGGCCCTCCTTCACGATGGCCTGGGCCAGCACGGTCGCGGTGGTGGTGCCGTCACCAGCGACGTCGTTGGTCTTGGTGGCCACCTCCTTCGCGAGCTGGGCGCCCATGTTCTCGTAGGCGTCCTCGAGTTCGATCTCCCGAGCGACGGTCACGCCGTCCTTGGTGATCGTGGGGGCGCCCCACTTCTTGTCGATCACGACGTTGCGACCTCTGGGGCCGAGCGTCACCTTGACGGCGTCTGCGAGTTGGTTGACGCCGCGCTCGAGGCGACGACGCGCGTCCTCGCTGTAGCTGAGGATCTTCGCCATACGGTGGTTCCTCCTGGGTACGTCCGTGGACGTGTTGTGGACGTTGAACGGGTGCGGTCGGTCAGCCGATGACCGCGAGGATGTCGCGAGCCGACAGGATCAGGTAGTCCTGGCCCTCGACCTTGACCTCGGTGCCGCCGTACTTCGAGAACAGGACGGTGTCGCCCTCGCTCACGTCGACGGTGATGAGCTCACCGGTGGTGTCCGAGCGCTTGCCCGGGCCGACGGCGACGACGGTGCCCTGCTGCGGCTTCTCCTTCGCGGTGTCCGGGATGACCAGGCCCGAGGCCGTGGTCTGTTCCTGCTCGTTGATGGTCACGAGCACTCGGTCCTCGAGGGGCTTGACCTTGACATCGGTGGCGGCAGCCAACGTGCCCTCCCTTGGTATCGGTCCGCGCGGCCGTTGCAGCCGCGTGACGGTTGTTGATGGAGATCTATCGGGGGTTCCTGCCCAGCCGCACGGCGCCCACTCCTCCCAGGTGCCGATACCCGGCTGGGCGGAGCGGTGACAGCGACCGGACGCAGGGACGCCGAGGTGGCGCCAGCACCGCGGGGTCGGTGAGGATCGGGCGGGTGCTCCACGTGGGAGCGTCGGACCCGTCACGAGTGCCGAACGCGGCTCGCACCGGCGCTGGCACTCGCCTTACCCGAGTGCTAGTGGCGGAAGCTAGCACTCTCCCTCTGGGAGTGCAAGGAGACGACGCGGGTGCCCGACCGGGTGCAGCCAGGCGCGAGACCAGCCCGCCGCCCCCTCCCTGCGACGGGGGTGCCGGGCGGCTGGTCGGCGCCCAACGGCAGCCGAGCACCAGGGCATCGTTCGCAGAGCGCACGCCTGTGGCGACGGAGCGTTGCCAGGAGGTCTCCCGCCAGCATGTGCCGCAACGCAGCGTTGCAGATCGAACGCGAAGCGTTGCTCTACGACGCTCCGTGGTGCAGCCTGCGTTCGGTGAGCAGCGGGCCGCCATCCGCGGTCACACCGGCCGGAGCACCGACCACCGGGACGCCACCACGACGACCGCACCGCAGCCAGCCGCCACATCTGCTCCACACGAGCAGGTACCACACCGACGCATGGAGGCCGGACGATGAGCCACGACGATCGCACGCACGCCCTGGCCATCGGCGCCCGGCTGCGCCGGGTCCGCCAGCAACAGGGATCGTCGCTGGCAGACGTCCAGGCCGACAGCGACGGCCGCTGGAAGGCCGTGGTGGTCGGGGCCTACGAGCGCGGTGATCGCACCGTGACCCTGGCACGGTTGGCTGACCTCGCGGAGTTCTACGAGGTTCCCCTCGCCGACCTCCTACCCGATCAGGGGGCCGTGACGGCCGTGACGCCAGGTCGCATCACCCTCGATCTCGTCCGCCTCGACGCGGCGCCGGCCCGGGCCGAACTCGCGATCCTGGCCCGCTATGCCCACCACATCGCCCGCAAGCGTGGTGACCACAACCGACGCATGCTGACGTTGCGCAGCGGCGATCTCGAGACGGTCGCGCTGGCTGCCGACCTCACGGTCGCCCAACTGCAGGAGCGACTCGAGGACGAGGGCATCCTGCTCCATGTCGACGACACGGGCGCCCTCGTGCCGGCCGGCGTGGTCGCACGAGGCGACCAGGACATGGCGACGCCGGCCGATGGCAGGGGCCACCGCGACGACGGCCTCACGATCACGATCGATCTCCGCGAGGGTGCGATGGAGCCGGACACCACCGGAGGTGGTCCGGGACCGGCCGGGACCACCACCGGTCACTGATCAGCTGCGCACGGCCAAGCGCCACGGTTCGCGGTCCACGAAGCCGGCCGCGTCGTAGGCCCGCAGCGCCGCCTCGTTGTCGGCGCGCACGTGCAGGCTGATCTGGCGATCGCGGGATCCCTCCAGCAGCGCTCCCCGCACCGCCGCTGCGACCGCCGAACGACCCAGTCCCTGCCCGCGGGCTTCCACGTCCGCGACGATCCCGGCCAGTTGCACGCCGTACCGCCCGGAGGACACCGACCGTTCCAGCTTGCAGACGGGAGCGCCGACCGGGCCGACGCACCAGACCAGGCCCTGATCGAGGTTGGTCGCGATCCGCTGCCGGTAGCCGCGTAGACCCGCCTGACCGGGGTGGGGCCCGAACCGATCGTCGACGTGGAGCCGCACCGCCAGCTCGGCCAGACGATCGAGGTCGTCGCGCTGCGCGCGCCGCAGCCCGGGGTCGGGCAGCTCCCGCTCGTCGGGCACCCGGTCCGGGTCGACGGTGAGGAACCGTTGGTCGTGCACGATCAGGCCCGGGTCCGCCGTCACCCGGGACAGGGCGGCGTCACCCGCCGCTCGGTCACCCACCAACAACCGCCACCGTCGGCTGGCCGCCGGCGCGGCCGCGATCGCCTCCGGATCACCACAGGGGACCAGCAGACGGCCGGGGAACACCACCGCCAACGCCCAGTGGTGGTCATCGGCGGCCAGACGCAGCGGCTCCGCCCCGAACGACTCGATCGTCGACAGCGCGAACATGTGCCGTGCCGAGCCGCCGGCGGGTGCCTCCCATGCCGCCAGGCGGTCGGCGATCGTCGGGAGCTCGCCGGCGCCGACCCGCCGCCATCGCAACCGCCGGCCGAGCCGCTCGAACGCCGCGGGCGCCCTCACCCGGCGAGCCGGAGGTTGGGGTCGGCCGCCAACCCGAGCCCGCAGGTCCGGTCGCGGACGAACAGGTTCGCACCGCTGGCCGCGACCATGGCGCCGTTGTCGGTGCACAGCGGCACCGAGGGCACGATCAATCGCTGGCCGTTGGCCTCGGTCTCGGCGGCGAAGCGCGCCCGAAGGCGCGAGTTCGCGGCGACGCCACCCGCCAGCACGACCTGATCGAGACCGTGGTCCGCTGCGGCCCGCAGGGTCTTGCTCACCTGCACATCGACGATGGCCTCCTGGAAGGAGGCGGCGACGTCGGCGAGCACGACCTGCTCGCCGGCCGCATCCCGGCGGCGCAGCTCCCGCACCACCGCGGTCTTGAGCCCGGACAACGAGAGGCGGTAGGTGCCGTCGTGCAGCAGGGCGCGGGGGAAGTCGAAGGCCGTGCGGTCCCCCTCCTGCGCCAGCCGGTCGATCTCCGGGCCGCCGGGGAAGGGCAAGCCGAGGTAGCGGGCGATCTTGTCGAAGGCCTCCCCCGCTGCGTCGTCGATGGTGCCGCCGAGCTCACGGAAGGTGCCGTCCTCGTCCATCAGCACGATCGAGGTGTGACCGCCGGAGACCACCAGCGCGATCAGTGGCGGCGAGAGCTCGCCGTGCTCGAGCTGTGCCACCTCGACGTGTGCCCTGAGGTGGTTCACCGCCACCAGCGGCAGGCCCTGGGCGAGCGCCAGCCCCTTGGCAGCGGAGACGCCGACGAGCAGCGCACCGGCCAACCCCGGTCCCGCGGTGACGGCGATGGCAGCGAGGTCGGACAGCTTCGCCCCCGCCTGCACGAGTGCGGCGTCCACCGTGGGCAGCAGGGCCTCGAGGTGGGCCCGAGCGGCGACCTCCGGGACGACCCCGCCGTAGGGCGCGTGGAGCTCGATCTGGGACGCGATCACGTTGGCACGCAGCTCGAAGCGATCCTCCACGATGCCCACGGCGGTCTCGTCGCAGGAGGTCTCGATGCCGAGGAGCAGCACGTCAGCCTCCTTCGATCCCGGCGGTCCCAGGGGTCCCCGCCGTTCCTGCGGTCGTCGTGGTCTCGGAGGGAGCGTCGAGCTCGGCTCCCGCGACCGGGTCCGTCGCCGTGTCGGGGAGCCCGACCGGGTCGTGCTGCCACAGCAGCAGCGCGTCCTCACCGTCCGGGTAGTAGCGGGGCCGGTGCCCCTCGACCACGAAGCCCGCACCACGGTACAGCGCGAGAGCGCCGAGGTTGCCGGCACGGACCTCGAGGGTGACCGCCCGCGCCCCCCGGGTGCGCAGTTCGGTGACGAGCGCGCTCAGCAGCCGTCGGCCGATGCCGCGCCGACGCAGCGAGGGCGCCACGGCCAGGTCGACCACGTGACCGTCGTCCGCCTGGAGCAGTCCGAGCGCGGCTGCGAGGACCTCGCCGCCAGCAACCGCCACGAGCACGACGGTGTCCCCTGCTGGTCGGGCGTTGGCCCGGGCCACCTCGGCGACCAGCCGACGGCGGGTGGACGCCGACAGCCCGGGGAGCGCCGCCAGTGCCGGCAGATCCCGTGGTTCGGCGCCGCGCAGGACCACCTCGCCGTGGCACGGCGCACTCACGATGGCCCGCCCGACGGCCCATCGTGCTGCTGCCAGCCGATCCGCGCATCGGCCTCCCGCAGGTAGATCGGGCGCAGCTGGTCGGGGCGGATCGTCTCTTCGCGGACGAAGCGGGGCACGGCCAGCTCCGCCAGATCCGCCGCGTCCGGCCAGGCCAGGTCGGGGCCCGCCACGTCCACCCCGGTGTCCAGCACGCGCTGCCGCTCGGACAGGGCACCGTCGCCGAGCACCAGCATGTCATCGCCGTACGCCTCGATCTCCGCGGTGAGTTGCTCGATGCGGCCGACGACCGGTTCCGAGTCGCGCTGGACGCCACCCGGGGCGGCGCGGTAGAAGGCCCAGAACAGCTCGCCGCGCCGCGCATCGAGCACCGCGCAGATGGCGCGGCGCGTGTAGCGGGCGCGGAACGCGAGCACGTCCAGACCGCTCAGGCCCACGACCGGGAGCTGCCGGGCGGCCGCGAAGGTCTGTGCCGTCGCGAGGCCCACCCGCAGGCCCGTGAACAGTCCGGGCCCCACACCCACCGCGACCCCGTGGATACCGTCGACGTCGATACCGGCCTGCTCGAGGCAGAACGCGATCGCCGGGGCCAGGAACTCCCCGTGGCGGCGCGCGACCCCCAGGCTCGCCGACGCCACGACACGGTCGGTGTCCACCAGCGCCACCGACGACCGGGTCGTCGAGGTCTCCAGACCTAGGACCAACATCGCGATCCTCTCCTCTCGCACCTGTCACCGAGCTGGTCGGCACGGGTGCCCCGTCATCTCTCCGCGAGCGTCATCGCCACCGGGCACAGGCCCGTTCGAGCTCCGATCGCCGCTGTGCCCAGCCCGGCCCGAGGGCGCGCAGGTGGATCCATCGCCGCGTCGCGTCGCCGACATCGTCCCCCGCGGGGAGCAACTGCACCTCCAACCGGTTCGGCGGCAGGAGCCCACGGATCGTGTCGGCCCATTCCACGAAGGTGATCACGTCGGGCGCGAAGACGTCCTCCCCGAGGTCGTCGAGGTGCCGCACGCCCTCGAGGCGGTAGACGTCGACGTGCACCACCGCCACCGGGGCGGGGAGCAGCTTGACCAGCACGAAGGTCGGCGAGGTGACCGGCGACGCGACCCCCAGCCCGGCCGCCGCGCCCTGAACGAAACACGTCTTGCCGGCACCGAGGTCGCCGGACAGGGCCACGACGTCCCCGGCCCGGAGCACGGAGGCGATCGCGGCAGCCGCCTCCCGGGTGTCCTGCGGCGAGGTGGTCGTCACGACCATGCTGGTGGGCACCCCGCGACCTCCGTTCGGCCCGAGGATCGGACGCGCCGGCGCGGAGCTCAGGCGTCGACGCGTGGCCCGGTGGCCGAGCGCCGAGCCTGCTGGTGCAAGCGGGAACGTAGCTCGGAGCGCGCCTTTGCACCGCTGCTCATCCGCCCCTCCAACACCGCGCGGGCGACCGCGAGATCGCGCCGCAGTGCGACGGAGGCTGCCGGCACGCCGCGCACGACCTCCAACGGGTGGAAGGTGGGGATCAGTGTGACGCCGCCCAGGACGTCCAGGCGATACCCGGCCACCCGCTCGAGCTCGACCGGACGTCCCAGCAGCACCGTGGTGGGGACCGTTCCGAGGCTGACGATGACCTCCGGGTCGACCAGTTGCAGCTCACCCGAGAGGTGGCCGGAACAGGTGGAGACCTCGGTGGCGCTCGGCGGCCGATCCTCCAGCGGCCGGCAGCGCACCACGGTGGTCCGCCGGACCGACGCGGGATCGATGCCCACGTGCAGGAGCGCCTCGTCGAGGACGTTGCGGGGGCTGCCCGCCAGGGCGTGCCCGTGGATGTCCTCGTGACGCCGCGGCACGTCGCTGACGATCACCAGACGCGCATCCCGAGGGCCGTCCCCGACCACCGGCTGCCCACGGTGCTCGTGGAGCGGGCAGGCCGTGCATCCCTTCACCGCACGCTCGTGGCCGCGGGCTGACCGCGGACCAGGGTCAACGATCGAGGTGCACGGCGTCGGCACGGGCGACCTTCCTGCCGAGCAGGCTTCGTCGACCGCTCGGCGTGTGGCCTGAACGTAGCTGCCAGGGTCGTCTCACGTCCATCTGGCCACCGACCGCCCCGGCCGGTCGTGCACCTATCGCCCGGCGAGGCCGGGCAGCGCTGTGCCGCCCGGCAGGCTCGGGCCGCTGGTGGCCAGCAGTGGGCCTCGCCGAGCTGCATCGGCGACCGCCTCGGCAGCCAGTGCCGCGACGAGGTCGACACGGGCCGACACCCGGCCCGTGGCCAGACAGCACAGAGCGTCGCCGTCGGCCTCGGTGTGTGCGGGACGCAGCGCACGGGCGATCCCGCTGTGACCGAGGTCGGCGACCCGCGCCGCATCCCGCTTGGAGAGGGCAGCGTCGGTGACGATGCAGCCGATCACGGTGTTGCTGGTCGGGCCTCCCTCGGCAGGCACGAAGGGATCGATCAGCGGGAACCGCTCGGCGTCATCGGGCACACGGGCCCGTGCGAGCCAGGCACCATCCTCACCCACCAGCTCACCGACCGCGTTGTTGGCCACGATCGCACCGACGGTGACACCTCCGGCGTGGCGGACCGCCACCCCCTGACCGCTGCGCCAGGCGTTCGTCAGCCCACCCACCTTGGCGACGGTGCACCCGGCGCCGACCCCGACCCGACCTTCGGCGGGCTCGGCCTCGGTCGCCAGCTCGCAGGCGTCCCAGCCCGCTTGCGCATCGGGCCGGGAGGCAGGATGGGCCGCTGCCGCGTCCAGCACGATCGCTGCCGCGACGATGGGCACGACCGCGGTCCCCACGGGGTAGCCCCGGCCACGCGCCTCGAGCCACCGCACGACACCATCGGCTGCGGACAGGCCGAACGCCGAACCACCGGCGAGCAGGACGCCGTGGCACACCGTGACCTTGCCCATGGGGCCGAGCGCCGCCGCCTCCCGCGTACCGGGCGCCGAGCCGCGGACCGCCATCGCTCCGACCGCGCCCGGCGGTGGGAGGATCACGGTGCAGCCCGACACCGCCTCGGGTGCGGTCCAGGTCCCGACGAGCACCCCGTCCACACCGAGCGCCATCAGCCGTCCTCCCGGGCCACCGCGGCCGCCGGATCCAGGTGCTGCCAGACCTCACCCGAACCGGCCAGCTCCCACCGACCCTCCGCCGACCGTGCCACCTCGCCGTGCAGGTGCCGCAGCAGCACCTCGGTCGCCTCCTCGCCGGCCTCGAGCAGGCTCATGTGGCCGACCTCGGCCAGCTCGACGACGGCGGCCGCCGAGCGACGTGCCATCCGACGGGTCAGGGCGGCCGGGGTGAGCCGATCGTGGGTCCCGACCACCAGCGTGGTCGGCAGGTCGGCGAGCGCATCGAGTCCGGCGTCCTCGTCCACACCGAGCACCGCCTCGACCAACCCGGCGACCACGTCGAAGCCGCTCTCCATCGCCATCTGCTGGGTGAAGGCGACGATCGTCGGATCGGCCTGCGGACCGACCGCGGTCCACCGGGCGATCAGGAACGACAGATCCGAGGTGGAGGACCACAAGCGATCGGCGGTGCTGAGCACCCGCGGGTCGCGCAGCGCCGGCACGAGCCGCCGGATCCCCCGATCGAGACGGGCGGCGGCACGGATGCCCACCTCGAGGGTGAGTCGGTCCGCACGGGCCGAGGAGGTCGTGGACAGCAGGACGGCCCCCGCGAGGCGATCGCGGACCAGGTGCGGGTAGCGGCGAGCCGCGTTCAGCACGGTCATGCCCCCCAGCGAGTGGCCTGCCACCCACACCGGCCCCGGCCGCGTGCAGCGGTCGATGACCTGGGCGAACACGTCACCGAGCAGATCGAGGTCGTAGGTCCCGGTCGCCGGGCCGGTGCTCTGCCCGTGTCCCGGCTGGTCGTAGGTCACGATGCGGTAGCGATCCGCCAGCCGCAGCACCTGCTCGTGCCAGGCCCGGCCGGTGCACAACCAACCGTGTGCCAACACCAACTGGGGAGCGTCCTCGGGCCCGTAGGTCTCGATACGCAGCGTGATCCCCTCGGGACCGTGCAGGGAACCGACCTCACCGGCGAGGCTGCCCAGCGCGACGTCCGACGGCTCGACCTCCGGCACCAGCCGGCCCCGCACGACCGCTCGTTCGAGCAGGAACCCGGCCGCCGCGCCCGCGGTGAGCGCGGCACCGACCCCGAGCGCCAGCGCTCCTCGTCGGGCCACGGTGACCTCCCCTGCAGCGCGGTGGACGGCGAGGTGCCACGCCGGCCGCCCGGTGGACGGACAGCGGGCTCGACCACCGCCCTCCGCAGGTTAGTGAGCGCCGCCGAGGTAGAGGCGTGGCAGGCGCGCGGACAGGGACGTGACGATCTCGTAGGTGATCGTGTCGGCGGCATCGGCCCACTCCTCCACCCGGATGCGCTGCTCGACCGGGTCCGGCCGGGCCGCGGAGGAGGCGAGTTCCGGCGAGGACGCCGGGTCGGACGGCGATGGGGCGGTCGGCGGCACACCGGACGCGGCCTGCCCCGCGCCGAGGAGTACCACCTCGTCGCCGATGCCGGGTTCCTCGTCCGCGCACCAGACCATGAGCTGGTCCATCGTGATGGTGCCGACCACGGGACGACGCCGACCACCCAACAGCACCTGTGCACGGTTGGTCAGCCGCCGTGGGACCCCATCCCCGTACCCGATCGGCACCGTGGCGACCCAGCCGTCCTCGGGTGCCCGCCAGCGATGGCCGTACGACAGCGGCGTGTTGGCGGCGACGTACTTGGTGTAGGAGACCTCGGAGACGAGCCGCAGTGCCGGGCGCAGACCATGGTCCGCGGCGTCCACCGCACCGGAGGCCGACAGCCCGTACACCCCGATGCCGGGCCGGACGAGGCCGCGGCGCGAGTCGGGGTGCACCAGCACACCGGCGGTGTTGGCCGCGTGGAGCAGGCGGGGGCGGATCCCGAGCCGAGCGGCCTGGGCGACGGCGCGGTCGAAGGCGGCGAGCTGCTGCGCGGTGGTGTCCACCTGCGGTTCGTCGGCGCGAGCGAAGTGGGTGTACAGCCCCTCGACCTCGACGCCCGAGGCCGTGGCCAGCTGCAGCAGCTGCTGGTGCCACTGGTCGGGTGGGGCGCCGACACGACCCATACCGGTGTCCACCTTGAAGTGGACGGAGATCGGCTGGTCCCGTCCCTGTCCGTGCGCATCGAGCACGGCGATGAAGGGCTCGCGATACACCGTCGGCGTCAGCTCCGCGGCGATCAGGTCACCGATCGCCGCGATCGGTGGCTCGGACAGGACCAGGATGCGCGCATCGAGACCGGCATCGCGGAGCTCGATGCCCTCCTCCACGAGCGCGACGGCGAGCCAGGTGGCACCGGCGTCCACCGCAGCACGGGCGACCGGGACCGCACCGTGCCCGTACCCGTCCGCCTTGACCACGGCACAGATCGCGGCCTCGGGGGCGGCCGCGGACAACCGGGCCACGTTGTGCGCGATCGCGTCGAGGTCGACCTCGACGCGCGTCGGTCGTAGCCCGCTGACCGGCAGGTGGTCCGGGTGCACCGACCCCGCGCGGCTGCTCACGCCCCGACCTGCGATACGGCACGGCGGCCCACGTCCCGGCCGGCGCTGGCAGTGGCCACCCACCGGTCCCAGGGCAGGGCACCCCAGCTCGCGGCCCGGCGCGTCGCCACGAGACCGGCGCCACCGCTCGCCGGCGGGTGGCTGCTCGGCCCGTTCGCGAGATCGCCCAGCACACCGGGCAACGCCGCCAGCAGGTCGGTGGCCGTGGCGCGTGCGGCCCGATCACGACCAGCCCGCGATCCCGCGGCAGCATGCCACCACACCGCGCGTGCGACCGCCAGCGGCACGTCCTCGTCCGTCGCGATGGCGGTGGCGATCATCCCGCTGAGCGCATCGCCCGTACCACCCGATCCCAGCGCGGGGCCCCCGATCGGCGTCACCCACACCCTGCCGTCGGGCGCTGCGACCATGGTCCCGGGCCCCTTGGCCACGACCGTCGCACGCCACCGCGCCGCCAGCTCCGGCACCCGGCGCACCCGCTGCGCGAACGCGGTCTCGCCGTCGCTGCCCCCGCCGATGCGCGCGAGTTCGCGTTCGTGCGGGGTGAGCACCAGCGCCCCGACGTGGTCGGCCAAGGGCTCGGGATCGTCGCGGTGCACGTTGATGGCGTCGGCATCCAGGACCAGGCGCTCTGCCCGCTCCCGCAGCGCCCCGATCAACGCGTGGACGCCCGATCCGACGCCGAGGCCGGGTCCGGCCACCACCGCGCCGGCCCCGCTCGGCAGCGATGGCAGCGCGTGGACCGCCGCAGCGTCCACCCCGCCCTCCGGCGTCTCCGGCAGCCCATGCACCATCACCCCGGCATCCACCCGTGCCGCCACCTCGGACCGGACCTGCTCGGGCGTGGCCACCGTGACCAGCCCCGCCCCGGTGCGCAGCGCACCGGCAGCGGTCAGCGCCGCGGCCCCGCTGGTCCCGGCGGCCCCAGCCAGGGCCAGCACCACGCCCCGGGCACGCTTGTCCGCTGACACGGCGAGCACCGCCGGCGCCGCTCCCGTGGGCGTCAGCGCGGACCACCTCGCCGTCTGGTGTGCGTACCGGTCGTAGGTCGAACCGAGCGATCCGAGCAGGATCCGCCCGGCGTGCGCTGCCCCCGGGTGCAGCAGCAGACCGCGCTTGAGGGCGCCGAAGGTGACCGTCAGGTCAGCCGTCACGGCCGTGGCGGCTGCGGCGCCATCATCGGCAGACACCCCGCTCGGGATGTCGCAGGCCACCACGGTCACGCCGCGGGCGTGCGCCCGACGCAGGGCCGCCACGGCCTCGCCAGCCGGACCCCGAGGCTCACCGTGGGAGCCGGTCCCGAGCAGACAGTCGACAGCGACGTCCGCAGCCAGCAGGAGCCCGTCGAGGTGGTCGGTACCGACGACGATGCGGCCCCCCATCGCGCGCCACGCCGTGCGGTTGCGGCTGGCGGCGTCGGACACCGGGGTGTCGACCCCGTCGACCGCGACCACGGTGCAGTGCGCGCCGTGCTCCCGCGTGAGGCGGCGGGCCGCTGCCCAGCCGTCACCGCCGTTGTTCCCCTTGCCGACGAGCAGCACCACGCGCAAGCCGGCGCCGCGGCCACCAGCGGCGGACACGATGCCCCGGGCGAGGTGCCCTGCGGCGCGGTCCATCAGCCCCGCCCAGGTGGCACCGGCAGCCACGGCGGCGTCATCGCCGGCACGGGCTTGGTCGGCGTCGAGCAGCGGGAGAGCGGCGCTCGGCATGGTCGACGGCCTCGACGATGGGGGACCTGGGGCGGCGTGCTACAGGCTACCGGCGCCGTGGACGGCGGCCGCGGGACGTAGCAACGGTCACGGAGGGCAAACCGGCACGGTCGCGCACGAGGGACTGACGATGGTCGCGAACGGCGATCGCGTCGGGCAGAGTGGGGGGACAGACCGAGTGAGAGGTGGGCCGGTGGCCCGGGACTGCATCTTCTGCGCGATCATCGGCGGCGAGACCGAGGGCTCCTTCGTCGCGGCGACCGACCGAGCCGTCGCCTTCCTCGACATCCTGCCGGTCGGGGCCGGGCACACCCTGGTGGTCCCCCGTCGACACGCGGTCGGGCTGGTCGACCTGGATCCGGAGGACGGAGCTGAGCTGTTCCGTCTGGGCCAGCGCATCGCGGTCGCGCAGTGGGAGTTGGGGCTGGCGGCCGGGGTCAACCTGTTCCTCGCCGATGGCAGCGTGGCGGGACAGGAGATCTGGCATGCGCACCTCCACGTGATCCCGCGCCAGCCCGAGGACCCGCTCGTGCTCCAGGTCGACTACGACCCGCCACCTGACCGGGACCGGCTCGACGAGCTCGCAGGGCAACTGCGGTTGGCCCTCGAGGACACCTGACGCGAGCTGCTGCCTGCCGCCCGACATCGCAACGAACCGACCACGCGAGCGTCTCGTCGTTGCGATCCGACGGCCTCCCGACCGCCGCCCCGTCGCGACGGACCGGCCCGGGCCCCGGCCCCGGCCCCGGCCCCGGCCCACCGACATCGCAACGAACCGACCACGCGAGCGTCTCGTCGTTGCGATCCGACGGCCTCCCGACCGCCGCCTCCACCTCACCCCCGCCAGCTCGCCGCCGCCGCTACTCCACGGTGACGGTCTTGGCCAGGTTGCGGGGTTGATCGACGTCCTCACCGCGCAGCGTCGCAACGTGGTAGCTGAACAGCTGCAGCGGCACCACGCTGAGCACGGGGCCAGCCAGCTCGTGGGGCGCCTCGGGCAGGACGAGGACGTCGTCGGCGTGCTCGGCCAACGCATCGACGGAGCCCTCGGTCCCGACGGCCAGCACCGAGGCGCCGCGCGCCCGCACCTCCTGGATGTTGGACACCATCTTGCCGAACACGTGGCCCGCGGGGGCCAGCGCCACCACCAGCGCACCCGGCTCGATCAGCGCGATCGGTCCGTGCTTCATCTCCCCGGCCGGGAACGCCTCGGCGTGCAGGTAGCTGATCTCCTTCAGTTTGAGTGCGCCCTCCATGGCGATCGGCAGTCCGGCGTGGCGACCGATGAACATGGTGTAGTCGACGTCGCGGTAGCGCTGAGCGAGCTCGCGGATCTGCTCGTCGAGCTCCAGGACCTGCCGCATCGCGTCGGGGACCAGGTCGAAGCGCCCCAGGATGTCGGCCACCTCGGAGCTGTAGAGACGCCCGCGCGCCTGCCCGAGGTAGAGCCCGAGGAGCAGGCACCCGACGATCTGCGTCGTGAAGGCCTTGGTGGAAGCGACGGCGACCTCGGGACCAGCATGGGTGTAGAGCACGCCGTCGGCCTCGCGGGCCAGGGTGGAACCGACGACGTTGGTCAGCGCGATGACGGGGGCGCGCTGATCGCGAGCGTGGGCCGCGCCGGCGATCGTGTCGATCGTCTCCCCCGACTGTGAGATGGCGATGACCAGCGTGTGCGGGTCGACGATCGGGTCGCGGTAGCGGAACTCGCTGGCCACCTCGACGTCGACCGGGATGCCGGCCCAGTGTTCGATCGCCAGCTTGCCCACCATCCCGGCGTGCAGCGAGGTGCCGCAGGCCAGGACGAACACCTTGTCGATCCGACCGAACTCGCTCTCCTCGGTGCGCAGTTCGTCGAGTTGGAGCCGAGGTGGCAGGTCCGGCGCGGGGGCGTTGAGGCGGTCGAGGAGGGTGTCGGCGACGGCCTGCGGCTGCTCGTGGATCTCCTTGAGCATGAAGTGGTCGTAGCCCTGCTTCTCCGCGGCGGCCAGATCCCAGTCGACGGTGTAGGCGTGGGGCGCAGCGGCGCGGCCGTCCACGTCGACGACCTCGACGAGTTCGGGGGTGATCCGGGCGAGCTGCCCGTCGAGCAGCGCCGCGACCTGGTCGGTGTGCTCGATCAACGCCGCGACGTCCGAGGCGCAGTAGCCCACCTGCTCCGCGTGCGCGACGATCAGGGGAGCCTCGTGCTTGGCGACGACCAGCGTCTGCGGATCATCGGTCGCGACCACACACAGGGCGTAGGCGCCCTCGAGCCGGGCGACCACGGCCCGCACGGCCGCGAGGAGGTCCGGCGGGTCGCCGTCCGTCGCCGTCGCCCTCTGCAGTTCCTCGGCGATCAGGTGCGCGACCACCTCGGAGTCGGTGTCGGAGGCGAAGCGCACGTCGCCGAGTTCGGCCTTCAACGTCTGGTAGTTCTCGATGATGCCGTTGTGCACGACCGCCACCCGTGCCGACGGATCGAGGTGAGGGTGGGCGTTGCGGTCGTTCGGCTCGCCGTGCGTCGCCCAGCGCGTGTGGCCGAGCGCGGTCGCCGCGGACAGCGGCTGTCCCTCGAGGGCAGCGACGAGGTTGTCGAGCTTGCCGGCTCGCTTCACGACCCGCAGGCCGTTGGGATCGGTGGTCACGATGCCGGCCGAGTCGTAGCCGCGGTACTCGAGTCGTCGCAGTCCCGCGACCACGCCGTCCACCGCGGTGGCGTGCCCGGTGATACCGATGATCCCACACACGTGTCCACGCTCCTGGTCCGCGACGGTGGCCGTCGACGAGCCTACAGATGCCGAGCGGCGTGTCCGACGCCCCGATGGCCGCTGGGCCGCTGCCCGCTCATCGGGTGCCGAAGGTCTCCAGGATCGCCCACAGGTTCTCGGCCAGACGCTGCGGTGGGACGCGGTACCAGGCGCCGCCGAGGAGCAGGTGATCGACGTGCTCCTCGATGCTCGCGAGCCGATCCCGGACCTCAGCAGGGGTACCGGCGACCGCGTAGCGCTCGACGGCCTCGTCGGGGACGGCGGCGACGAGCGCGTCGATGTCCTGCCCCGACTCCTTCCACACGGTCCGCAGCCGGTCGGTGAGTTCCCCGTCACCGTAGGAGTCGAACACGGCGCGGTAGTTGGGCGTCGTGCCGTAGAAGGCGATCTGCTGCTTCGCCTCGCGCACCGCGACCTCCCGGTCGTCGGCGATGCACAGGATCACCCCCTGGTTGACGGTGAAGTCCTCGCGTCGTCGTCCGGCAGCGGACAACGCCTCCTCGATCCGCGGCAGGACGGTGTCGGTCAGGTAGCGGTCGGAGGTGAACGGGTGCCCGAGGATGCCATCGGCGTGCGTGGCGGCCGCGGCGACCATCAGCGGCCCGACCGCCGCGACGTTGACCCGGGGCACCTCGCGGTCGTGGGCCCGGCCCCTGCCGGTCACACCGGGTCGCAGGACGCGGTAGATCTCACCGTCGTGGGTCGCGTCCTCGCCGCGCTCCATCGCCCAGACCGCGCGCATGGCCTGGACGTACTCCGCCATGCGCTTGGCGGGCCGGTCGAAGGCCGCGGAGAACCGTTCCTCGATGATGCGCTGCACCTGGCTGCCGAGCCCCACGATGAACCGGTCACCCGACAGCTCGTTGAGGTCCCACGCCTGCATCGCGGTGATCGTCGGCGAACGGGGGAACGCCAGCGTGATGTTGGTGCCGACCTCGATCCGCTCGGTGGCCTGCAGGACGACCGAGGCCTGCACGATCGACTCGCGGTCGGTCTCCGCGACCCAGGCCGCGTCGAAGCCCTTGGCCTCGACCTGCTCCGCCAACGCGCCGAGGAAGGCGTACGGCCCGCCCACCACCACTCCGCGTGTCGCCACGATGTCTCCCTCGATCGACGCCAGGTGCGGGGAACGTAGTCGGGCGGCGTCTCACTAGCCTGCAGCTCGGCCGCACCGGAGGGCGACCTGTGGATCGCAAGGACGAGGCACGGGTGGGACGCCGTCAGCTGCTGCGTCTGGGTGGCGGTCTGGCTCTGGCAGCCGCTGTCAGCTGCTCGCCGCTGCGGACCGAACCACCGGCTCGGAGCACGGCCGCGCCAGCAGCCGGTACCGACGGGAACGCCGACGGCGGAGTTGCCAGTGCGGACCCGCCGGCTGACGACCCGCCGGCTGACGACCCGGCGGTTGACGACCCGCCGGTTGGCGGCCCTGGTACCGAGGAGCCGACGGCCGAGGGGCCGTTGGGACAGGATGACAGGCCCGACACCGAACCCCCGGCCGACGCCGCCCGCCGTGACGATCTCGCCACCGTGGAGGTGCTCTGCCGGGACGCCGTGGGACTGGCCGCGGCCACGGCCGGTGCCCGTGTGCACCGGCTGCGCTGGCTGACCCTGCACCACTCCGCCCTCCCCCTGACGGACCACCGCCTCGCGCCGGCGCGGCTGCGACGTCACCAGCGGTTCCACCTCGATCAGGGGTGGTCCGACATCGCCTACCACTTCGCCGTGGACCTGCGCGGCAACGTCTACGAGCTGCGCGACCCGAACCTGGCCGGCGACACCTTCACCGCCTACGACCCGGTCGGTCACCTCGGCGTGGTGTGCGAGGGCGACTTCGACCGGCAGCAGCCGACCGACGCGATGCTGGAGGGCGCCGCGCTGCTCCTGGCCCACGCCGCCACCAGCTACGGGCTGGCTCCCGACTCGCTGTCGGGACACCGCGAGCACACGCTCACCCGCTGCCCCGGCGCGCACCTGACCGCCCGCCTCCCGGAGCTCGCAGAGCGCGTGGTCGAGCTCGCCGCCGAGGGCGTGCGGCGGCGCGAGGTGTGCGGCGCCGCCGGCCGCGCCCGCGTCGACGCCATCAGGCAGAGTGGGTGAGCGTGGCGTCAGACCGTCAGGTGGTCGCGCACGACGTCAGCGATCACGTCGACGGCGTGCTGCGCGTCGTCCTGGGTCGGGGCCTCGGCCATGACCCGCACCAGCGGCTCGGTCCCCGACGGGCGGAGCAGCACACGCCCACCCGCACCGAGGCGCCGCTCCTGCGCGCGCACGGCATCCCAGACCGCCGGCGTCTCGGCGAGGCGCTCCTTGGCCACACCCCCGACGTTCACCAGCACCTGGGGCAGACGCGACATCACCCGCGCGAGCTCCTTGAGCGGGGCCCCGGTCGAGCGCACCACCGACAGCAGGCGCACCGCGGAGAGCACGCCGTCACCGGTGGTCGCATGGTCGAGGTCGATCAGGTGCCCGGACTGTTCGCCACCGAGGTTCAGGCCCCGAGCGCGCATCGCCTCGAGCACGTAGCGGTCACCGACCTTGGTCTCCACCACCTCGATGTGGAGATCCTCCATGGCCTGCTTGAAGCCGAGGTTGGTCATCACGGTGGTGACCACGGCGCCCTGGGCGAGCGTTCCCTGGTGGTGCATGTCGCGGGCCAGGATCGCCAGGATCACGTCACCATCGACCTCGACACCGTCGTGGGTCGCAGCGATGAGGCGGTCGGCGTCACCGTCATGACTGATCCCGATGTCCGCGCCGTGCTCGAGCACCGCCGCCCGGATCACGTCCGGGTAGGTCGACCCGGCCCGTTCGTTGATGTTGGCACCGTCCGGGCTGCAGTGCACGGTCACCACCTCCGCGCCGAGGTGGCGGTACACCTGCGGCGCGACGTTGGACGCCGCCCCGTTGGCCCCGTCGACGACGATCCGCAGCCCGGACAGGTCGACGTCCGCGGTGCTGGCGAGGTGCTCGACGTAGCGGGCGACCGCGGACCGGTCGCTGAGCCGGCGTCCGATGTCGGTCCCGGTGGGGCGCCGGGCGCTGCCGTCCGCCACGATGGCCTCGAGGGCCGCCTCCTCCTCGTCGGTGAGCTTGAAACCCTGCGCACCGAAGAACTTGATCCCGTTGTCCCCGACCGGGTTGTGCGACGCGGAGATCATCGCTCCGGCCGCGGCCGTCGAGTGGGCCGTGAGGTGGGCCACCCCGGGCGTCGGGAGCACGCCGACGGACAGGGCGTCACCACCGGCCGAGGTCACCCCGGCCACCAGCGCCGCCTCGAGCATCTCGCCCGACCACCGCGGATCGCGGCCGATCACGATCGTGGGACGGCGCTGACCCCCGGTGTGCAGCAGCGTGACGAGCGCCCGACCCAGCGACAGCGCGACCTCCGGTGTCAGCTCCTCGTTGGCGCGCCCGCGGGTGCCGTCGGTGCCGAAGATCGCCCCCACCGTTGCCACTCCTTCCGCCCGCCTCGGGCGTGCGTGCCTGGTCGGTCGAGCCTGCCCTGCGGTCGCTCGGGTCTGCCCGCCGGCTCACCCGAGGCGACGGCCAGCCGCCCCATCAGGGTGATGCTAGGGCTTCACCCGCCGACGGCCCCGGTCCTGCTACCGGACCGCTGGCCAGGGCGGAGCAGCCGATCCCCGCATACACCCGCATACACCGCTGACGCCGCCCGCAGGGGACGGCGTCAGCGGCACTGCGGTACGACCGTGGGTCAGCGCTTGGAGAACTGGGGCGCGCGACGGGCCTTCTTCAGGCCGTACTTCTTGCGCTCCACCTTCCGGGCGTCCCGGGTCAGGAGTCCAGCGCTCTTGAGCGCGGGACGTGTGTCCGGGTCGTCACCGACCAACGCCCGGGCGATCGCCAGGCGCAGCGCGCCGGCCTGCCCGGTGTCGCCACCACCGTGGAGACGCGCGTGGACGTCCCACTGGCCCTCCTGCTCGAGGACCTTGAAGGCCTCGGTCGCGTGGGCACGCAGCTTCTCGGTGGTGAAGTACTCCTCGAGCGGCTTGCCGTTCAGCCGGTACTGGCCCGAACCGCGGCTGATCCGCGCCCGCGCAACGGCGGACTTGCGGCGTCCGGTGTACATCGTGCTCATGGTCGCAGACCTCAGACGTGGTCGGGCAGCGGCTTGGGCTGCTGGGCGGCGTGCGGGTGCTCGGGGCCGGCGTAGACCTTGAGCTTCTTGGCCATCTGACGGCCGAGTCGGTTCTTGGGCAGCATGCCGTTGACCGCGGTCTCGACGACCTGGGTCGGACGTCGGTCCAGCATCGTGGCGAAGGGGACGCCTCGCAGCCCGCCCGGGTAGCCCGAGTGGTGGTGGTAACGCTTCTGCTCGGCCTTCGCGCCGGTCAGTACGACCTTCTCCGCGTTGACGATGATGACGTGATCGCCCATGTCCATGTGCGGGGTGAAGGTCGGCTTGTGCTTGCCGCGTAGGACGCTGGCGACGCGGGTGGCGAGACGCCCGAGCGTCTCACCCTCGGCATCGATCACGTACCACTCACGCGTGATGTCGCCCGCCTTGGGGCTGTAGGTGCGCATGGTTCGCTTCCTCGGTGGCCTGGTCGTGGAGGTGGCCGCATCCCTGGACGGCCGGCCGACGTCGTCCCCGCGCCGGCTGGCACCAAGACGACGAGGTGGTGGTGGTCGACCGTCGGCCGGGATGGCGCCGCGACGGGGCGGACGGGGCACACGTGGCCGGACACGGAACGCGCGGCCCCTGCGGGACCGCGTGGGGTGAGCGTACCGGGCATCTCGCCTGGGGGTCAACCGACGCGGACGCCCACGGGTGGCGAGGCCGGCCAGGCACGACCGTAACGCACCTGCTCCAGGGTGAGTCCGTGTGGCGGGGCGACCCGGGCGGCCGCTCCTCGATCCTCCGCCGCCAGCACCTCGGCGATCCAGTCCGGCCGGCGCCGACCTCGGCCGACCTCGACCAGGCAGCCCACGATGGAGCGGACCTGCTGGTGGCAGAACGCGGGGGCGTCGAGGACCACGTCGATGCGCCCCGGGATGGACCGCGACAGCGTCAGGCGATCGAGACGCCGCACGGTGGTGCGGCCGGGTGAGCGCCGACAGAACGAGGCGAACTCGTGCTCACCGATGAGGTGGCGCGCACCGGCACGCATCGCGGCGAGCTGCAACGCCTCACCGAGGTGCCACCGGTCGTGGCGGTGGATCGGGTCGGCCATGGGTGCGTCCACCAGCCGGTACCGGTACCGGCGCGCCGTCGCGGAGAAGCGCGCGTCGAAGCGGAGCGGCACCGGCCGCACCTGCCAGATCGTGATGGCCCGGCCGACCTGTTGGTCGAGCCGGGCACGCAGCTGTGCCAGGTCGGCCGATGCCCGTGCCGCCCGCGGCACCGTCGGGTCGACATCGAGGTGGACGACCTGCGCGAGCGCGTGCACCCCGCGATCGGTGCGTCCGGCGCCGGTGAGCGCGACCGGCTGGCCGAACAGCCGGGCAGCGGCCGTCTCCAGCTCGCCCTGCACGGTGACCTGGTCGCGCTGCCGCGCGAACCCAGCGAACGGCGCCCCGTCGTAGGCGAGGTCGATCCGGTAGCGGGTCCGCGCGGCCGCGGCGTCGGATGCAGGCACGTGGGGTGACGCCGGCCGATCAGGCCTTGGCGTCGTCCGCGTCGTCGTCGGTGTCCGCATCGTCGTTCTCGACGTCGTCCGCCGCGGCCTCGTCCGGCTCTGCCTCGACGTCCTCGGCGGGTGCCGGACCGCTGGTGGCAGCGGCGATCGCGGCGGCGACCTGTTCGTCGTCCTCGACGTCGAAGGCGTCCTCGTCGGCTGCCTCCTCGTCGGCGTCGAGCACCGCCGTCCCGGTGGCGGCAGGCGCCGCCTCCTCGCCGACGTTCTTGCGACGTCGACCGAACAGGCCCCGGGAACGCCCGGCCTTGGACTCCTCGATGGTCTCACCGCCGGCGCTGTCGCCCTGGTCGACGAGCTCGATCAGCGCCATCGACGCGTTGTCACCCTTGCGGGGCTCGAGCTTCAGGATGCGCGTGTACCCGCCGTCGCGGTCCGCGAAGCGTGGCGCGACGTCCTCGAACAGGTAGGCGACGACGTCACGGTCGTGCAGGTCGGCCAGGACGAGGCGACGGCTGTGCAGGTCACCACGCTTGGCCTTGGTGATCAGCTTCTCCGCGTAGGGGCGCAGGGCCTTGGCCTTGGCCTCGGTCGTGCGGATGCGGCCGTGTCGGAACAGGTCGCGGGCCTGGTTGGCCAGCAGCTGCTTCTGGTGCGCAGGGCCGCCACCGAGGCGGGGGCCTCGCTTGGGGGTCGGCATGTCGGTCTCTCCTTCGCGCGGAGCGCGGGTGGGTGGTGCGGGGCGCGGCCCCGCTCGCCGACGACCGGTACGGGTCCTTGGCACCGGTCGCGGCGGTGGGGTCACTCCTTGAGTGCGACACCCAGCTCGGCCAGCTTCTCCGTGACCTCGTCCACGGACTTCGATCCGAAGTTGCGGATCTCGAGCAGATCCTGCTCGGTCTTGTCCATGAGTTCGCCGACGGTGGCGACGCCCTCACGCTTCAAGCAGTTGTAGGAGCGCACCGACAGGTCCAGATCCTCGATCGTCGTGCCCTTGACCGGGTCCACGCCGATGCTGGTGACCGACTCCTCGGGGGAGACGACGATGCCACCGGGACCCGACGCCTCGAAGGCCGCGAACTGCTCGAACAGCCCCTTGAGCGTCTCACCGGCGGACGACAGCGCCTGGCCCGGGGTGAGCGACCCGTCGGTCTGGACGTCGAGGATCAGCTCGTCGTAGTTGGTCATCTGCTCGACGCGTGTCGGCTCGACGCGGTAGGCGACCCGCTGGATGGGCGTGAACACGGAATCGATCGCGATCACCCCGATCGGGTCGGAGGAGCGCTTGTTGGCGTCGGAGGTCACGTACCCACGGCCCCGTTCGACGGTCAGGTACATCTCGAGGTGACCATCGGCGTTGAGCGTGGCGATGTGGAGGTCCTCGTTGACGACCTCGACCTGCGAGGGCGCGAAGATGTTCTCCGCCGTCAGGACACCGGGGCCGTCACCACCGAGGAAGATCTCCACCGGCTCGTCCGACTCGGACCGCACGACGAGGTCCTTGATGTTGAGGATGATGTCGGTGACATCCTCCTTGACCCCCTCGATCGCCGAGAACTCGTGGAGCACCGATCCGCCCTCGGGCCCCGCCGCCTGGGCGGAGGTGAAGCGGATGCGGGTCACGGCCGCCCCCGGTATGGAGCTGAGCAGCGTGCGCCTGAGGGAGTTGCCGATCGTGTAACCGAACCCCGGCTCGAGCGGTTCGATCCGGAAGCGGGAACGGGTGCCCTCGTCGATCACCTCTTCGGCGAGTCGGGGGCGGTAGGCGATGAAGGGCGAGCCGGACTGGGTCTCGCCCAGCTCCATCGCGCCATCCTCGTCGTAGAAACCGAAATCGGACATCGGTGCTCCTGCTTGAGGTGTTCGGTGGGGACGTCCCCCCACCACGCGCCGCCCTCGATCCCGGGGCCTTCGGCAGCGCGTTCGTCGACCGCGTCCGACATCCCGGGGCCGGAGGCGGGCCGCGAGCAGGCGCTCGCGGCGGGTGGATGCTTCTGATCACGACCGGGGGTCGCGGCCACCGAGGGCAGCCGGGTCCCGGGCGTGGGTGACGGAGCAGCGGCAGGTCTGCGCCCGCGCCGCGCCGCCGAGGGTCCTACTTGGAGTACAGCTCGACGATCGCCTGCTCGGTGACCGGCGCGTCGATCTGGGAGCGGACCGGGAGATCGTTGACGGTCACCTTGAAGGCGTTCGCGTCGCTGGACAGCCAGCCCGGGACCTCGCGGCTCCCGAAGACCTCCAACGACCCGAGGACCGCCTGGGACTCGCGGGCCCGGCTGCGGATCTCGATCACGTCGCCCGGCTTGATCCGGTAGGAGGGCACGTTGGTGGCCTTGTTGTTGACCAGCACGTGTTTGTGGCTGACCAGCTGTCGCGACTCGGCGCGGCTGCGGCCCCATCCGGCCCGGTACAGCACGTTGTCGAGGCGGCGTTCCAACAGGATCAGCAGGTTCTCACCCGTGCGCCCCTCCTGCCGGTTGGCTTCCTCGTAGTAGCGCCGGAACTGCTTCTCGAGCACGCCGTAGTAGTAGCGGGCCTTCTGCTTCTCGCGGAGCTGGAGGAGGTACTCCGACTCCTTGATGCGGCCGCGCCCGTGTTCGCCCGGGGGGTAGGGGCGCTTCTCGAAGTTCTTGTCGTTGCCCTTGAGGTCCACGCCGAGACGGCGGGACTTCTTGGTCATCGGACCGGTGTAGCGAGCCATGCGTGCTTCCTCTCTCGGTCACCCCCTGGCAGGGGTGCCACGGGAGCGTGTCCACCTGCCGAGGTGTCACGCTCCCGACCGTCCTGGCAGGACGGCCGGTCGGTCGTCGTCGGTGACGACGGTTCGGGTCGTGCCATCGGAACAGGGACGTCGGGTCAGGTACGACGACGCTTGGGAGGGCGACAGCCGTTGTGCGGCACCGGGGTGATGTCCTTGATCGACAGCACCTCGATCCCCGCGGCCGCCAACGTGCGGATCGCGGTCTCCCGGCCGGCGCCGGGACCCTTGCAGTAGACGTCCACCTTGCGGACACCGTTGTCGACAGCGGCCTTGGTCGCCTGCTCCGCGGCGATCTGCGCCGCGAAGGGCGTGGACTTGCGCGAGCCCTTGAAGCCCGCGTTGCCCCCCGTCGACCAGGCCAGCACGTTGCCCTGGAGGTCGGTGAAGGTGATGATCGTGTTGTTGAACGTGGCCTTGATGTGCGCCTGCGCGTGCATGACGTTCTTGCGCTCGCGCTTGCGGGCCCGCTGCTTGTTCGCCATGAGTCTCTCCTGCTCCTCAGCCCTTGCGGGTCGGCTTGCGGATGCCGCCGACGGCACGCTTCGGGCCCTTGCGGCTGCGAGCGTTGGTGTGCGTGCGCTGGCCCCGGACGGGCAGACCGAGGCGGTGCCGGACCCCCTGGTAGGAGCCGATCTCGATCTTGCGCTTGATGTTGTTCGCCACCTCGCGACGCAGATCACCCTCGACGCGGTACTCGTTCTCGATGTGAACGCGCAGGCGCTGGACCTGCTCGTCGGTGAGGTCGCGGACCCGGGTCGCGGGATCCACGTCGGTGGCCTCCAACGTCTGCTCCGCACGGGTGCGGCCGACGCCGTAGATGTAGGTCAGGGCTACGACCACGCGCTTCTCGCGCGGGATGTCGACGCCTGCGATGCGTGCCATGGTCGACCTCCTCAGCCCTGCCGCTGCTTGTGGCGGGGGTTCTCGCAGATCACGCGAACCGCGCCGTTGCGGCGGATGATCTTGCACTTGTCACACTGCTTCTTGACGGACGGGTGAACCTTCACGTCCGCACCTCCTCGGCGGGTTCCGACGACCCGGGTGGTCGTCGGCGGCGCAGGGGGCTGCCTCCCTCGCACCGGGGCCGCTCCCCGGAGCGCACGCCCGGTGTTGCGGGCGTGCGGTCGTGGGGGGCTTCGAGCGCGTCACCGGTTCCGGGCGACCACCTCGAAGTGGTGGAGCGCGGATCGATGCCGGCCGGCCGGGTCGACGTCACGCGGGCGCGTGCGCCGGATGCAGCGCCACCGGGCCGCGAGGCCGCGGGGCGCGTTGTCGGTCGGGCTCCACTGCGATCGGTTGCCGGCGTCGGGGCAGCACGCCAGCGCCGCAGGGAGCCGTCAGGTCACTTGTAGCGGTAGGTGATCCGACCGCGTGACAGGTCGTAGGGGGACAGTTCGACGACGACCTTGTCGCCCGGCAGGATGCGGATGTAGTGCATCCGCATCTTGCCGCTGATGTGGGCGAGGACGTTGTGCCCGTTCTCCAGTTCCACGCGGAACTGCGTGTTCGGGAGGGCTTCGGTCACGGTGCCCTCCACCTGGATGGACTCTTCCTTCTCTGCCACGCCAACTCCGGGTCGAGATCCCTGGGGGTGCATCACGTGGCTCCTACCGCGCGGCACGAGCGTGCTGGCCCGCGTGCGGAGGGAGGACCCGGGTCGCGCGCTGCCAGCACCGAGGTGGAGGGGGCACGCATCCGCGACGTGATGACGCCCTGCCACGTGGCAGGGCGTGCCGGTAGGGTAGCCACCCGGTGGCACTGCCGGCAAGCGGACCGCTCGGCGTCAGTAGACCGGCACGGCCTCGGCGAGCGGACGAGCGGGCTCGTCGGAGCGAGCGGTCAGCACCCAGGGCCCGTCCTCGGTGATCGCGACCGTGTGCTCCCAGTGCGCGGACAGCGCGCCGTCTTCGGTCACCACGGTCCACTCGTCGTCCAGGGTGCGGGTCCGCTCGGTGCCGAGGTTGAACATCGGCTCGATGGCGATCACCCAGCCCTTGGTCATCTTCAGGCCCTTGCCGGCCCGCCCGTAGTTGGGGACGGAAGGGTCCTCGTGCAGCGCTCGTCCGATGCCGTGGCCGACGTACTCCCGGACCACCCCGTAGCCCCGCTCGTGCGCCACGGCCTCGACGGCGGCGCCGACGTCACCGAGGCGGTGACCGTGCCGCGCCTGCTCGAGTCCACGCCACATCGCGTTGCGGGTCTGGCGCACGAGGTCACGGACCTCGGGGCTTGCGGCCTGCTCTCCCCCGACGATCAGTGTCGTCGCCGAGTCGCCGTGGAAGCCCTCGACGATGGCTCCACAGTCGATGGAGATGACGTCGCCCTCTTCGAGCACGACGTCCGCCGACGGGATGCCGTGGACGATCTGGTCGTTGGGTGAGGTGCACAACGTGGCGGGGAACCCGCGGTAGCCCTTGAACGAGGGAACCGCGCCGGCGTCGACGATCACCTTCTCCGCGATCCGGTCCAGGTCCAGCGTCGTCATACCCGGCCGGAGACGTTCCATCAGTTCCTCGTGGGCCCGGGCGACGACGGCCCCGGCCTTGGCCATCCGATCGACCTCGGCCCTGCTCTTCTTGATGATCATCGCTGGATCCCTGCTCGCGGGTGGTCACACCAGTCGACCACGCCGACATGGCGGCCGACGGGGCTGACTCGCACGTGCCCGGTCAGGGTACGCGGGCCGCGAGCACGCTCGCGCGTCATCAGGCGACGACCGGCAGCAGCGATCCCCACCCGGGCACCGCACGTCCGCTCAGCCCAGGGCCTCGAGGATCGAGTTGGCCGAGGCGAAGACCTCGTCCGGCGTCCCGGTCGCCTCGACGTCGCGCAGGAGCCCACGTTGCCAGTAGAAGTGCTCGAGCGGCTCGGTCTGCGCCCGGTAGACCTCCAACCGGTTGCGCACGACCTCCTCGGTGTCGTCCTCGCGCTGCCGGAGCTCACCACCGCACTCGTCGCAGCGACCCTCCTGCTGCGGCGGGTCGAACTCCACGTGGTAGATGCGACCGCACTGCGCGCAGGTTCGTCGACCCGTCAGCCGGGCGATGACGTCCTGGTCGGGCACCGCCAGGCGCAGCACCGCATCGAGCGGGGTCTCGTGCTCCATGAGCAGGTGCTCGAGCGCCTCGGCCTGGGGCACCGTCCGCGGGAACCCGTCGAAGAGGAACCCGTGCGCGGCATCCGGCTCCCGGAGCCGGTCGCCGACCATCCGCATCACCACCTGGTCCGGGACCAGCTCGCCCGCCTCCATGTACGTCTTGGCCTCGGCTCCGAGCGGGGTGGCCTCGCGGACGTTGGCGCGGAGGATGTCTCCGGTCGAGATGTGGGGGATCGCGTACGCCTCGGCGATCCGGGACGCCTGGGTGCCCTTCCCTGCACCGGGTGGCCCTAGCAGGATGATCCGCACGTCGCTCCCTTTGTCACTCCCCCGGCATCTCCGGGTGGAGCTGGCGCCGTCCACCTCGCCGGACGGCACCGGCGATGCGTGTGTCGCTCAGCGCAGGAACCCCTCGTAGTTGCGCTGCATGAGTTGGCTCTCGATCTGTTGGTTGGTCTGCAG
>JAWLDJ010000025.1:0-26713 GCA_041686695.1 Nitriliruptoraceae bacterium
TCCTCGACGGACTCGCCCAGCTGCGGAAGCTCGACCTCGGCCACGATGTGCCTCCTGCCACGCGCCGGTCCGGGAGCGGCCGGGCGGGCGCTGCGGGGTGGTTGACGGCGCCTGGTGGGGCGCACACGTTCCCACAGGACGCTACCGGACGGCATCACAGGTCGCAGTCGGAACGGGGCACGCACCGCTAGCGTCCTCCATCTCACACCGATGCCGCTCGGAGCATGCGTGGACGATCACCTGCAGGTGACCGCGTTGACCGCCCACCACCGGGCCGCGGGCGCCCGGCTCGCGCCCTTCGCCGGCTGGTCGATGCCACTGCGGTTCCAGGGCACGCTGGCCGAGCACGCGGCCGTGCGTGCCGCGGTCGGGGCCTTCGATGTCTCGCACCTCGGCACGGTGTGGATCGAGGGGTCGCAGGCCGCCGAGGTGGTGGCGGCGACCTTCACCAACGACCCGGCTCGGCTGGCGGACGGCACCTCGCAGTACACGTTGTGCTGCGACGAGCAGGGTGGGATCGTCGACGACCTGATCGTCTACCGCGTGGACGGGCGGCGCTTCGTGGCCGTGCCGAACGCGGCGAACACCGCTGCCGTGACCGCGGCGCTCGAGGCCGAGGCCGCTGATCGTCAGGCGACCGTGGCCGATGCCTCGACCGAATGGGCGGTCCTGGCGGTGCAGGGGCCACGGGCCCTGGCGGTGACCGACCAGGTCCTCGCTGCCCTCGGCGCAGCGGGAACGCCCGCCACCACGACGGCTGCGTTCGGGGTCCGCCAGGTCGAGCTGGCCGGCGGTGCGCTCCTGCTGTGCCGCACGGGCTACACCGGCGAGCGCGGCGTGGAGCTGCTGGTCCCCAACGCCCTGGCGCTCGCGGTGTGGGAAGCGTTGTCGAGCGCCGGCGTGACGGCGTGCGGACTGGCGGCTCGCGACACGCTCCGGCTCGAGATGGGCTACCCCTTGCACGGCAACGAGCTGTCCCGGTCCCGCCATCCGTACCAGGCGCGCCTGGGGTGGGCGGTCCGGCTCGACCGTGGCGAGTTCCGGGGTCGGCAGGCGCTGGCCGCGGCCAAGGCAGCGGGCCCGGACGAGCGTCTGTGGGGGCTCATCGCCGCGGGTCGGCGTCCCGCCCGCGCCGGCCTGGAGGTGGTGCGCGTGGGGACCGACGAGGTGGTGGGCACGACCACCTCGGGATCGTTGTCGCCCACCTTGGGGGTCCCCATCGCGCTGGCCTACCTGCAGGCGCCGCTCGGGCCGGGCGATCGGGTCGAGCTGGACGTGCGTGGGCACCGCACCGACGCCGAGGTGGTGGCACCGCCGTTCGTCGACCGTGATCCGAAGGCCTGAGCAGCGCCCGCTGCGAGCCGGGCCTTCCCGCCGTGAGGAACCGTGGTGTTCGAGGAGCCGGAACGCGAGCAGCAGCGTGTGGTGGTGGTCGCGCCGAGCGCGGCCCAGGCGGACCTGCTCGTCGCGGCGCTCCAGGCCCACGGCCTCCCCGCCGCTGCCACGGTCACGACCGTGCGGCTCGGCCACGAGTGGGTGGAGGGACATGCGGTCAGCGTCGCCACCGCTGATGAGGAGCTCGCGCTCGAGCTGCTCCGGGCGCTCGGCGCGCCACCGCCGCCCGACGACGACGGGCCGCGACAGCGATAGCGTCGTCGCCCACGAGCGTGCTGGCCGCCGTCGGTGCAGGAGGGACACAGGATGCGCGTCCTCATCGCCCCGGACGGCTTCAAAGGCACGCTGACCGCGCCGGCGGCGGCGGCGGCGATCGCGGCGGGCTGGCACCGCGCCCGCCCCGATGACGTCCTCGACCTCCTGCCGCTGGCCGATGGCGGTGACGGGCTGTGCGAGGCGCTCGCCGCCGAGGACGACCGGTGGTTGGACCTGGAGGTGGTGGGCCCACTCGGGCGGCCCGTCCAGGCTCGCGTGCTGCTGCGCAGCGACGACACCGCGGTGGTCGCCTCGGCCGCGGCGTGTGGTCTGGACCTGGTGCCGGCGTCGGAGCGGACACCGATGGCCACCACGACCTACGGCGTCGGTCAGCTGCTCTTGGCCGTCGTGGCGGCCGGGGCGCGGCACGTGCTGGTGGGCCTCGGAGGCAGCGCGACGGTCGATGCCGGGCTCGGTGCACTGACGGCGCTGGGCCTACGCCTGCGGGTCGCCGACGGCTCCGGCCTCAAGATCGGGGGCGGCGAGATCCACCGCCTCGCGTCGATCGAGCGCACCTGGGTCCCGGACCTGAGCGCCGTCACCTTCGAACTGCTCGCGGACGTGACGACCCCGCTCGCCGAGGCGGCAGAGGTGTTCGGTCCGCAGAAGGGCGCCAGCCCCTCAGAGGTCGCGCACCTGACCGCCGCGCTCGACCACGTCGCCGACGTCGTGGAACGCGACCTGGCCGGCGGTCGGCGCCTGCGGTCGGTGCCGGGGACCGGGGCCGCCGGGGGCCTCGGCTTCGGCCTGGCCGCGGCACTGGACGCGCGCTTCACCGCCGGCGCCGCCCGTGTCGCCGGTCTGGTCGGCCTCGAGGCGGCGCTGGCCGCCGCCGACCTGGTCGTCACCGGGGAGGGGCGGTTGGATGCGACCTCCCTCGAGGGCAAGGTCGTCGGCCACGTGCTCGAGCGAGCCCGCACGTACGACACCGAGGTCGTCGCGGTCGCTGGCCAGGTGGCTGCCGGGGCCGATGCGCCGCTGGCGGATGCTGAGCCCGCTGCGCCGCAGGGGCCCGGGCGTGACGCGTACGCGGACGTCGAGACCGCAGCGCACCGCCTCGCCGAGCGATCGGGTCGCCGGTGACGGTTCCCGCTGCCGGCACGGTGACGACGGCGTGGTCAGGTCCACCCGAGCAACGCTGACCGCCTCGCTACACTTCCCCGACAGCAACCGTGGTGCCCGCCCACGCCGCGGCCGGCACCCGCCGCCGAGCAATGAGGAGCCCGCTGTGAGCGCCGACACGACCGTGGACACCGCAGCCACCGAGACCGACAGCGTCGTCACGTTGACCGAGACCGCCGCCGAGAAGGTGCGCAGCTTCCTGGCCGACCAGCCCGACCTCGATGACATCGCGCTGCGCGTGGCCGTCCAGGCCGGAGGCTGCGCCGGGTTCCGCTACGCGCTCTTCTTCGACGATCGCCAGCTCGACGGCGACCTCGAGGAGAAGCAGCACGGCATCACCATCCGCATCGACCGCATGTCGACGCCCTACCTCGGCGGGTCGGTCATCGACTGGAAGGAGTCCCTCGAGGCCTCGGGCTTCTCGATCGAGAACCCGAACTCCAGCGGCTCCTGCGCCTGCGGTGACAGCGCGACCTTCTGACCCGTAGCGGCCGGCAGGACCGATGGCGCACCCCCTGGGTGCGCCATCGTGCTGTGCACGGCCCTGGGCCGTGCCCTCGGGCTCAGGCCAGGACGGCGGTTGCCAGCAGGACCAGCCCCCCGGCGGTGACCGCCACGGCGCTGAGCAGCGGCAGCGCCCCCGCGAGCCGGCGCAGCCGGGTTCGCTCGGCAGCGCCGTCCACCGCCGTCCGGCCCCTGAGCACCAGCAGGCCGACCGCCGTCAGTGTCGCCGCGAGCCCGATCCCGAAGGACAGCACCAGCAGGATGCCGACCACGGGACGACCGAGCGCCAGCGTGGTCAGCAGCACCACCACGGCAGCCGGGCTCGGCAGCAGCCCCCCGGCCGCCGCGATGGCCGCGAGCCCCGCCCGCGACAGGGGCGCCACCGCCGCAGCCGGGGCGTGGTGGTGATCGTGACCGCCGGCCGGGACCCGCTGTCGCTGCCGTGCCCGACGCACCATGCCGAGACCCACCAGGGTCACCGCGGTGGCGGCTGCCACCCGGATCGCGGTGTCGATCGCGGGCCCGATCGCGGCACGCTGGGTGGCCGCCAGCACCGCACCGACCAGGAGCACCGAGACGGTGTGCATCGTGGCGACGAGGACCCCGAGCGCCACGGCATCGCGGGCCCGACCACGGGCGCCGAGCAGGTAGGCCCCGACCAGGGCCTTGCCGTGGCCGGGACCGAGCGCGTGCAGCGCGCCGATCCCCGCCGCCAGGACGACCGCCAGCACCACCCACAGGTCCCCGGTGACCACCCGGTCGACCACGTCGACCAGGCCGCGTTCCAGGGCCGTGTCGTCACCGAAGGGCACCCGGGTCGCCAGGCCGACGAGCGGGTCGGCGCGCCTCACGTCCGGGCCCGGTCGCGGCCGGCACCGGGAGCCCTGCGGCGTGGCGTCCCGGCCGACCGCAGACGCCAGAACACGGCCCCGCCGAGCAGCGCGATGCCACCCGCGCCGAGCAGCAGTGCGGCGACCGGTACGGCGTCGGATCCCTGCTGGGCCAGGCGGAAGTCCCAGGGATGCGCAGGCTGTCGAGCGGTGTGGACCGCGTACTGCTGCGTGCCGTCGACGCTGAAGGTCCGGTACGCCGGGTCGCGGTCGTGGAGGAGCCTGATCTCCACCACGGCCTCGCCGACCGGGTCGGGGCAGTCGAACACGATCGTCGCCCCATCGGCGACGAAGTCCGCAGCCGGCTGCGCGGTGCCGGCGCAGGGCGTGCCGTCCTGCAGGATCCGCACGCGCTCCTCGAGGTAGCGCTGCAGCGCCGGGTCGTCGCTGGCTGCCGCCACCTCCGCCGCGGAAGGCAGCGCGTCGAGGTCGCCGCCGAAGGCCACGTCGAGGTAGGCCAGAGCCACCTCCTCCGGCCACACCCCGGCGGCGACGGCGACGTCTGCGGCGTCGTCTGCGGCGGCCGTCCACTCGACCGTGACGGTGGTGCCCGCTGCGCTCAGTCGGGCGTGGGGCAGTTCCTGGGACGCGTGGCCCCAGGCGGCGGTGGCGGTCAGCACGGTCAGGAGCAGCGCCACGGTCGCCGTCGCGACGAGCCTGCCGCCGTGGCGCATCGAGTTCGCTGCACGGGTCGAGGGCAAGGTGGCTCCGGGGCGGGGCCCGGTCGCGTGGGGTACGACCGAGGGGCACGGTGGTGACGTGCGGGGCCGTAGGGTGACGTCCGGCGGGTGGGCTGTCCACATGGCGGCACCATCACGTCGTAGGGTCGGTGTGGGCGAGCTCGCGATCAGGAGCACGTGGGGCTGTGGATGACGAGTCCGGGTGGAACGATCTGCTGCTCGAGCTGTGGACCGATGAGGTCCGCGACGCCGCGGTCCGGCGCATCGAGGATGCCATGGTCGGCCGCCGCGGGTGGCTGGTGCGCGTCTTCGCGGCGCCTGACCGGGTGCGTGCCGAGCTGACCGAGACCGTGCACGCGGTGGTGCTGGCCGCCATCCGTGACGAGACGGGCGCCGACCTGGACGTCCTCGGGAGTCAGGCGGCCTGGGAGTGCTACGAGCAGGTCTGGGACGAACTCGCCGGGCGCTGGGCCGACGGCGGACGGACCGAGCCGGTGCCGCTGGGTGGGGAGCCCGAGGTGGTGCGCTCGCTGGCGACGTTGCCGGCCGAGGCGCAGGTCTGTGCGGGCGTCGATCTGGATGCCGACGGCCACGCCGACCCGCTGTGGATCGCCGGCCGGTTGCGCATCGACGCTGACGGCCTCCGGGCCTACCTCCAGCTGGATGGCGGTCGGGCCCCGGCGGCGGTCCACCGTGCGATCGATGCGATCCTCGGCGTCCTCGAGCGACCCTGAGCGGCGGCGATGACCATCCGCGCGGGGGCGGACACGGGTGCCCGACGGCACGGGCCGGTGGCGTCCCCCGGGGTTCGGGTCACGGCCTCGACCGCCCGTCGAGTGCCTGGTCGGTCTCGGTGAGGTCGCGGATCACGGTCAGGTCGCCCTCGTACACCGCGATCCCACGACCATCGTGCTGGGCGGCACCCGGGTCCTCCTCCTCCTCGAGGTCGTAGGTGATCTCCGCTCCGGCGAGCTCGTCGGCGGCCTGCAGCACCTCCTTGGCGCGGGCGATGGCACGGTCGGCGTCGGTGGCGACCAGTTCCACGGTGGCACGGACCTGTGGCCGGTCGTCGCCGCTCGGCCACCAGGCCATGAGCTGCTCGGTGCTGCCGCAGCGCCCCAGGATCTGCTCGACCTGCTGCGGGGTGACGATGGGAGCCTCCGGGAGCCGGACGGTGACCACCAGCCGGACCGCGGCCGGGGTGGTCCTGGCCGCGGCCGGTGTCGGTCGTCCGGCCCCGGCGACCGCCGGGACCAGGGAGCCCTCATCGATGGGGCCGACGTCGATCGCCACCAGGAGCGTGGCGTCCGGCGCGGCCCAGGCCAGGTGGGTCGTGGCGGCGCGGAGCCCGGACACCGTCGGTGCCACCGGTGCCACGATCAGGTCGGTGGGGCCGGCGAAGGCCGCCACGGCCTGGTGGGTGCGGCGGGGATCATGGTGCACGCGGTCCCCCAGCGCGGTGATGGTCGCGGGCAGCTCCGAGCCGAGCGGGCCGGTGCGCAGCACCGTCGTGGGTTGCGGGGTGGAGCGCTGCAGCCGACCGGCGAGTGCCGCCGCCAGGGTGAGGCCCGCCGCACCGCCGGGTCGCAGGTGATCGCCAGAGATCGGCAGCAGCACGCGGTCGTAGTCCTGGGCGCCGGTCCGGACCACCGCCAGCGGCACCGCGGAGTGCCCCACGATGTGGTCGATCAGCCGGCCGAAGACGTCGCTGGTCGAACTGGCTCCCTGCCACCCCATCAGGACCAGGGACGCTGCGCGCTCGCGGATCGTCGCCAGCACCGCGTCACCGAGCCGCGGGTCGGTACGGACCTCGCCACGTGCCTGGACCCCGAGCTGGTCGGCGACCTGTTCCGCGATGGCCATCCCGTGCCAGGCATCGGCCTGCGCATCGGCATCCGCGGTCGGGCGCAGCACGGTCAGCACACGGATCTCGCCGTCGGGATCGACGAGGTCCGCCGCGAGCTCCATCAGCGGCCGGACCGAGGCCGGGTTGGCGACGGGCACGAGGACACAGCGGCCGAGCACGGCCGCGGTGTCGCTGCGGTGTCCCTCGACCACGTCGAACTCCTCATGCCGGCGGTCACCCCCGCCGGGCGCTCCCCGATGCTACGCGACCGAGCATCGCGTCGGTCGGCAACGGGGTGGGAACCCCGACGGTCCCGCTCCCGGGCAACGGCTACCGTGTGCCACCGTCGCAACGTCTCGTCGTGGAGGTCGCTCGTGCGGGTCCTGGTCGTCTCGGAGGAGGTCAAGGAGCGGCAGCGTGCCATCAGTGCCCTCGCGCTGCGCGAGGACATCGAGGTGACGGAGGTCACGAGCGCCGAGGCAGCGCGCGAGCTGCTGCTCGTGGCGGGTGAGACGTTCGATGTGCTCGTCGTCGACGGCGATCTCTCGCCGCGTGGTGGCTACGCCGTGCTCTACGACCTGCGTGCCCGTGCCGAGCTCGGCCAGTTCGAGGCCACGCCGTCGCTGGTGCTGGCCTCCCGCGAGCAGGACGAGTGGCTGATGCGCTGGGCCGGCGCCAACGAACTGCTGCTCAAGCCCGTCGACCCGTTCGAGTTGGCGCGACGGGTGAGCGCCCTGGAGGGGGCGGCGCTGCGACCCTACGGCGATGCGGGCTCGGCGGCCGACCAGGTCGCCACTGCGCTCGAGGACCGCGGCTGACGGTGGCACCGTGCCGCCCGACACCCGCCACGACGAGGATCGACCCATGAGCGAGGCGCTCCCACACTGGCCGGCGCTGCTCACGCATCTGCTCTCGGCCGAGGACCTCGACGAGGAGCAGGCGGGGCAGGTGATGGGCGCCCTGATGCGCGGTGAGGCCGAGTCCTCGCAGGTCGCCGGGCTGCTGATCGCGCTGCGGGCCAAGGGGGAGTCGCCGACCGAGATCGCCGGTTTCGTCCGTTCCATGCTCGCGGCAGCCGTCCCGCTGGAGCTCGAGGGCGGTGCCCCCGACCATCTCGTGGACATCGTGGGCACGGGCGGCGACGGGGCTGGCACCTTCAACATCTCCACGGTGGCCGCGGTCGTCGTCGCCGCGGCCGGGGTGCCGGTCGCCAAGCACGGCAACCGGGCGGCATCGTCGCGGTGCGGGAGCGCTGATCTGCTCGAGGCGTGGGGCGTCGACATCGAGCTGCCGCCCGCTGCGGTCGCGCAGTGTCTCGCCGATCTCGGCATCACCTTCCTGTACGCCCGCTCGTTCCATCCCGCGATGCGGCACGTCGCCCCTGTGCGGCTCCAGCTCGGCGTGCGCACGGTGTTCAACGTGCTCGGACCGCTGTCGAACCCGGCCGGGGTGTCCCACCAGGCCGTCGGGGTCTCCGACGCCCGCATGGCGCCCGTCATGGCCGATGCGCTCGCGCGGCTCGGACGACGGCACGCCGTGGTGTTCCGCGGCGAGGACGGGCTGGACGAGCTCACCACGACCGGCCCCAGCCAGATGTGGGAGATCCGCGACGGTGCGGTCACGAGCGCCCGGTTCGATCCGCTCGAGCTGGGTCTGGCCACGTCGACCCCCGGCGAGCTGCAGGGCGGCGACGTCGCCACCAACGTGGCGATCGCGGACGCGGTGCTCGGGGGCAGCCCGGGCCCGGCCGCCGACATCGTCGCCCTGAACGCAGCGGCGGGACTGTACGCAGCCGATGCGGTGGCGGACCTGCCCTCGGGCCTGGACCGGGCCCGTGCGGTGCTGCGCAGCGGGGCGGCACTCGAGCTCAAGCAGCGTTGGGCCGCCCACACCCGGGTCCTACGGGTGGCCGCCGGTGGATGAGCCGCACCGGATCGATCCGGCGTCGCGCCCCTACGATCCCTCCGACCTCGATGCCAAGGCGGAGGTGGGTGCCGCCGGGTTCTTCGCGCTCGACCTGCGGGTCGGCACGGTCCTCGAAGCAGCGCCGTTCCCCGAGGCACGGGAGCCGGCGCTCAAGCTCACCGTCGACTTCGGACCGGTGCTCGGGGTGCTGCAGACGAGCGCGAAGATCACGAACTACCGGCCGCAGGAGCTGCTCGGCCGGCAGGTCGTCGGTGCGGTCAACCTCGGGCCGCGCCGCATCGCCGGTTTCGTGAGCCAGTTCCTGGTGCTCGGTGGTCTCGAACCCGACGGCACGGTCCGGTTGCTGCGCGCCGACGGTGCGCTACCCGACGGCGCGCCCGTCGGCTGAGACCTCGGTGCGTCGACGCACCTTGACGCGGGACAGGAGCTGCTGGTCCTGGCGGACCATCCGGTCGGTGCGTCGACCCTCGGTGATCGCTGCGGCCAGGGCCTGGCCGGCGGCGACCGGACGGTGCAGGGCGACGCTGGTCGCGACCAGGCGCACCCGCGGGTCGGTCGTCCAGGCGCGCACCAGCTCCACCTCCTCCCAGGACGGTGGTGACGTCACCCCGTCCGCGAGGTACGTGGGGTGCGGCGCCGGCGGGTCGGCGACGGAGTCCGAGGTCGGGTCGGCGTCACGGCGGTGGCGCTCGGTGGCGACCAACGCTCCCGCACGCAGACGCACGAACTCGACGTCGTCGTCGACGGTGCGTCGCAGCACCAGGTCGTCAGCGGCGGTGAGCCAGGCGTGGTCGCGCACCGCGTCGAGGGCCCGAGCGATCCGCCAGGTCAGGTCTCGCAGCTCGGCCGCACGCTCGAAGCGTCCCCGAGCGGCGTGCTCCGCCATGCGTCGGCGCAACCCCGCGACCAGTGGCGTGGGATCCTCGGCCAGTCCGGCGACCTGCGCCACGACCGCGGCGTAGTCGTCGGCGAGCTGGGAGCCGTCACAGGGTGCTCCGCAGCGTCCGAGGTCCTTGAGCACGCAGGCGGGATGATCCTGCGCCCGGCGGATCCGGAAGGTGCAGGACCTTATCGGCACCACCTCCTGGATGGCCTCGCGCACCGCCTCCGCCGTCCGGGGGCCGTCGAAGGGCCCCATCGGGTGGCGGTGGTCCTCGCCGACGCGTTGGACGATCGAGAGTCGTGGGAACGGCTCGCGCGTGCAGACCAGCCACCGCACACGCTTCGGCGCGCGGGAGCGACGGTTGAAGCGCGGTTGTTCCGCGTGGATCGCCCGCAGTTCCAGGACCTCGGCCTCGAGCAGCGTCGGGGTCTGCTGCCAGGTGACGCGGTGGGTCTCGCGCAGCATCGCGGCGACGCGCCGGCGCGGGTCCTGGCCGAAGTAGGTGCGGAGTCGGGCCCGCAGGTCGGTCGCCTTGCCCACGTACAACGTCGCGCCGCGGGCGTCCAGGAAGCGGTAGATGCCACAGGACCGGGGCGCGTCCGCGATCAGGGATCGGCGTCGGAACTCGCGGTGGGAACGCGAGCGCGTCAGCTCGATCAGGTCCTCCAGGGTGGTCGCGCCGAGGCTGCCGGCCCGCTCCAGCAGGCCGTGCAGGACGTCGACGGTCGCGCGGGCATCCGCCAGCGCCCGGTGCTCCGGCACCGTGCTCGCGTGCAGGTGCCGGGCGAGGGTGGCGAGGCGGTGGTCGCGGACCTCGTCGCCGAGGAGACGGCGCGACAGCCGGGCGGTGTCGACCACCCTCGGCTCCGGGGCCGGGTGCCCGTGCCGACCGGCGGCGGCCCGCAGGAACGCGAGATCGAAGGCGGCGTTGTGCGCGACGAGCACGGCACCGGTCAGGAAGCCCAGCAGGTGGTCGAGGACCGTCGCCATCGTCGGGGCTGCCGCGACCATGGCGTCGGTGATGCCGGTGATGGCGGTGACCGCCGGCGGGATCGGTCGCCCCGGGTGCACGAACGTGCGCAACTCCCCGAGGACCTCGCCGCCACGGACCTTGACCGCGCCGACCTCGGTGATCCGATCCACCTCGGCCCGTAACCCCGTCGTCTCGAGGTCGAGCACCACGAAGGTGGTGTCGATCAGGGGGGTGCCGAGCTCATCGAGCGCGAGCTGGCGGGGGGTGGGCGCAGGCACACGGGGACCGATCGGCAGCGAACGTGCGTACGGTCCTTCCTAGCACGCCGCTGCGACGCCGGGGGCGCCCCCGGGGCCGTGCGCCTCCTCAGGCCGCGCGGCGGCGACGGCGCAGCAACCGCTTGCGCTCCTGCTCGTCGGTGCCGCCCCAGATGCCGTAGGCCTCACGGTTCGCCAACGCGTGCTCGAGGCACTCGGCGCGCACGGGGCAGGAAGCGCACAGGCGCATCGCCTCCTCACGGTCGTGCTCGTCGGCCGAGAAGAAGAGGTCGGGGTCGGCGTCGCGGCAGGCGGCGTCCTGCTGCCAACCGCCGGTCGGTAGCAGATCGGTGATGCTCATGGTGTTGGACACGGTGACTCCAGGCAGGTCGGAAGGTGCAGCGAACGGACCCGGTGTGGCGGGGACCCACCGGGTCGGCGGCGGGTCCACACCCCGGAACGCCCTTCGGGCTATCGTTCCGGGCAGGCCCGGCCGGCCACGAGGCAGGCGAGGGCGGTCGAGCTTCGCCGCTGCGGGGCGCGACGACACGGGGTCGGGTGGAGGCGGGAAGGTGCGGCCATCCGTGCAGGATCGCAGGGATAGCTGCCGCGGGCGTCCGCGTTCGCCTCGCAGCGTCGGGCAGGTCGTCGCGGTCCGACACTGGACGAGCGGACAGGGTCCGCACTGTCCGAACGGGCAGGGTCCGGTCCGCAGTGATGAGCAGCCGCACGGCGAGGGAGGAGCAGCGCGATGAGCGAAGGCACTCGGCGGCCCGACCGGCGTGAGGATCTGCTGTCGGCGGCAGGCCGTCGCTTCGTGGCCGTGGGCATCCGCAAGACCACCATGGAGGACATCGCGCGCGAGGCCCGGGCCGGCAAGGCGACCCTGTACCGCCACTTCCGGAACAAGGACGCGGTGATCGACGACCTCCTCGAGCGGGAGGGGGAGCGGTTCACCCGTGCGCTCGAGCGTGGCGCCGCGGGTCACGAGACCGCAGCGGGACGGATCGAGGGCGCGTTCCTGGCCGGGATCCGCTTCTTCGTGGACCATCCGATCCTCACCAAGGGCCGGGACGAGGAGCCGGGCATCCTGCTCCCGCGTATCACCGCGGGAGGTGGGCCGCTGGTCCGGCGCGGGTTGGCCCTGTTCACCCAGCTGGTCGCCGACGGTGTCGCCACCGGCGAGTTCCGGCGGGTGGATCCGGCGGCCGCCGCGGAGGTGGTGGTCCGCCTGATCCTGTCGTACTTCGCCTTCCCACCGATGCACGTCAGGGTCGACGATCCCGAGGAGGCCGCCCTCTTCGCGCGAGCGCTGGTCGCCGGGGCGCTGCAGGCTTGACACGCGCGCGGCGGCGCGGGCCGCGGTCTCAGATGCGCTGGCACCGCGGGCAGTAGGTCGTGCCGCGCTGCGCGATCACGCTGCGACGCAGGATCGTGCCGCAGCGTCGGCAGGGGCGACCGTGTTGGCCGTAGGCGGCCAGCGACGTCGCGTACCGTCCGCTCTGCCCGTTCACCATCTGGTAGTCCCGGAACGTCGTGCCCTCGTGTTCGACGGCCGCGGTGAGGATCGTGATGATCGCCTCGTGCAACACCGCGGCGCGGTGACGGCCGATGCGTCGGGACGCCGGGTGGATCCGGGCCTGCCACAGTGCCTCGTCGGCGTAGATGTTGCCGACGCCCGCCACCAGCCGCTGGTCGAGCAGCCGGGCCTTGACCGGGGCCCGGGTGGCTGCGAGTCCAGCGGCGAAGGCCTCCACCGTGAACGCCTCGGACAGCGGTTCGGGACCGAGGGTGGCCAGTGTCGGCACCACCTCGCGGTAGGCACGGTCAGCGACCACCGACAGCCGTCCGAACCGCCGCGGGTCGCGGAATCGCAGCGTATGTCCGTCGTCGAGGTCGAGCCGGGCTCGCACGTGGGTCAGCCCGGCGTCGGGGTCGGTCCCCGCGACCGCCGTCGGTCCGACGCGCAACGAGCCGGTCATGCCCAGGTGCAGGACGAGTTCGAGCTCGGGACCCGGCGTGCCGGTCTCGAGCGGGCAGACCAGGAACTTGCCCCGGCGATCGATCCGTCCGATCCGTCGGCCCGCCAGACGATCCAGGCCGTGGAACCGCGCGTGGGGGTGCGGGTCCCACCACACCGCGGCGATGCGGCGGCCGGTCAGCCGGGGCACCAGTTGCCGGCGGACGGACTCGACCTCGGGGAGCTCAGGCACACCCGGCAGGCTACCCGTGCACCGTTACCCTCACCCCCGCGGCGCCGGGGCCATCCCCTCGGTGGTCCTCGCCGGCGTCCACGCGTCCCGTCCTTCGTCCTCAGGAGCCGAGGTGTCCGACCAGCAACCGGAGCTCGACCCAGCGCGGTCGTCGACCGACCCACCGGCCCCGTCCGTCGAGCCACCCCGGGATCGACGTGACGACGGCCGACCGGAGCAGGCCCGACCACGCGACCGCACCGGGCGGCCGCTGCCCTACGGCACCAGCGGTGTCCCGCTGACCGAGGAGCACGAGCCGCGTGACGTCGAGCACGCCCTGACGCTCGGGGTCGGGCTGTGGGGGGAGCAACGCTACTTCGAAGCGCACGAGTGCCTGGAGCACGTCTGGCACGCTGCGCCGCTCGAGGACGCCGATCTGTGGCAGAGCGTGATCCAGATCGCGGTCGCGGGCGTCCACCTGCAGCGCGGCAATCCGGGCGGAGCGCGTGCGTTGCTGGTCCGCTCGGCCGAGCGGTTCGCCGGGTACCCCGACGTCCATCGGGGGATCGATGTCGTGGCAGCGGTGGCCCGCTGTCAGGAGCTGGTGGGGGCCCTCGACGACGGCGCGCTCGCCGACACCCTCGACGTCGGGCCGTTCCCCGCCGTGCCCACCGGCGCGTGGTTCACGCCCGACCCCGCGGCGCTGGCGCCGCCGGCCGGGCCGACCCCGCTGGTCGATGAGCCGACCTGGCTCACCGCCGGACGCCCGCGGCGTGCGCGCGCCCGTGAGCGGGACTGACCGCGGACGGCCCACCGACCTCGTTCCATCTCGCACCTCGGAGACGCCGTGACCCACGACCACACCAACCCGCTGCCGCCTGGACACCGGTACCGGTGCGACGCCTGTGGCAACGTCACCCGCTTCGACGTGGTCGAGACCGCCCGGACGCGACGCTACGTCCACTTCGACCTCGGCGGCAGCCCGTCGGTCGACGAGGAGGAGATCCTCACGGCCACGGTGGAGTCGGTCACCTGTCGCTGGTGCACGCGTGAGGACGCCGTCCGGGTCGAGGCCGCGCCCGCCGGCGGGGCGGAACCGACGCAGCGGTGAGCGAGGTCGACCAGCCCGGACCGCCGGTCGAGCTGGATCCGGGGCAGCTCGCCGGGCTGTCCAGCGACGAGTGGGCGGCGGTGCTGGTGGCGCTCAAGGCCACGCTCGCCGACCGCGCGGCGCAGGGCGGGTTGGAGCCGGCGCAGGCGGCGGTAGCCGGTCAGCCCACCAGCCGGCTCGTCAGCGGAGGTGGCAGGACGCAGGTGGAGCAGCTGCTCACCGGCGACGGGATCCTCGCGCGCGCCGTGCTGCTGCGGACCCCGCCAGCCGTGCGGGCGACGGTGACCGCACCCGAGCCCGCCACCGCGCCCGCCGAGCCGACGGACAGCGACGGGTCGGACAGCGACGGGTCGGACAGCGAGGTGGTCCGCGCTCGGGGCCGGGCACGGGCACTGCGGGCCGACCGGGACGACTGGCGTCGCCGTGCCGAGGGCGCCGAGGCCCGCGCCGGTCGGGCCGAACGCGCGTTGGCCGCGGCGCAGGCAGCACAACGGGAGGCGGAGGACCGCGTCCGCGCCCTGCGCGAGCGCTTGGAGGCGGCGGGTGCCGAGCGGGAGCGGGCCATCGCTCGGGAACGTCGACGGCGTGACGCCGAGGTGGCCCGGTTGACCGAGGAGGTCGCCGAACTGCGCCGCGCCGAGGAGTCGCGCCGTGCGGACCGCAGACGACGGCTGCGCGCCGAGCAGCAACGGGCGGCCACCTCCCCGCAGGCCCGGGAGCAGCTCGCTGCCGCCCACCTCCCGGCCGCACGCCCGACGCGGCTGCCGTCGGAGATCGCGCCCGGGACCACCGAGGCGGCGCAGGCCCTGCTCGGCCCGGGGCGGCTCGTGCTGATCGACGGCTACAACGTCACCCGGCAGCACCGGGACCATCTCGATCTCGAAGGCCAGCGCACGTGGTTGCTCCAGTTGTGCGCCAACGCGGTCCCGAGGCTGCGGATCCGTCCGATCATCGTCTTCGACGGGCAGCAAGCCGGGGGTGGACGTCCCGCGCTCGGTCGTCAGCAGGTGGAGGTCCGCTTCACCCCGGCCGGGATCACCGCCGACGACGAGCTGGTCCTGGCGGTGGAGGCCACCGACGAGCCGGTGGTGGTCGTCACCGACGACCGCGAACTGAGCGCCAGGGTCGGTGCCAGCGGGGCCGACGTCGTCGGCACGGTGGCCTTCCTCGGGGTGGTCCGCCGGTGAGCCTCAGCGTCCTGTGGGTGACCAACGACCTGCCCCCGCGCACCGGTGGTATCCAGCAGTTCGTCGGCAACCTGCTGCGTCGCGTCCATCCGGACACCACGGTGGTCATCGGCCCTGGTGCTGGATCGGAGGCGGTGCGTGCCGACGGCAGCGAGCGCCACCGCACGGTCCGTGCCCCGGGTGCGGTGCTGCCCACGCGTCGGACCCTCCACCTGGTCACCGACGTGGCACGCCAGCAGCGCGCCGAGGTCGTGGTGCTCGGGGCCACCTGGCCGCTCGGGGAACTGGCGGGGCCGCTGCGTCGTCGGCTGGACGTGCCCGTGGTGGGGCTGACACACGGTCTGGAGGCCGGGATGGCCGGGGCTGGACTCGGGCACCTGATCCGCCGCGCCACGCGTGATCTGGCGGCGGCGACCACCATCAGCCGGTTCACGGCCGATCGCCTGGCGGGCCACCTCGGGGCGCCGCTGGTGCGGCGGCTGCCTCCGGGGGTCGACCCCGAGCGGTTCCACCCGCAGGTCGACGGTTCCTCGTTCCGGCAGCGTTTCGGTGTCCCGGATGACGCCACGGTCGTGGCCTGCGTGTCCCGGTTGGTCCCCCGCAAGGGTCAGGACCGACTCGTCGAGGTGTGGCCCGAGGTGGCGAGGCGACACCCGGATGCCTGGCTGCTGTTGGTCGGGGAGGGACCGCTGGCCGGACGGCTGACCCGGGCCGTGGGGCGTGCGGGGGCGGCCGGGGACCGGATCGTCCTGACCGGGCCGGTCCCCTGGGAGCAACTGCCCGAGGCCCACGCGGCCGCCGATCTGTTCGCCATGCCCTGCCGGACACGGTGGGGTGGGCTCGACGTCGAAGGGCTGGGCATCGTCTACCTCGAGGCCCAGGCCAGCGGGGTCCCGGTGATCGTCGGGTCCTCGGGTGGCGCGCCCGAGACCCTGGTGCACGATCGTGCGGGACAGGTCGTCGACGGGCGCGAGCGCGGACAGCTCCTGGCGGCGCTCGACGGCTGGCTCGGCGACGCCGACCGGCGCCGGGCCGCCACCGGCCCGGCCCGGCAGGGGGTGCTCGAGCACTACGCCTGGGACGCCATCGCCGGCGATCTCGAGCGCCTGCTCGACGAGGTGGTCGCTGGGTGAGCGCGGGTCAGGCCGGGACCGCTGATCGCTCCACCGTCACGACCACGGGCAGGTGCGACGAGGCCCGCGAGCTCGGGATCTCCACGGCGCTGCGGCGCAGGTCCGGTGACAGCAGCACGTGCGTGCTGAGCGCCGTCGGTGCCCGGGACGGATGGGTCCGCGCACCCTGGGGCAACGCCGAGGACACCAGTGGCGCGAAGCTGGCCAGCGTGGCGCTGTCCTCGGGGGCGTGCAGGGCGCCGAGCACGGCGGTGGGCAGGTCGCGCTCGCGGAGCCGGGCGACGATGCCGGCGACGGAGCGGGCCTGTGCCAACTGGAACGCCGCGTCGTCGCGATCGTCGGCGAGCTCGGTGCCCACCACCGCGAGCAGGGTCCCGTCACCGAGCACCAGGGTCGCGGCCAGCACGCGGTGGTCCGGTCGACCGGACGCGCCCGGCAGCGTCTCGGTCCCGAGCTCGACGATCGGGTACCGGGTGAGCAGCGCGAGTCCGTGGACCTCGCCGGCGGCCGGGATGAACCGCACGTGCTCGAGGCCGAGCTCCCGAGCGAACAGCGGCAGCAGATCCTGTCCACCGGTCAGCCACCGACCGCGATCGACCCCGGTGACCACCGCGACATCGACGTCGTGGGCGGCGAGCAGTTCGGCCTGGCGGCGGGGGTCGTAGCGCCCATCGGTGCCGAACCCGGACCGCAGGTGGTAGGCGGCGACCCGCAACTGGCCGTCGTCGGCCGCCGGTGGCGACGAGGAGCTCGTGGTGCTGGTCACCAGCCCCGTGACCGCGGCGATGGTGACCAGGCCGAGGCCGCTGCTGCGTAGCAGCGCGGCGGGACGCAGCTGGACGCGCAGCATGACGAACCGCCTCTGGCGCACGCCGGCGAGCGCGAGCAGGCCGGCGATGACGGCCAGCAGGAGCGGCAGGACCCGGTGGTCGCCGGGGAGCCCCAGCGCGGGGCCCAGCTCGTACGCCAGCACCACCGCGTGGCCCGAGGCCAGCGCCGCCGCCGCCACCCCGGCGCGCTGCCGGGCGCCACTGGCTTCGCCGGCACCGGTCTCGGCGCCCGCCAGGGTGCCGAGACCGACCCCGACAGCGATCGGACCGAGGACCCCGAACCACCCCGACGCCGGCAGTGCCGCTGCCGTGCCCACCAGCGTCAACGCGCCACCGAGCAGGGCGGCGGTCACCGGCGCGAGCCGAGGAGCGAGCACGGCGGCCAGGACCGCCGCCACCTGCGCGATCGCGATCACCGTGGCGACCGCACCTGGGGCCCACCCCGTGGCGACGGCCACCCGACCCGCGGCGCTCGTGATGATGCCGGTCAGCGGGAGGGCCGGCAGGAGCCACCACCAGGTCCAGGCGGCGGCCGGCTGGTCCCGGTTGGGTGGCGCGAGGTGGCCGGCCATGCGGGCGAGAGCGGTCACGTACCCGGCCAGGAGCCCGACCGTGACCACGGTGGCGATCGGGGTCTGGGACCACACCGGGCCGAGCGTCGTGAAGACCGTCCGCAGGAGCGCTTCCAGGGCCAGGCCGACCAGGATGCCCACGCGAGCGGCCCGTGCCGAGGGCGATCCGGTGGCCACGGCCACCAGCGCGGCCAGACCAGCGGCGGTCCCCAGGCCGGCGGCGATGAGCTGGAGGGTGCCGCCCGGGTCCAGCAGCAGCGTCCCCCGTGCCAGCACGGCGACCCCGCCGGCGGCGAGCCACAGCCGAGCGGCCCCCCGCTCTGCCACGGGCACCATGGCCACCGGGACCAGGACCAGCACGGTCGCGGCCAGACCCACCGCCCCCCACCTCGGCGTGCCGGTGCCGTCGGGGAGCACCAGCAGGACCGTCGGCAGGAACACCCGCAGCGACTCGATCATGACGAGCGTCGTCAGGGCGGCGCCGAGCACCGGGCTTCGACGCGGTTCGGTCACGGGCGGTCCCTCGGGCCAGGTGCGCGGTGAGCCTAGGTCCTGGCGCTACGGTGGCGTCGGTCGGCCCGGCAACGGGCCACGCGCGGCGCGCGGGAACAGGAACCGAGGAGCCGGGTCGTGGATGCGGCGGTGAGCACCCCCGGGGCGGAGCCCTGGTCGTCGGTCGGCGCCGGTCCGCGGGGTCGGATCGGGGTGGTCGTGATCCACGGGTTCACCGGGAACCCGATCGCGACGCGTCCGCTTGGCCAGCACCTGGCTGCCCAGGGCTACGCCGTGGAGGTCCCGCTCCTGCCCGGCCACGGCACCAGCCACCGAGAGCTGGCACGGACCAGCTACCGTGACTGGTACGACGCCGTCGACCGTGTCGTGGACCGTTGCCACGTGCGCTGCGATGCCGTGGTGCTGATCGGCCATTCGATGGGTGGATCGATCGCGCTCGATCTCGCGGCGCACCGCTCGGCGGACATCGACGCCGTGGTCGTGCTCAACCCCATCGTCCGGCCGCCGCCTGGGCTGCTGCCCCGCCTGTCCGCGCTGCTGCCGTACCTGGCGCCCTACCTGCCACGCGACCTGGCCGGCCTCCCCACCGACGACATCGCCGTCGACGGTGTCGAGGAGGGTGCCTACGCGCTCGTCCCAGCGCGGGCGGCGCGCTCGCTGCTGTTGGAGCTCGACCGCATCCGTACCGGGCTCCTGGACGTCGTCGCGCCCTTGCTGGTCGTGCGTTCGGTCGAGGACCACACCGTCGACCCGGTCAACGCGCTCGAGGTGCTCGAGCTGGCGGGCAGCCGCGATCTGCGGACGCTGGTCTGCCACCACAGCTACCACGTCCCGCAGCTGGATCAGGACGCTGCGTTGGTCGCCGGCACGATCTCGGACTTCCTCGACGACGTCGTGGGCTCGACGTGAGTGCCCCTCGCCCGCCCACCGTGCCGGATCGCCCGGTGGTCCCGCTGCATGCCGACGACCAGGCCTTCATCCGCGCGCCGGAGGCCCTGATCTACCGCCGTCTGACCCACGTGGCTGCCTGGCCGTCCTGGTGGTCGGGTTGCCGTGTCGAGGCGCTGCCGGCGACCGACGCAACGGAGCGTTGGGTCGTCGCGCTCAGGACGGGCTGGGCGAGGTGGTTGCGGTCGGTCGTGCGGCCACATTCCTGGCGTCACGACCTCGGGGTCGTGCTCGCCCTCGACGGCGACCTGGCGGGCCGCGCCGAGTTCTGGCTGGAGCCCACGCACGGTGGCACGGTGGTGCATCACCTCCTGGTCGCGACCACGCCACTGCCGCGACCCCTGCGGGTCCTCGAGGCGCACCGTCGCGCCGTCAGGCGGGGGCTGTGGGGCCTCAAGGACGTCCTGCAACTCGAGGCTCGCTCCAGCGTCGGGCTCCGGCCATGAGGTGCCCCGAGTGCGGTGCCCGCAACGCCGAGGCTGCGGCCTGGTGCACGCAGTGCTACCGCTCCCTGGAGGAGTCGAGCGCCACCTCGGCGGAGCTCGCGGCCGGTGAGCGCCCTGCTCCCCAGCCGTCATCGTCGCACCCCGGGACGGCCACCGCGCCGACACCACCACCGATCCCGGCCGCGGCCCGGGCCACCGCCCAGCGCGACATCCGCGTCGAGGGCGACCAGGTCGAGTGGCGGTGCGGGCGGTGCGAGGGGTGGACCCCGCTGGAGCAGCCCTCGTGTCTGGCCTGCGGCAGCCCTCGGGTCGGGTTCACGCCCGAGCGGGCGGCAGCCGCGACGACCACCGCACCCACCGGCTCAGCCCCGCTGGTGGCCAGCGCGCTGCTGCCCGGCCTCGGTCATCTGCTGGTCGGACGACCGGGGAGCGGGCTGGCACGCCTCCTGCTGTGGCTGCTGTGGGCCGGGGGAGCGGGACTGACGCTGGTCAGCGTCGGCGTCACCAGCACCGCGTTGGTGCTCACGCTGGCGGCGATCGCGCTGTGGGCGATCACCCTGCACGACCTCTCCCGGCTCGCTGACGGACGGCCCCAGCTGCTGACCGCTCGCCGGCTCGCCTGGTCCGTGGTCGGCGTCACGGCCGCGTTGGTACTGAGCGGTCTGGTCGGGGTCGGTGGGGGCGCCTCGTGAACCAGCCTGCGGACCGCGCCCCACTGCCGTGGAGCAGCTAGCCTCGACCCGCTGCCACTTCGCCCTTCGGTACCGGAGACGATCCTGACCCGCGTGGTGCTCTTCACCGGCAAGGGCGGCGTCGGGAAGACCTCGATCGCCGCTGCCACCGCCATCGAGGCGGCGTCGCGTGGTGTGCGTGTGCTGGTCACCTCGACCGATCCGGCGCACTCGCTGGCCGATGCGTTCGCGACGCCGCTGGCGGACCGACCGACGCCCATCGAGGTCGGTGGTGCCCAGCTCCACGCCCAGCAGCTCGACGCGCAGCAGCGCCTGGAACGCCACTGGGGCCGGGTCCGGGACTACCTCACGACCCTGCTGCACTGGGGCGGGATCGGTGACGTCGCCGCCGAGGAACTGGTCCTGCTCCCCGGCCTCGACGAGTTGTTCGCGCTGATCGACCTGCGTGCCCAGGTCGCCACGGGGGCCTACGACGTCGTGGTGGTCGACTGCGCTCCGACGGCCGAGACCCTGAAGCTGCTCACCCTGCCCGATGCGCTGCGCTTCTACACCGACCGGGTGCTGAGCCCCGGGCGTGCCCTGGCACGGGCGGTCGCCCCCCTCACACGTCGCCGCGGGCCGAGCGGCGCCGGGCCACCGGTCCCGGATGACGACGTGGTGGATGCCGTCACCGAGGTCCACGGCGAGCTCGCCGGGGTCCATGCGCTGCTGACCGACACCGACCGCAGCAGCGTGCGTCTGGTGGTCAATCCGGAGCGGATCGTGTTGGCGGAGGCCGAGCGCACCGCCACCTCGCTGTCGCTGTTCGGCTACGGCGTGGATGCGGTCATCGTGAACCGGATCCTGCCCGACCACCTCGACCACCCCTACCTCGCGCGCTGGCGGCAACGGCACGCCGAGCACGTGGTGGCCGCACGTACCGCCTTCGCGCCCACCCCCGTCCTGGAGGTCCCGCTCCTCGAGGACGAGGTGATCGGTGGTGACGCGCTCAGCAGGCTCGGACGACTGGTCTACGCCGACCACGATCCGGCCGCGGTGCTGCACCCCCACCGGCCCCTGACGGTCGTCGAGGACGGCACGGCGACACGGCTCGTGCTCGCGCTGCCCTTCGCGGTGGAGGACGACCTGTCGCTGTCACGGCGTGACGACGACCTCCAGGTCACCGTCGGCAGCCTCCGACGCAACGTGCCGCTCCCGGCGGCGTTGCGTCGCCGCGAGATCGTCGGTGCCCGGCTCGAGGCGGGCGCGCTCGAGATCCGCTTCGCTGCCGCCGAGGTGCCGGCGGTGTCGAGGTGAGCGACGCCACCCACCCGTGGTGGGCCTCGGCCCCCGACCCGGACCGTGACGACGACAGCGGCCCGCGGGCGATCGACGACGCCGATCCGGTCGAGGCCTTCCGAGCCGCCCGGCGCCCACGACCCGTCCCACCGCGCGCGGCGGCACCCGGGGCAGCGTCGCGGGGGCAGGGGCCCCGGCGACCTGGTGCCGTCCCCGATCCTGACCCCGGCCACGGCCCCGGCCCCGAGGCTGGACGTGCGTCCGGGTCCGGGAGCGACGACCAGGCGGGGCAGCCATCGCCCCATCGGCCCGAGTTGTGCGGGATCTGCCCGCTGTGCACGCTGGCCCGCACCCTGGAGGACACCCGGCCCGAACTGCTCGACCACCTCACCGAGGCGGCCCGACACCTGGCGGCGGCCGCCCGGTCGCTGCTCGACACCGGGGCCGCGGAGGCGGGACCGACGGCGTCGAGCCGGCCAGCTGCCGATCATGGCGCCGCCAGGCGTCCACGCGGCGAGGTCGAGCGCATCCCGTTGGACCCGCGCGGTCGCGCCGACACCGACCGGGGAGGCGGGACGTGAGCGCTCGAGGTCTGGGCATCGACATCGGCGGCACCCAGCTGCGTGCCGCGCTGGTCGCCGACGACGGGACCATCCAGACACGCGATCGGCGTCCGACGCCCGCGGACGATCCCGGCTCCTTGGTCCCCACGCTCGTGGAGCTGATCGAGGCGATCTGGGAGCGCGCCGGGGAGCGGGAGCCGGTCGCGATCGGGATCGCCGGGCTCGTGACCACGGATGGCACCGTGCGCTACGGACCCAACATCGGGATCCGGGAGCTCCCGCTGGCACGGATCCTGCGGGACACGTTGGGTGGTGAGGTGCTCGTCACCAACGACGCCTCCGTCGCGGCCCTCGGGGAGCACCGCACCGGAGCTGGCATCGACCACCGTGATCTGGTGCTGGTGACACTGGGGACCGGCGTGGGCGGCGGGGTGGTGATCGACGGGCGTCTCCTGACGGGCGCCACCGGGTTCGGTGGCGAGCTCGGTCACGTGATCGTCGATGAGGGCGGTCGGCCCTGCCCCTGCGGGAACCGCGGCTGTGTCGAGGCCTACGCCTCCGGCAGTGCCATCGGGGCGCTGGCACGGGACCGGTTGGTGGATCCGACCACCGTCACGCGTCTGCGTGACCTCGATCACGTCGCCGGGCCCGACGTCACCAGCGCCGCACGTGAGGGGGATGCGGTGGCGGTCGAGGTCCTCGAGGAGGCCGGACGGTGGTTGGGTGTCGCGTTGGCCTCCCTGGTCAACGTGCTCGACCCCGATCTCGTCCTGCTCGGCGGTGGCGTGGCCGCAGCCGCGGCGCCGTGGATGCTCGAGCCGGCGCGGGTGGCCATGGCCGAGCGGCTGGTCGGCTCCGCCTTCCGCACCGCGCCGCCGGTCGAACTGGCCGTCCTCGGCGATGACGCCGGAGTGGTCGGTGCGGGGCTGCTGGCGCTCGAGACCGCCGCCGATCGAGCACGGGAACCGGGCAGATGCGGCTGATCGGCTACAACGTCAGTGGTGGCCTCGACCCGGCCTCGGCCGGCCGGATCCTGGCGGCCCAGGCTCCCGACGTGGTGTGCCTGACCGAGATCCCGCCGGCGGGTCGCCTGCGCGCCCTGGCGCGGCTGTCAGGACTGGACATCGTCGCCCGGGCGGGCCGACGGGGCACGGGGACCGCGATCCTGGCCGCCACCTCGGTGCTGATCCGAGCGACCACGCTGGTCCCGCTCACGACCCCCCGTGACGTCCCGGCCCGGCAGGCGGCCCACGCGATCGTGAGCGTTGCCGGGTTGGGTCTGTCGATCACCGCGGTCCAGTTCGGGCTACGTCCCGAGGTCCGGCGCACCAACCTGCACGAGCTGCTGGCCTACCTGGACACGATCGAACAACCGTCGGTGGTCAGCGGCGATCTCAATGAGTCGGTGCGCTCGCCGGTGGCCGCCGGGCTGGCGGCACGGTTCCAGGATGCCCACGCGGTCGCGGGGTCCGGTGCCGGTCTCACCTACCCGACCTCGGACCCCAGCACACGGCAGGACTTCGTCTTCGTCGATCCCGCCCTCGAGGTGATCCGCGCCGAGGTGCTCACCGCTGCTCCCGTCGATGTCGCCAGCCACCATCGTCCGGTGCTGGTCGAGGTCAGGGCCGCTGTCGACGATCCGGAGGGTGGCGGATGGACCAGCTGAGCTTCCCGCGCCAACAGGCTCGCACCCGACGCTTCACGCTGGGGGTGCCACGAGCGTTCACGGCACTGCTCGGTCCGGCCGGGCCCCTCGTGCTGTTCCTGCGCTCCGAGAGCGGTGAGGATCCCGTCACCCACCTGTGGCGCCACGATCCGGCCACCGGCCACACCGAGCGGCTCGTCGACGCCCGCACCTTGGAGCCCGACAGCGGCCCGCTCCCGCCCGAGGAGCGCGCGCGTCGTGAGCGTGCCCGCGAGCAGGCCGAGGGGATCGTCAGCTACGCCGTCGATGCCGACGGCACCATCGCCGCCTTCGCCCTGGGAGGCCGGCTCCACTCCGTGGACGTCGCCACCGGCGCGGTCGCGACGCACCCGGTCGCCGGGCCGGCCTTCGACCCGCGACCGTCCCCCGACGGTCACTCGATCGCCTACCACGCCGCCGGTGGGCTGCACCTGGTCGCCCTGGAGCGGGGGGGAGGCCAGCCCGGCCGCACCCGCCCCCTGGTGGCCGAGGCGGACGTGGCGTGGGGGCGCGCAGAGTTCGTCGCGGCCGAGGAGATGGGGCGCTCACGCGGCTTCTGGTGGTCCCCCGACGGTGGGCGGCTGGCCGTCGCCCGCGTCGACGAACGCGAGGTCGCGGCGTGGACCATCGCGGATCCGTCCCGCCCGGCGAGCCCAGCCACCGTGCACCGCTACCCAGCGGCCGGGACCCGCAACGCCGCGGTGTCGCTGTGGCTCGTCGAGGTCGAGGACGGGGCGCGGACCGAGGTCGTGTGGGATCGAGCCGAGCACGAGTACCTGGCCGCCGTCGACTGGGATGGCCCCTTGACCCTGCTGGTGCAGCCTCGCGACCAGCGAGCGGCCGAGATCCTGACGGTGGACGCCGCGACCGGCCGCACCACCCAGGTCCACCGCTGGTCGGATCCCGCCTGGGTCGAGCTGGTCCCGGGGACCCCCCGGTGGGTCGGTGGGCGGCTCGTGACGGTCGAGGACCGCTACGAGCTCGGTCGGGACGGGACCCGTGCGTTGTGCCTGGACGGGACCCCGGTCACACCGCCCGACCTCCAGGTCCGTGAGGTGCTCGGTGGACGGCCGGAGCGCGATGGCGGTCCCACGTCGGCCGATGACGGGGCGACCTCGATCGAGGTGCTGGCCTCCCCGGGTGATGACCCGACGCGCATCGACGTGTACACGATCGCCGTCGAGGCCGACCTGTCGGCCGTGAGCTGGAGCGAGACCGCTACCGAAGCCCCCGGGGTCCGGCGCCGGGTACCGGGACGGCCGCCCCGCCGCCAGCGCCCCGGGCACGACCGGCCACCCTGGGTGGAGGTCACCTCGGTCCTCGATCGGCCCACGCCCACGGTCACGGTCGCTTGGGAGACCGAGGACACCGACGGTGCCGACCGCCTCCACGTGCACGCGCTCGAGGTGGTCGCACAACGGCCCCGGCTCGAGGCCCGCCCCCGGCTGGTGCGGCTCGGTGCGCGCCGGCTGTCCGCCGCCCTCCTGCTGCCCTCCGACGACGATGGCCGACGGAGGCTCCCGGTCCTGCTCGACCCCTACGGCGGCCCCCACGCTCAGCGGGTGCTCGCCGCGAACCAGGCCTTCCTGACCTCGCAGTGGTTGGCCGATCAGGGCTTCGCGGTCCTGGTCGTGGACGGACGTGGCTCACCGGGCCGCGGACCGGTCTGGGAGCGGGCGATCCACCATGACCTCGCAACGCCCGTGCTCACCGACCAGCTGGACGCCCTGGCGGCGGTCGCGGCCGAGGAGCCGCGTCTGGACCTCGACCGTGTCGCGATCCGGGGCTGGTCCTTCGGCGGCTACCTCGCCGCTCTGGCGGTGCTGCGCCGACCGGAGGTGTTCCGGGCGGCGGTGGCGGGCGCGCCGGTGACCGACTGGGGCCTGTACGACACCCACTACACCGAGCGGTATCTCGGGCATCCCGAGACGCATCCTGAGGCCTACCGTGTCTCCAGCCTCGTCGACGTCGACGGGGGGCTCCCCGGCGCCGTGCGCTGGGACGAGGACGATCCCCCCGAGCTGCTGCTGATCCACGGCCTGGCGGACGACAACGTGGTCGCCGCGCACACCCTCAGGCTCTCGGCCGCCCTGCTGGCCGACGGGCGCCCACACCAGGTGCTACCGCTGTCCGGGGTCACCCACATGACCCCACAGGAGGTCGTCGCCGAACGGCTGCTCACGACCCAGGTCACCTTCCTACGGCGTGCGCTGGGCTGACCGTGAGGATCCGGCGGCCGTGGGGATCCGGCGGCCGTGGGGATCCGGCGGCGCGCCGACGCGGCTCGTCGATCTTCGGTCACCTCACGGGACCGGAGCCGCCGCCACCTCCCTGCTGCTGGGCCCGCTTGCCGATGAGGTAGATCACCACCCCGAGCACCAGGAACGCGACCACCGGACTGCGGGGCCCGAGCGTGACCAGGATCAACAGCGCGATCAGGAGCAGGCCGACCGGGCGGGCGATCCTCTGGAGCCGCTCGGAGGCGAGCTGCTGGGGATCCTTCTGCTGGCTGTGGTCGGCGCCCTTGACCGGCCGTGGCTGGCGCCCGCGGCCACCCTGGCCCTTCGGCTGTCGGGCAGCGCTGGCGATCCGGTCCATGTTGGCGACCAGTTGCCGGTGCGCTTCGTCGGATTGGTCGTCCGGCACCGTGACCAACACCCCCTCGCGGGTGCGCTTGGCCTCGGGTGTGAGACCAGCCTCGCTCAGCGCCTCGAGCAGGACGGTCGCCTGCTCTGGGGGCCAGGTGCCCATGTCCTCGGCCACAGTTCCTCCG
>JAWLDJ010000026.1:0-1802 GCA_041686695.1 Nitriliruptoraceae bacterium
GCGGCGGTCAGGGGTGGCCGGCTGCGGTCCCCGCGGCGGCTGCCGCGCCGCTCACCGCAGGATGAACAGCGAGACCGCGGCCAGCGGCAGGACGTACCAGGCGAAGCGGTCGATGCCGGCACGGCTCACGAGCCGAACCAGATAGGCGATGGCCAGGTAGCCGGAGAGTGCGGCGGCAACGACGCCGACCAGCAGTTCCGAGGTGGTGACGGTGCCGAGGTCGTCGACCTGCGGGACCTGCACGATCGCGGCACCGGCGATCGCGGGGATGCCCAGGAGGAAGGCGAAGCGGGTGGCCGCCGGACGTGATAGCCCGGCCCCGATACCCGCGGAGATGGTCAACCCCGAGCGGGACAGACCGGGCAGCAGGGCGAGGGTCTGCATCAGCCCCACGGCCAAGGCGTGACGGGTGCCCATCCGCTCGACGCTCACCGCCCCGGGCCTGGTGCCCTCCTCAGCGCCGTCCACCTCCAGCGCCTCGGCGCCGACGGCGGCGGTGCCGGCCACCGGTGGGGGCGCCCGTCGGTCGCCAGCGGCGATCGCGGGGTCGCGCCGCAGCTGGCGTCGATGGAGCCGCTCGCCGCCGATCAGCACGGCGGCGGTCAGCAGCAGTAGCCACGCGGTGGCCTGCGGTGAGGAGAAGACCGACTCCACCGCGTCGTCGAGGGTGAGACCAGCGATGCCGATCGGCACGCTGCCAAGGACCATCAGCCCGAGCAGCCTCCGGTAGGCGGTGCGCTCGGGGGAGGCGGTGCGGGTCGTGACGGCCCGGGCGATGCCCCACAGGTCGGTGCGGTAGTACACGAGGAGTGCCGACAGGGTCCCGAGGTGGAGGGCGACGTCGAAGGCCAGCCCGTGGCGTTCCCACCCCGCCAGTGCCGGGACGAGCACCAGATGGGCAGAGGAGGACACCGGGATGAACTCCGTCAGCCCCTGCACGATGCCGAGCACCAGTGCCTGCACCCAGCCAGCTGCTTCCGCGATCATCGTCCCTCGGCTCCGTCACCCTCTAGCGCAGCGCGGTGCGCAAGGTAGGGGGCCGAGGCGGCTGGCGTGGTACCTCCCACCCGAGGACGGGACGACGGGTGGTCTGCACGGCGCGGTGCCCGCGGGGCGCAGGGCTCATGCCGGGTAGGGCGTGGTCTCGGTCGCCTCCCGCAGCACCCGTGCCCACCACAGCAGCACCTCGAGGAACCTCGTCGCGGCGGCGTCGGGCCCGTTGGGGTCGAGGGGTTCGCCGTCGGATCCGAAGGCCGCGGAGACGTCGGTGAAGCTGATCGTCTCCCGGATCGTCACGGTGTGCAGCTCCCCGAACACCACCCGCAAGGCCTCCGCTGCCCGCAGGCCGCCGGAGATCCCGCCGTAGGTGATGAAGCCCACCGGTGTGGCGAACCACTCCTCTCGGAGCTCGTCGATGGCGGTCTTGAGCGGGCCCGGGAAGCTGTGGTTGTACTCCGGGGTGATCACCACGACCGCGTCGGCCGCGGCGATGACGTGACGGAAGACGGCCGGGTCGGCATCGACGCGGACCGGGTCGAGCTTGGCGTCGGGCAGGGCGCCGGCACGCCTCTCGAACCAGCGCGCGATGCGCACCCCGGCTCCCTCGGGGTTGGTGCTGGCGAGCACGACCGCGATCGTCAGCGGGGTGGTCATGGGAGCTCCTGGTGTCATCGGGGTTCGCTCGCTGTGGGTCCGGACCGGCCGGCGGTCTCCTTGCGTGCTGCCCATCGCCGCGGGGCAGCTGCGCTGCATCGGAACGGTAACGTCCGAGGTCGGGGTGAGGTCGAACCGGGGCCGCCGTC
>JAWLDJ010000026.1:1902-3390 GCA_041686695.1 Nitriliruptoraceae bacterium
GGGGCCGCCGTCGTCGGTCAGCGCCGGGGGCCGCCGTCATCGGTCAGCGCCGCGGGGCCGCCGCCATCGGTGAGCGTCCTCAGCGGGCGTGACCGCGCCGGTCAGAACGCGGGCGGGTGCGAGCCCACGACCTCGTCGTGTGTGGCAGCCAGGGCCTCGGCTGCTTCGGGTGGCAGCGGCTCGACGACGGGCCGGGCTCGCCGCCGCCGGCGTGCGGGCACCAGGTCGCGCATCTCTTCCAGGCGACCGAAGCACAGGAGTCGGTCCCCGGCCTCCAGTTCGCGGTCGCCTTTGGGGTTGGGGACGACGCGTGTGCCGCGTGTCAGGGTCAGCACGGTGATGTCACGCTCACGCAGCCCGGAGCCCGCCAGGGTGTGGCCGACCAGTCCGGAGCCGTCACCGATGTGCAACTCCGCCACGCCGTACCCGGTGCTGACGGTCAGCCGTTGCCGTACGTCCAGCTCGGGGAAGGCGACCTGGTTGGCGACGTAGTCGATGATCGCGCCGGCGATGTCCAGCTCGCTGGCCGCCTCGATGCCCTCGAGGCCAGGCGAGGAGTTGACCTCCATCACCATCGGGCCGCGGTCGCTCTCCAGCATGTCCACGCCGGCGATACGCAGTCCCATGATCTGTGCGGACTGCACCGCCACCCGCTCGTACTGCTCGTCCAACTCGACCGCCTCGGTGGTGCCACCTCGGTGGACGTTGGAGCGGAACTCGTCACCCTGGGCGCTGCGGCGCATCGCAGCGACCACCCGGTCACCGACCACGAAGGCACGGATGTCACGCCCCCGGCTCTCGGCGATGAAGCGCTGGATCAGGACATGCTGCCGCGTGCTCTGCAAGGTCTCGATCACGGCCTCGGCGACCTTGGTGTCGGGCGCCAGGATCACCCCGATGCCCTGGGTGCCCTCCAGCAGCTTGATCACCACGGGCGCCCCGCCCACCCGCTCGATGGCCGGCAGCACGTCGGCGCGGTCCCGGACGAAGGTGGTGGCCGGCATGCCGACGTCGTGGCGTGACAGGATCTGGATCGAGCGGAGCTTGTCACGGGAGTTCGCGATGCCGGCGGCCGTGGTCGGGGTGTAGACGTCCATCTGCTCGAACTGGCGAACCACCGCCATCCCGAAGAAGGTGATCGACGCTCCGATGCGGGGCAGGATCGCGTCGTAGTCGGAGAGAGGTTTGCCGCGGTACTGGAGGTCGGGTTCGTCGCCGGAGAGGTCGATGGCGAAGCGCAGGGTGTTGAGGACCCGTGCCGTGTGGCCCCGTTCCTGTGCCGCCGCCTTCAGCCGCCGGGTGCTGTAGCTGTTCGGGGCTCGGGACAGGATGGCCAACTGCATGCACGGTCCTCGTTCGCTCGGGGGAGAGGCGGACGCCACCGTCGTGACGCTAACGGGTGTGCGACGCGGGTGGCGAGCGTGGCCGACGGGTGGCGAGCGTGGCCGACGGGTGGCGAGCGTGGCCGACGGGTGGCGAGCGTGGCCG
>JAWLDJ010000026.1:3490-26508 GCA_041686695.1 Nitriliruptoraceae bacterium
ACGCTAACGGGTGTGCGACGCGGGTGGCGAGCGTGGCCGACGGGTGGCGAGCGTGGCCGACGGGTGGCGAGCGTGGCCGACGGGTGGCGAGCGTGGCCGACGGGTGGCGAGCGTGGCCGCAGCGGTGGCGGCGGTGGCGGCTGCGGCGCGGCCGCTGCGTGGCGGGCACCCCCCGTGGTCCGATCGCTGTCGCTCGACGGTGTTGGTCGTCGGCGCGCTCGAGCCCCTACGGTGCGGCGACGCCAGAGCGCGCCGACACGGTCCCGGCACGGGTCGGCCAGACCGGCACGGGTCGGCCAGACCGGTGCGGCGACGCCGGCTGGAACGGGAGGAAGGGCACGTGAGCGAACCGGACGCGGCAGCTGGAGCGGCATCGACCGGCCGCACGGGTTCGCCGCTGGTGGCCCGCCTCCAGCGGTTCGGGACGACGATCTTCTCCGAGATGACGGCGCTCGCCCAGGCGTACGAGGCCGTCAACCTCGGCCAGGGGTTCCCCGACGAGGATCCGCCACCAGCGGTCGTGGCCGCAGCCCACGCCGCGCTGGACGCCGGTCACCACCAGTACGCGCCCGGCCCGGGCATCCCCGAGTTGCGCGCTGCGGTCGCCGATCACCAGCGCACCTGGTACGGCCTCGACGTCGACCCCGACACCGAGGTGACCGTGACGTTCGGGGCCACCGAAGCGGTCGCGGCGACGATCCTCGCGACGTGTGAGGTCGGGGACGAGGTGCTCGTCCTCGAGCCGACCTACGACGCCTACACCGCGATGATCGCGATGGCGGGAGCCCGCGAGGTCAGGGTGCCGCTGACGCCACCGGCCGGTGAGGGACGCACCGAACGGGGACCCTGGACGCTCGACGTCGACCGCCTGGCGGCGTCCATCACCCCACGGACCCGCCTCCTGCTGCTCAACTCGCCTCACAACCCCACCGGGGCCGTCCTGGCTCCCGAGGAGCTGGACGCCATCGCGAGGTTGTGCGTCGAGCACGACCTGCTGGCGGTCACCGACGAGGTCTACGAGCACCTGGTGTACGACGGTGCGCACCTGCCGCTGGCCACCCGGGAGGGCATGGCACCTCGTACGGTGACGATCTCCAGTGCCGGCAAGACCTTCTCCTGCACGGGCTGGAAGGTCGGCTGGGCGTGCGCGCCACCGCGCCTGACCGCGGCCCTGCGCACCACCAAGCAGTTCCTGTCCTTCGCGGGCGGCACGCCGCTGCAGCACGCGGTGGTGACCGCACTGGCCCTGCCCGCCGCCGAGCTGCGAGCCGTCGGTGAGGTGCACCGCAGGCGTCGGGATCTGGTGGTGGACGGGTTGCTGGCGGCAGGGATCCCGACCACACGAGCCGCCGGGACCTACTTCGTCACCGCCGACGTGGCCGCGATCGGCTGGGAGGACGGTGCGGCGTTCTGCCGGTGGGCTCCCGGCGCGCTCGGTGTGGCCGCCGTCCCGGTAGCCGCCTTCGTCGATGATCCGGGCCCGGTCACCTCGCTCGTCCGTTTCGCGTTCTGCAAGCCGACGTCGGTCCTCGAGGAGGGGATGCGCCGCCTCGCCCCTGCCCCCTCCCCGCGCTGACCCCTCCCCGCGCTGCCCGCGGCGGGCCCTGGCCGCTCCCGGTCCTGGCCGCTCCCGGCGCTGACCACGGCGAGCGCTGACCGCTCCCGGCCAGCCGTCCGCACCGTCCGCGGTCTCGCCTGGCTACGGTGCGTGGCCCGCCCCAAGGGCTCCTCCCACCATGGCTGCCGGCTTCCAGGCGATCGCCCTCGACTACGACGGCACGCTCACGCACTCGGACCGCCCGACACCTGACGTGCTCGCCGCGATCCGCGAGCAACGCGAACGCGGCCGGGTCGTGGTGCTGGTCACCGGACGCATCCTGTCGGAGCTGCGGGCGGTGTTCCCCGAGGTCGACGAGGAGTTCGACGCGATCGTCGCGGAGAACGGTGCGGTGCTCGCCGACGCCGACGGTGTGCAGGACCTGTCAGCGCCCATCGACCCCGTGCTCGCGCAGCGCCTGGCGCATCGGGACCTCCCGGTGCGTCAGGGCCGCGTCCTGCTGGCCTGCGATGCCCGACACCGCCAGGCCGTGATCGATGAGATCGTCCGGCTGGAGCTCGGGTGCCAGCTGGTCCACAACCGTGCAGCGCTGATGGTGCTACCCAACGGGGTGACGAAAGGGACCGGGCTCTGCCAGGCGCTCGGCAACCTCGGGATCTCCCGCCACAGCACGCTCGCGGTCGGCGACGCGGAGAACGACCACCACCTGTTGGAGGTGTGCGAGGTCGGGGTCGCGGTCGCCAACGCCGTCGAGCCGCTCAAACGCGGTGCCGACGTGGTGTTGGAGACCGCCGACGGGGCCGGGGTGGCCGAGCTGTTGCGCGGACCGTTGGTCTCCGGTGAGCGCTGGGTCGCGCCGAGCAACTGGGCGCTGACCCTCGGGTACGACGATGCCGGCAACGAGGTCCAGCTGCCCGCCTCGCAGATCAATCTCCTGCTGGTCGGCGCCAGCTGCTCGGGGAAGTCCTACCTGGTGGGATCCCTCGTGGAGCAGCTCGTGCGGCTCGACTACAGCGTGCTGGTGTTGGACCGCGAGGGCGATCACCGTTCGCTGACGGACCGCCGCGGCATCCTCGGCGTCGGCGGCCGCCACCCATTGCCGGCCGCGACCCAGCTCGCCGACCTGCTGCGGCACCGCTTCGGCAGCGTCATCGTCGACCTGTCGACGTTGGACGAACCGGCGCAGCGTGCCTACGTCGACGCCATCGCTCCGGTGCTCCTGGCCCAGCGCGCCGTGACCGGCCTGCCACACTGGTTGTTCTTCGACGAGGCCCACGAGCTGCTGGCCGACCAGGCGCAGTGGACCCACCCGCTCGAGGAGGGCGACCACGGCTACGGGTGCAGCTCCTACCATCCCGACGCGCTGCCGGAGGTGGCGCAGCGCGCCTGCGACCTGCTGGTGCTCACGGCGGGTGGGGCCAACGGGCGGGGGCAGGCGCATCGCTACGCCGCGAGGGTGGCCGGGTGCTCCGAGGACGAGCTCGCGCAGCTGCTCGGCGAACGACGCGGCCGCGGTGTCCTGATCGACCGTTCGGGCGACGCACCGCCTCGTGCCTTCACCGTGGCCGAGCGCCACTCCGGACACGTCAGGCACTGGCACAAGTACATCGACGGGGAGCTGCCCGAGCCGCTGCGGTTCTACTTCGACGATCTCAGCAACGGGCCGGCCGCCAGCAACCTCCGCGAGTTCCACCGTCACCTCGGCGTGTGCAGCGGGGACGCGCTCGAGGCCCACGGTCGACGCCATGACCTCTCGCGCTGGCTCCGCGACGTCCTACAGGATCAGGACCTCGCCGAGGTCATCCGGGAAGCGGAGCATGAGCTGCGGACCGACCGGCTGCGTGCCGAAGGCTTCCGCGACACCGTCCGCAAGGCCATCGAGGCGAGGTACCTCGAGTGAGGGGGCGCTCCCGGATCCGTGGCCGTCCGTCAGGAGCCGACGTCGGCGACCTCCAGCGTCAGCGCGTGGTCGGTGAGCTCGGCGTCGACGCCGTGGTCGCGGTCGATCCGCACGCTGAGCCGCCCGTCACCGACGGGCACCCCCCGCACCTCGAGGCTGCGGAACGGTGGCGGCCAGAGCGGATCGAGGCGGACCCGACCCCGGGGGAGGTCGCCGTGCAGGCCGAGGCAGGTCCGTAACAGCAGCAGCACGCCGGCCGCAGCCCAGGCCTGTGGGCGGCATGCGGCGGGGTAGGGCACCGGTGCCGGCGCCTCGTCACGTGCGAAGCCACCGAACAGCTCGGGCAGCCGGGAGCTGAAGCCGGGAGCCGCTTCGACCAACCCACGCAGCAAGCCGCTGGCCACGTCCGGCTGGTGGCGCGCGGCCAGCCCCCAGACGGCGACGGCGGTGTCGTGCGGCCACACCGAGCCGGTGTGGTAGCCGAGCGGGTTGAAGCCGGCACTGTCATCGGCCAGCGTGCGCAGCCCCCACCCCGATGCGAGGCGCTCATGGCCGAGCTGTGCACCGATCAGGGTCGCCTCGGAGTCGTCCACCAACGAGCCCAGCAGCAGGTGCCCCATGTTGCTCGCCGGGCCGTCGACCGCACGCTTGTCGCCGTCCAGTGCGATCGCCGGATAGCGCCCGTGGCGGTCCTCGATCCAGAAGGCGGCACGGAACCGCTCGGCCAACCTGTCGGCCCACCGGTCCCAGTCGCTGGCCCCGGGACGCTGGAAGTGCCGCAGGAGTTCGGCGCCGCAGCGAGCGGCGTCATGGGCGTAGGCCTGCACCTCGGCCAGCGCGATCGGCGGCCTGGCCAGGGTGCCGTCGGCGAACTGGACCCCGTCATGGCTGTCCTTCCAGCCCTGGTTATCGAGCCCGCGCGCCTGCTTCTTGTGGTACTCGAGGAAGCCATCGGCGTCCGGGTCGCCGTCGCTGCCCAGCCACCCCAGGGCGGCTTCGACGTGGGGGAGCAGAGGGCGCAGGCGGTCCTCGTCCAGTCCCCACCGCCAGGCCTCGTGGGCGAGCATCACGAACAGCGGTGTCGCGTCGATCGTGCCGTAGTAGTTGGGTGGCAGGTCGCCCCGGTGGGTCAGGCTGCCGCGTCGGATCTCGTGCAGGATCTTGCCCGGTGCCTCCTCCGTCCCGACGTCGTGACGGCTGCCCTGCCGGCGGGCCAGGGTGCGCAACGTGCCCTCGGCCAGTGCCGGGTCGAACGGCAGGGTCATCCACGCCGCCCACAGCGAATCCCGCCCGAACAGGGTCAGGTACCAGGGGCTGCCGGCGGCGCAGAAGGCGTCCTCCTGGGCCTCGGGATCCGTCATGCGCAACGCCCGCAGGTCCTCGACGCTGCGCTCGATGAGTCGGGTGAAGCGGTGATCGGAGCAGCGCACCGACCAGGACGTCCGCGGCAGCCCGGTCACGGCCGCCGCGGCGGCGGCCGGGGCCGCGCAGCGCCGGGGTGGCCGCACCGTGCCGTAGACATCGGTGGCGGCCACCTCCAGGCACACGCGGGTGCGCTGGCCCGCCGGGATGCGGCAGATCACGAACAGGGTGTCGGCAACCATGCGGTGCGGTGGCGGTTCCATGGTCACCGTGACCCGGTCCACCCCATCGGCACGGGCGAAGGCCAGGCCGTCACCGCGGTCCTGGGGTGGGACGGGGTCGAGCGTGCGGGCGTGACGCACGTCGAAGATGTAGGCCAGGTCGCTGCCGAGCCGCACGCCCACCTCCACCTCGAGGTCGCAGCGACCGTGGTTGCGCAGGTGGATCTCCTCGTGGAGGCAACCATCGACGAGGCGTCGCCGGTCCACGATCAACGTCGGGTCGGGTCCGGCGCCGGGCACCGGGACGTGGGCGTGGAAGGTGGCGCTCGATGCGCCGGTGCTGGTCGCGGTGAGAGGACGGGGGGACACCCCGTCCACCGTCACCTCGAGCCGGTCCAGGAAGCGGGTGTCGCGCACGTAGACGCCGTGGTCGCCACCTCGCAGGAGGTCCCCGCTGGGACCGGAGACCACGAAGGACTCCCCGCGGACGCAGATCACCTCACCCAGCGGTCCGGCCATGGGGTACGCGGTCATCTCGGGAACCTCGCTCGGGACGTTGGGCCATGGACAGCGAGGTGGCGGTGCCGCATGCTCCGGGGACCGGCGATCCCGAGGAGCGTGCGATGGCCGATCTGCTCCGCGTGAACTGCCACCGCTGCGGGACCTGCTTCGTCTCCTCGCACCAGCAGCAGCGGGAGGCGTTGGCCTCCGGCGAGGTGGGCGAGCTCGAGGAGCGGTGTCCGCACTGTGGCGCCCTCGACGTCTACCGGTCCGGCGACTACGACCACGGTTCCCTGGTCGGGCGGATCGACCCGGTGCGTTCCCCGTCCGATTGAGCACCGGGGTACCCCGGGCGGGCCGCTGACGCGGGGCGGGCCGTTGACGCGGGGCGGACCGCTGACACCGGTCCGAGCCCTGAGGGCCACGTGGTCGCTCATCCCCATCACGTGGCTCGCCGATCCGGCTCGATCGGCACCAGCAGCACGGGCCTCTCCGCGTCGGCGAGCAGCAGTCGGACCACCTCGGCGCGGCCCGTCGAGAGGTCCTGCGACCAGCCGACCACGATCAGATCCGCGGCCTCGCTGCTCGCGACCTCCAGCACGTTGCGACCGGGCATGCCGGCGCGCAGCACGATGCGCGGGGCCGACTCGGTCACGGCGTGTCGCGCGAGGAACTCCCGTCCCCAGGACTCCAGCTCGTGGTGCGCCTGGTCGAGGAAGGCCGGCACCTCCTGGTCGGCCAGCACGTGGACGACGACCAGCTCCAGCGCAGCGTCGGCCAGCAGCTTGACCGTCGGGGCCACCGCAGCCTCGGTCTCCGCCGCACCGTCCAGCGGGAGCAGGGCCTTGTGCAGCGGCGCATCGAGCCCGGCCGTGGTGTGCGGTGGGACCAGCAGTGTCGGCGTGGCGGTCGCCTCGATCACGGCCACCGCGACGTGACCTGCCGGGGGGTCCCCGCGCTCCGGCTGCCCTCTGCCGACGATGGCGACCGCCACCTCGGCGGCGGCGACCACGTCGATCAGGGTGGGCACGACCGGGCCGGGGCGCACCTGCAGATCGACGCCGGCGTCCTCGGCCGCCTCCCGGACCGATGCAGGCGCCGCATCGGCGATATGACTGGCGGTGACCGTGCGCTCCAGGGCCCGGCCCAGCGCGACCCCGACCTGCAGGGTGGTGGCGTTCGACGGGTGGTCGTCGATGGCGACCAGCACACCGCCGCGCTCCGTGAGCTCGGTCATCGTCCCGCCTCCGGCCGCCAGCGCTCGCCGTCCCGTCGCAGCACGACGGGGCCGAGGAGGAGCCGGGCTGCGGTCGTGGCATCGTCGCCGGTGACGGGGACCAGCAGGGGCACCCGCGCAGCGCACGCCACCTCGACCCGGTCGCGGCGATGGCGGAGCCGTACCCGGTCGCCGCGGTAGCGCACGGTGAGCTCCAGCGCCTGCCATCTCGCCGGCAGCGGCCGTGGGTCCACCGCGAGGCCGTGCGGGTGCGGCCTGAGCCCGAGGAACCCGAAGGCCAGCGCCTGCCACACCCCGCCCATGGCGCCCAGGTGCAGCCCCCCGGCCGTGGTCCCCGTGACGTCGTCGAGGTCGATCCTGGCGGCGGTCCTGAGCAGCTCCGCGGCCTCCTCGGGACGTCCCTCCCGGGCCAGGAGGCTGGCATGCACCGCCGGTGACAGTGAACTTCCGTGCACCGTGTGGGGCAGGTAGCGATCGAGATCCTGACGCAGCGAGCCGGCCGGCAGTTCGTCCGGGACCAGGTGGTGCAGCAGCAGCACGTCCGCCTGCTTGACCAGTTGCGAGGCGGCAACGCGCTCACGGCCGAGCAGCACGTCCGCGGCCAACGGCGGGTCACCCACCTCGGCCGCCGCGAGCGGCTCCAGGTCCCCGTAGCCGGCGAACTGCTCGTGGCTGCCTCGCCTGGGGTCGTAGCCGTCGACGAGGCCGGTGGCCAGCTCGCGCCACCGGGCGACCTCGGCGGCGTCGGCATCGGCGTCGTCGCCGTCGCCGTCGCCGTTGCCGTCGTCGATGGCCTCAGCGACGTCGCCACCGGGGGGGAGGTTCCCCCCGGTGGTGCACAGTCCGGCGGCGCGACGAAGGTGCCAGCGGACCATGACGTTGGTGTAGGCGTTGTCGTCGACGTCCTCGTGGTACTCGTCGGGGCCGATCACCCCACGCAGGTGAACGGTGCCGTCGGCGTCCTGCTCGAGTCGGGACGCCCAGTACCTCGCGGTCTCGATCAGCAGGGCCCGCGCGGGACCGTGGGTCACCCACCGGTCCCCGCTCCACAGGTGGTGGTGCCACGCCGCCCAGGCGACGTCGGCGACGATGTGCTCCTCGAGCCTGCCGGTCTCGACCGCGAGCTGCGTGCCGTCGAGCGCCACGGTGGTGGAGGGCGTGGCCTCGCTGCCATCGACCGCCGACTCCCACGGCAGGCGGCAGCCGGCGCGGCCCTCCGCTCGTGCCCGTTGCCGTGCCGCCGCCAGACGGCGCCGGCGGTACTCGAGCATCGCCCGTGAGGACGACGGGTGGGTCGCGGCCAGGAACGGCAGGACGAACACGTCCGCGTCCCAGAACACGTGACCGGCGTAGCCCGGGCCGCTGAGACCGCGAGCTCCCACCGCGGCCTCGCCCCGGTCGCTCGCCGAGGCCATCAGGTGGAACAGGCCGAACCTGGTGGCCAGCTCCAACTCCGGGTCGCCGGGGATGGCGATCCGGGCGTCGTCCCACCGCCCGGCCCACGCGATCTCGTGTTCCAGCAGGAGCCGGTCGCAGCCCGCGGCCCGGGCCTGCTGCAGCGCGGCGACGACCGGGCCGGTCGCGGGGCACTGCGTGGGATGGGCCTCGAAGCTCGCGAGCCGGTCCACGACCGTGCGGCCGTCCCGTTGGTCCCATCGGGTGTGGGTGGCGGCGATGATCGTGCCGATCCCGCTCGTGTGGGACACCTCGAGGTCGTCCGATGGCCAGCGATGCCGGCGGACCCCGTCGGTGACCGGCAGGGGCGGCTCGGCATCGTGCTCGCGCGTGCGGTCGCTGCCACCGGTGGGCGCGCGGTCGCCGCCGCGGTCGAGGGTGCGGTCGCTGGTGCTGCGCTGGACGGCGATCCCGGGACGTGCCAGCGAGGCGAAGCGCGCCGAGCGGTAGCCGAACGCGCCGCGACGCTCGCGGTGGAGCACGCCGCGACGCAGGTCCAGCCACCGGCGCTCGTCGGCGTCGTCGTCGGCGGGGACGTCGAGGTGGAACCATGGCGGGCCGGGCAGCGGTCGGGGGATGTCCCCCGGGACCTGGCGGTAGACGCCGGCGGCCAGCACCCACGGTTCACCTCCCGCATCACACTCCTCCCGGGTCCCCCGCGTCCCGAACCGGCCGTCGGCCACGGTCAGCAGCGAGGCATCCGCCCGGCGCCGTGCCGGGTCATCCCCGGCGAGCACGACCGACCAGCCCGGCGTCGGTGGCCGCCACCAGCGGGCAGCGCTGCCAGCCGGCTGCGACTGAGGGCCAGCGGCGAGCGTGCTCGCGCTGCCATCAGCGACGTTCGGCGCGGCGCTGTCGGGTTCGGACATCACGGCGACGTGGTGTCGAGGTCGGGGAGCCGGATCGTCCGGCCCGGTGCCAGTGCGTCGTAGAGCCGCTCGTAGTCGCGTGCCATCCGGGCTGCCGCGAAGTGGCGTTCGACGTGGGCGCGACAGGCTCTTCGGTCGATCGAGGGGGCGCGCTCCACCGCCGCGCACATCGCATCGACATCGTCGGACGGTACGGCCCAGCCCGTCCGACCGTGATCGACGATCTCGGGGACGGCTCCGCGGGCGAAGGCCACGACGGGGACGCCACAGGCACCGGCCTCCACCATGGTCAGGCCGAAGGGCTCGTCCCAACGGATCGGTACCAGCAGCGCGGCCGCTCCTCGCAGTACGGCGAGCTTCTGCGCATGGGTGGCGTTGTGGACCACGACGGTGCGGGTGTCGGCGAGGAGGGGGACCATGACCTCGTCCCACCACCGGTGTTCCACTGGTTCGTTGAGCTTCATGGCGATGCGCAGCGGGAGGTCGAGCCGGTTGGCCACCGCCACGGCGAGATCGGCGCCCTTGTCCGCTCCGGCCCGGCCGACCCAGGCGAGGTGGCCCATGGAGGCGGCTTCGAAGGGGTAGCGAGCGACGTCGATCCCGTTGTGCACGACGCCGGCCAGGGGCAGCCCAGGCGGGGCGTGCGCCGCGTGATCGTGGCTGATGGCCACCAGCGCGACCCGGTCCGCGATCATCTCGTACAGACGGCGCAGTTCGGGGGTCCAGGCACCGTGGACCGTGTGCACGATGGGCGGTCCGTGCAACAGCGCGCCGACACCGGCGCCGGTCACCGTGTGATCGTGGATGATGTCGTAGCGGTGACGGTCCTGGTAGCCGGCGAGCACGTGCGGCAGCTCGACGATCGCGTCGCCGAGCCGTTCGGCCGGCGGTACCGGGTACACGGTGCGCAGCTCGGCCCGCGTCAACGAGCCGCCGGACGCCAGCATCGTCACCTGGTGGCCGTGGTCGATGAGCTGGTCGGTGAGGGCGGCGATCACCAGCTCCGTGCCGCCGTAGCGCACCGGCGGGACGGTGAACCAGGGCGGTGCCAGTTGCAGGATCCTCACGGCGCCCCCCTCGATCGATGGAACCGAACACGGCGGCTGCCCTGCTGTGACCGTGCGACGGCGCACGGCGGACCGCCAGGGGCCAAGGGCCTCGCAGCGGTGAGTTCAGCGGTGGCGATCGTGCGAGGGAGACCCGGGACCTCGGCGCTCGCGGCGCGTGGCTCAGGTCGTCGGCGGTGGTGGCCCAGCCGGGGTCGGCTCGCCGCGTTCCGTGCGCTGGATGACGACGATGCCGGACAGGATGCTGACCCCGCCCAGCAGCTGGAGCAGGCCGGGCAGCTGTGCCAGCAGGAGCCAGGCGACGAGGATGGCGAACAGCACCTCGGACAGCGACACGAACGACGCCGCGCGTGGGCCGAGGCGCACGACCCCGACGATCCCGGTGAGGTAGGCGACCGCGGTGGAGACCACGACCAGCCACAGCGCGGGCACCAGCCACGACACCGAGATCCCGGCGAGCACCGTGTCGGCAGCGGCGAAGCCCACGGGCACGATGCCGAGCATGCCTGCCAGTGCGATCGCCGAGGCGCCGACCGCGGTCCCACCGGCGGCCATGAGCAGTGGTGGCAGGTCGGCGTCCTCCCGGGCCGACAGGCTGAAGTACCCCGCGAGGCAGACCGCGGCGAACAACCCCCAGGCGACCCCGACGGGATCCACCGTGTCGGTGCCGGTCAGGTCCAGGACCAGCACCAAGCCCACGAGGGTGAGCGCGGCGCCGAACAAGGTCGCGTTCGGCGGTCGGCGCCGGGCCCTGATCGACGTCCACGTCAGCAGCAGCACCGGAGCCAGGTACTCGAGCAGGAGCGCGACCCCGACGTCCAGGGTGCGGACCGCGTTGAAGAAGCCCAGCTGGACCCCGGCCATCGCCACCAGGCCGTAGACGAGCAGGGTGCGCGCCGTGTGCCGCGTCAGCCGCACACGGTTGCGTTGCAGCACCAGCACGAGGACGGCCAGCAGGACCGCTGCACCCCCGAGGCGGACCAGCACGGCGGCACCCGAGGTCCAACCGGCGTCGATCAGCGCCCGGCCCATCGGCCCCGACGATCCGAAGGCCGCGGCCGAGATCGTGGCGAACACGAGCCCACTGCGCTGGCGGCGCCGCAGGTCCCCGGGGAGCTGCGAGGTGGGGGCACGGTCGTCTGCCATCCGCAGCACGCTAACGGGTGGGCACCCGACCTGCCGCCCGCCGGCAGCCCCCGACCGCCGACTATCGTCAGCGCTGCCACGATCGGCGCACGGCTGACGTCGTCGACCGTACGGTCCCGCCCGAGGCGTGCCTGCCGCATCGTGGCGTCCGCCCACCGTGAACGGAGAGCTCATGACCGACCGCACCGCTGCCACCGTCTGGACCGGGACCCTCTTCGAGGGCTCGGGCACCGTCACCTTCGAGTCGTCCGGACTCGTCCAGGACGCCGCCGTCTCCTGGCCGGCGCGTGCCGAGCAGCCTGGCGGCAAGACCAGTCCCGAGGAACTGATCGCCGCTGCCCACTCCTCGTGCTACTCGATGGCCCTGTCCAAGCAGCTCGCTGATCGCGGGACGCCGGCGGAGCGGCTCGAGACGTCGGTGACGGTGACCTTCGTCCCCGGGACGGGCATCACGCGCAGCGCGATCACCGTGCGTGTGAGCGCGCCGGGCCTCGACGAGGCTGGGCTCGACGAGACGACGACCGCAGCCAAGGAGGGTTGCCCGGTCTCCCAGGCGCTGGCGGACAGCGTCGAGATCACCCTGGACGCCGCCTTCGCCTGAGATCGCCACCGGACCACCGACAGACGCCGAATCGTCCCTGCCACCCGCCCGGGAGGACCCATGGACCCGCTCACGGACCCGCTCGCCCGCTTCGCCCTGACCGACCGTGTCGCCATCGTGACCGGCGCCTCGTCCGGACTCGGGGTCCACGCTGCGGTCGGCCTGGCAGCCGCCGGGGCGGACGTGGTCCTGGTGGCGCGCCGCGCCGAACGGCTCGAGCGGACCAAGGAGCAGGTCGAGGCGGCCGGTCGGCGTTGCGTCGTCGTGGTCGGAGATGTGGCCGAGCCCGCGACCGCGACCCGGACCACGGAGGCCGCCATGGAGGCCTTCGGGCGGGTGGACGTGCTGCTCAACAACGCGGGGATCGGGACGGCCGTTCCCGCCTCGCGGGAGACTCCCGAGGAGTTCCGACGGGTCATCGACATCAACCTCGAAGGCTCGTACTGGATGGCGCAGGCCTGCGGTCGCGTGATGCAGCCGGGTTCGTCGATCATCAACGTCAGCAGCGTGCTGGCGCTGACCACCGCCGGCCTGCCGCAGGCCGCCTACGCGGCGTCGAAGGCCGCGATCGTCGGGCTGACCCGCGATCTGGCGGTGCAGTGGACGGGCCGCAAGGGCATCCGGGTGAACGCGATCGCTCCGGGGTTCTTCGAGTCGGAGATGACCGAGCAGTACCCGGAGGGCTACCTCGAGGGGGTGCAGGCGTTGCGGGTCCCCGCGGGGCGCAAGGGTGAGCCGGAGGAGTTCGTCTCCGCCGTGGTCTTCCTGGCCTCCGACGCCTCGAGCTACGTCACCGGGATCACCCTGCCCGTGGACGGCGGCACCATCGCGACCTGAGCAGCCGATGCGACACGGGTCGCGGCACGCCCACCGGTCGTGCTGAAGCGATGTGGTACCGGACCGAGGTGACCCGGGGTGCGGGCCACCTCAGCCACCCCTGGAGCCGTCGGCTGGACGTGTTGCCAGGAAACGCCCGAGCAGCGCCAGGATCGGGAGCAGCACCGCCAGCGTCAGGGGGTGGACGACCATGACGTCGACGACCTCGGCGGCGGCACCGGCCAGGAGCACCAGGGCCGGCAGGAGCACCGTCAGCACGGTGATCAGCTGCTGGCGCCGCGGCTCGTCGCGGAACGCGAACGCCAGCCCGAAGCTCGCGCCGAGCACGGCGCCGACGATCCCACCGAGCAGCGGAGGCAGCAGCGTGGCCAGCCCCTGGAGGTCCAGCATCGGGCCGATGAGGTAGCCCACGACGGCACCGAGCAGGACCAGACCGACGACCCCGCCGCCCAGGCTCGCACCGATGGTGCGGACCGCCCGGATCTCCTGGGACACCGGCACGCGTTCCTCCGCTGGCACGCTCACTCGACGCTGACGGGTCCTCACGCTATGCACCTGCGGCCGACGCACCCTGACCGAAGGACCGGCTCCCGTTCCTGTTCGGGTGCGGCAGGGGGCGGACTCGCGGTCGGACGATGCCGGGCCCCTTCGGGCGTCCATGTGGACACGGTCGGTGCATCACACGCCTCGTTACGGTCGAACCAGCATCCGGTCACGCACCGGGACCCAAGCGCTGGAAGGTCGCCCATGGTCACCAAGATGCTCGCGGTCGTCGGGATGGGAGCTGTGGCGGTGGCCGGCTGTTCCACCGACGGTGACTCGACCGATGCTGGCGCCACCGACCAGCCGGCCGCCGCTCAAGCCGACGCGCAGGCCGCCGCCGGCGACGCTGCGCCGGTGGGCGACACCGTCACGGTCGTCGGACGCGGGGAGGCGGAGGGCCAGCCCGACGTCGTCCGCGTCAGGGTGGGAGTCGAGGTGACGTCCGATTCGGCCGAGCGCGCCTTCGACACCGCCAGCGAGCGTGCCTCGGAGGTGATCGAGGCGCTTCGGGAGGCGGGTGTCGCGGAGGACGACATCCAGACCCAGGAGCTCTCGGTCCGCGAGGAGCGGGACCGCCCACCGCGTCCTGAGGCCGGTGCCGAGGAACCCGAGGGGCCCGCTGGCCCGGTCGGGATCGTCGCGACCAACGTGCTCGAGGTCCGGATCGGCGACGTCGACGAAGCGGGTGCGGTCCTCGAGGCGGCCAGCGATGCGGCAGAGGACGTGACGCGCATCCGGGGGGTCCGTTTCGAGGTGTCCGAGACCGATCCACTGCTCGAGACCGCACGCCAGCGCGCGTTCGAGGACGCGCGAGGCAAGGCCGAGCAGTACGCACAGCTCGCCGACCGTGAGCTTGGTGAGCTGGTCTCCATCCGCGAGGCCGGAGCTGCGCCGGGGCCATCGGCATCGCCGTCCGCCGAAGAGGTCGACGCTGCGGCGCCGGTCGAGCCGGGCACGCAGGAGCTGACCGTGCAGATCACGGCCGTGTGGTCCTTCGGTTGAGCCCCGGCTGGCGTGACCGTTGGGATCACCGGCAGGGCCAGCATCCCGATCCAGCGATCGCGATACCTGTGGCTCGTGCACGACCGCCCGGTCCCCGCTCTGACCGCGCTGTGTCGAGATCGCCCTTCGGGTAGGCCAGCGGGTGCCTCGCTGCTCAGGCGGCCGGCGCTGTCGTGAGGTGGCGGACGATCCACCACTGGAGGAGGCCGGCGGCCACCGTGATCGCAGCGAGGATGGCGATCGTGGTGACCAGCGACAGCACCCCGGTCGCGGCCAGCGACGTGATCGCGATGCCGCCGAGCACGACCGGGGTCGACACGACGACCGCCGCGCCGAGCTCGGTGGCGGCCGTGGACTCCATCTCCGGGTCGACCATGGTGATCAGCGCCAGCCCCGACGCGGCGGTCCCGGTGACGGTGCCGAACAGCGCCAGCTGCCGTTCGAGCCGCACGGATGGCAGTCGCCGCCCCATGCCCCAGATCGCCACGGCGGTCGCGGCCACCGCGAGCACGACGACCGCCAGCAGCGGCCCGATGACGTCGCTGACGTCGCCCCAGGCCAGCGACCCGAGGATCGCGATGGTCAGCCCGTCGACCGCCCACACCGTGACCGTGCGCAGCGCCTCGCCGTCGAGTGTGACCCCGCGACGGCCGAGCATGGCGCGGACCGCCGTGCCGACGAGCAGGCAGACGAAGAACAGCACCGCCAGCACGAGGTCCTGCACGTCGGGCCCGATCAGGCCTGTGCCCCACCACACCAGCCCGTAGATGGCGAGGTAGCCGACGCCGACCCCAACTGCCGCCCGTGCGATCGCTGCCCGCGACGGCCGGGTGATGACCCCCGTCGCCCCTGCCGCCACGGCCAGGTCGGGCACGGGTTCGGTGCTGCCCTCGGGTTCGGTGCCGCGGTCGGGGTGGCGTCGCAGGCGGCCCGAGCGGCGGGCGACGAGCACACCGGCGGCGTAGGCGATGACGAAGCCGAGCGAGGCCATCGTCGCGCCGATGCTCGGTGCGTTCGCCAGGCCCTCGGCCTCCCACAGACGGCCGATCGAGACGGCCTGCCCCGGTCCCTCGTTGAGTCCCATCGGTGCCAGGAACCCGAACGCGGGGTGGAGGTCGCCGCCTCCACCGATGACCAGCCAGGTCAGCACGCCGCCCACGACCGCCTGCAGGGGGAAGCTGACCCACTGCCCGACGCCCATCCACGCCGCACCGCCGCGCAGCGAGGTCCCCGACGAGGTCAACGGGGTCAGCCCGATCGCGAGGAACGACGCGCCGAACAGGTGGTAGCCGACGTCCTGCCACGCGACCACGGCACCGGGCAGCGCGCCGAACTGGCGCAGCACCAGGGCGAGCCCGCCCCCGAGGACCGCCGCTGGCAGGGCCCGTCGCAGGCTGGCCGGTGCCCGGCGCGACGCGACGACCAGGACCGTCGTCAGCACGCCCGCCAGCGCCAGCCCGGTCATGCGAGCCGGCCGGTCACGTGAACAGCGACTGGATGTAGGCCGAGACCAGGGTCGCGCGGGTGGCCGGGTCGAGCGCATCGATCGTCGCGTCGACCAACGTCCGCTCGGTGGAGAGGTCGACCGACGTGAGCAGCTCGCGCAGCGTCCCGGCGTCGGTCCCGGGCGGCAGGGGGATCGGCTCGACCGGCGAGGTGTCACCGACCGCCGTCTCCAGCAGGTCGGTGAGCAGCTGGTCGGCGAGCGCTTCGTGCGCCGCGGTCAGCGTCAGGTGCAGGTGGGCCGGCGAGGGGCCGAACGACGGCGTGACCGTCGTCATCCAGCCGCGCTCGCGCATCCGCTCGGCGTGGCGGAACACGTTGGCGGACGTGACGGCGAGCAGTGGCCCGTCGGGTTCGACCACCACCGCGACGGTGGTGTCCGCCGCAGCGATGCCGTCGACGAGCGTGCGGGTGGCGGACCAGGCGCTGGTGGTCGCGCGGCGGTAGCCGTCGTGGCCGAGGTGCTCGACGACCGCCCATGCGGCGGCGATCGGCCCGCCCGAGCGGGTCGATGCCATCACCGGGTTCGCGACCGGGTAGCCGGTCCACGACGCGGTCGCGAAGTACTGGAACGACCGGTCCTCGGCGTCGGCGTAGCACACCAGCGAGGCGCCCTTCGGCGCGTAGCCGTACTTGTGCACGTCGGCCGAGATCGAGCGGACGCCCGCGATCTCGAAACCGAAGGCCGGCGCGTCGTCCAGGTACGGCAGCACGAACCCGCCGACGCACGCATCGACGTGGAGCCACACGCCACGTTCGCGGGTCACCTCGGCGATGGCCGCGACCGGGTCGACCACGCCGTGCGCGTACGACGGGGCCGACGCGACCACGGCGACGGTGCGGTCGTCGATCGCCTCGGCGATGGCCTCGGGGATCGCGCGGAACCGGTCGTCGACCGCAGTCGGGCGCACCTCCAGGTCGAGCACGGCAGCGGCCTTGTGGAACGCCGCATGGCCCGTGATCGGCAGCACCAGGACGCCACGGCCCTCGAGCCCGGCAGCGCGTGCGCGGTCGCGTGCCGCCTTGCACGCGAGCATGATGCTCTCGGTGCCGCCCGAGGTGACGTGGCCGACCATCCCCGGACCGCCACCGAACAGGTCCCGGGCGAAGGCGACGAGGTCGTTCTCGAAGCGGATGAAGCTGGGGAACGCGGTCGGGTCCAGCCCGTTGGCGCCGGCGAAGTGGTGGTAAGCCGTATCGGCGAGCGCCGTCGTGTCGGGGCCGTCGAACACGTAGGAGAACGCGTGGCCCCGGTCCCACGGCGCGTCGGAGGCCGCGACCGTGGTGAGGTCGGCGATGACGTCGGTGACGGGTCTACCCATGACGAATGAGCCTAGTCACGGTGCGGGTCACGACGGCGGTGGTGCCCACCGGCGCCCTTCCGGCGCCAGCGGATCAGGTCGCTGGCCGCGTGGGGAGGTAGGGCGATGACCCGCGACGCTGCAGAGAGCAGCCCGGTCGTGACGGGCCTGCTGACCGCGTTCACGGTCGCGCGCCTGGTCATGGTCCCGAACGGCTACGCCCTCGAGGCACCCACGGCCCGCATCATCTCGCGACGTGCGTCCACCGGGGGGACCGTGTCCTGCCGGTGCGGTGGTGCGGGTGCGGGTTCTGGGCCGTGAAGGGTCGTGACCGTGCGACGGCGATGATCGATCCACGTCGGTATCGCCGTGCTCGATGTGGAGCTGTGGGGTCGGTTCGAGGCGTTCGAGCAGGGCTACATCGCGGCGGTGCAGCACGTCCGGCGGGTCACACTTGCGCCGTTCTGCATGCTGTGGCTGTACACCGGCGCTCACGAGCTGCGCGAAGCCCGAGCGCTGATCGAGGGCGCGTGGCATGGCGCCGAACTGGCTCCGGCCCGCGACCAACATCTCGATGGCTGCCGGCACGCGGTCACCTCGGAACGGTTCGCCGAGGGGTTCGGGGTGGACGTCGTGTGGGCGGACGAGGACGGCACGACGACGCAGTTCGCCGGGTCGATCGTTGCGAGCTTCCACCAGCCGCGCGTCCGGGAGCTGCGAGGGATCGAGGACCGGCTGCCCGGCGAGACCGCCTTCGTGTTCGCCAACGTGGTCGCCGCCGCTGACGGGGGCTGCCTGTGGCTCGACCCGCTCCCGCGGCTCGGACAGCCGCTGGCGGGCACGGATGTCCCGATCCGGTGTCGGCCACGACGGGATCATCGAGATCGACCGCGCGAGCCGGGACGGCAGGATCCGCCGCCCGCCGGCTGATCTGGCGGGTGGTCCAGGTCAGGGTGTCGTGGCGCAGCGGTATGCCGCTGTTGCCTGCCACCTGCGAGGTGCCGGTGGCGGGTGGTCCAGGGCAGGGTGTCGTTGCGCAGCGGTATGCCGCTGTTGCCTGCCACCTGCGAGGTCGCCGTGCGGTCTGCCCGGCCACGATGACCGACTTCGACGGTTGGCGTCCCCGCAAAGACCCCCACCGCTACGCCCTCCCCGCCAGCGAGGTGACGAGGGACTGATGCCCCACAACGCCCGCGAGTAGCGGTCCGCCGGGCCGGCGGCCATGGGAGGCGTGACCGATGCCCTACACCGTGACGGTCCGCTGTGTGGATGCCGGCCAGGTCCTCAACACGGTGGACTGTTGGGACCTGCCGTTGGCGCTGCGCGTGAAGTTGAGGGCGTTCCGCAGCTACCACTTCAACGATCTCGGTGGGCAGGTCGTCGTGCCGGCCACCATGGACTTCGACCACTGGGACGACGTCGACCGCCTGCGGCACGGCAACCGTGGGCCCTTCGTTCCTGTGCGCGTGTCCATCCACAAGGACGAGGGCTGGCCGCACGATGAGTTCGACTGTGACGAGCCGCTGATGCCCCATTGGCGCCGACGATGACCCGTGGAGATAACGCGTCTCGGTCGACCGAGTCACAAGGACGACAGGACCTCCGGTCGGGGCATGCCGTGCATTGGATCCAGGCGAAGAACGCTGCAGAGCACCGTCACGAGGCAGAGGCTGGACGGATCGTCGCAGTGACCGCACAGGGAGTTGTGGTGAAGGCTGATGGCCGCAGGCGGCGCTACGCGGTCGATGACCCGGCTGGGATCCGAGAACTCATCGGGCGCTAGGGGGCCAAGGTCATCGTCCAAGAGCAGTGGTCGATCCTCCGGCTACGCAACCACTTGATCAGCATCGGCGTCAGCACGCCATGACGGGTACGAGTGCAGTCGGTGGAACGCGGCTGTCACTTCGTCAGTTCGGCAACTGCCACATGACCGCTGTGGATTCCCCGGTCCGTGGGTCTGATATGGATCCGACAACTACGCCGTCGTCGTTGATGTCGCTCGCACCGCTCGGCCAGACGCCGAGCCATACCTCATCGTCCTCGTAGCTGGCCAACTGCACAGGCCTGTCCTGGCCTGGCAGCCATGCGATCGCGAATGACGTGCTCTCTTCAACCTCGGTCCCGATCGCTCGTCCGAACCGGTCGACGCCAGACAGCATCATGAGGTAGCCGGCGATCCCTGGCGCCAACTCTTCATAGGTCCCATCAGGCGATAGCCGGAACCCGAATCGATCAAGCATGTCCCAACGGTTGCCCACGATGTGGCCGCGGTCGCTGACATCGAAAGCTACGTCGTCGGCTGGGCCGAAGACGGGGTCGGCCACTGGCAGGTACTCGAGGACGCCATCACGCCACGCAACTGCCTGCGTGCCGACGGCACCGACGATCAGGCCGCTCTCGTTGATCGCGTTCGCCGCCGCCGACTGGCCGTCGTCGGGAAGCACCGTCGTGGTACCGCTCCAGCGGTGGAGGGCCCCGGCCGGACCACTGCCGACGATCTCACCGCGGTCATTGATGTCTCTTGCGGCAATGAAGCCCTTGAGCACCTCGATGTCGCCCTGGGACCACCGGACACCGACCCTCGTGCCGTCGGGTCCGTCAGCAGCCGACCCAACAACGTCACCCTGGCTGTTGATAGCCCAGGCCGAGGCTGCGCCGCCCAGCGTGGGCAGGTTGGTTCGCGTGCCGTTCTGCCAGATCCACGGCGTGGAGCCAGTGTTGCCAACGATGATGCCCTGGTCGTTCACGGCCGTAGCGACTCCGGGCCCCAGCTCAAACGGGTATGTCGGCGGTGCCGGCTCAGGTTCCGGTGCTGGCTCCGGTTCGGGGTCGGGTGTTGGCTCCGGCTCCGGTTCGGGGTCGGGTGTTGGTTCCGGCTCCGGCTCCGGCTCGGGGTCGGGTGTTGGCTCCGGCTCCGGCTCGGGGTCGGGTGTTGGTTCCGGTTCGGGTGCTGGTTCCGGTCCGGGGTCGGGTTGTGGCGGCGCGCTCGGTTCGATGGGCCGTCGGACACCGAGGGTGTGGTTGCCGTCGCCGTCCCAGTCGCCCACGAGTGTGGTGTCGCCGGTGCGGCCGTAGGTGAAGGTCGCGTCGGCGTTGCCACCCCGCAGGGTGTTGTTCAGGTAGTAGGTCGCGCCGCGACGCACCCCGAGGGTGTCCTTACCGTCGCCGTCCCAGTCGCCGACATAGACCAGGTCGCCCGCACGGCCGTAGGTGAAGGTCGCGTCGGCGTTGCCACCACGAAGTGAGTTGTTGAGGTAGTAGGTGGCGCCGCGACGGACCCCGAAGGTGTCTTTCCCGTCACCGTCCCAGTCACCGACCAGGACGGTGTCGCCCAGGCGGCCGTAGTCGAACACCGCATCGGCGTCGCCGCCACGGAGTTCGTTGGAGACATAGAACGTTCGGCCGCGACGCACCGCGAGGGTGTCCTTACCGTCGCCGTCCCAGTCACCGACGAACACCTCATCGTTGATCCGGCCGTAGGCGAACGTACTGTCGGCGTTGCCGCCCTCGAAGGTGTTCGACAGGTAGTAGGTCGCACCGCGACGCACCCCGAGCGTGTCCGTGCCGTTGCCATCCCAGTCACCAACCAGCACCCGATCGTCATCCCGACCGTAGGAGAACTCCAGGTCTGCGTTGCCGCCCTGCAGCGAGTTGTTGAGGTAATAGCCATTGCCTTCGCTGGCCGCTGCTGGCCCGATGGCCGCGACCATCAGGACCAGCGCCAGCAAGGATGCGCGAACTGTCCGCATGGAGTGACCGTCACTTGACAGAGAAGACAACCCTGCACGCCGTACCTGCCGTTGGCAACGGTCGAACCGAACTTTGACGTTGCGTGGTTCCACCGCTACGGAGGGCCCTTGGGGCTCTCCATCTGCTCTGGGGCTGTCTGCGGGCTCTCGGGCTATGCCGTAGCGCCTGTTCGCTTGATTGGACGCATCCAAACCCTGCGGTTGGTCAGCTGAACGACGCCGGACCGAACCTTACGCAATCGTGAGCAACTGGAGGTATCGAGATGACGCTGGATGTAATCATCTGGCTGAGTGCGCGCGAGGCCGCCGGTCAGCTCGGGGTCACGACGCGAACCCTCTGCTTTGGCAGCTCGAGCTTCGAGGCGTTGGAGAACTGCTCGCTGGAGACGCTCGTCAGCACCGGATCGACGCGGTCGAGCTTGCGCACGAGCTGGGCGTGGCGCTCGAGCACCTTCTCCTTCACCGGTGCCAGCACGGCGTCGAGCCACCGGATGACCATCAGCGGCATGCTGACCTTGCCGTACTTGGACCGGGTGTAGTCCCCACGCAGCCGGTCCGCGACCGACCAGATAGGCGCCGCATGGTTGTTGATGGTCTCCTGCGACATGTGCCCCCGAGTCTGTGCTCCGATCCCGCGAGCCTAGAGGCCGCCCGCCTGCGCTAGGGCTGTTCGGAGCCCGAGCTGGGCCGCTCGTTTGCGCTGCGTTTGCAGTCGGAACCACGACGTCGGACCAGGGCTGGCCCGGAATCAGCGTTGCCGCAGGTCAGAGGGTGCGAGCGGGGGGACTCGAACCCCCAAGGGCTGTGAAGCCCACTGGGACCTAAACCCAGCGCGTCTGCCAGTTCCGCCACGCTCGCGTGGGTCGGGAACCTACCGCTGACCAGGCACAACGCGAGAACTCATCGTGGCCGCGGGGCAGACGACCCGGCACTCACGTTCCCGACGCTTCCCGGCCCGGGTCAATCCGGCGCTTGGTGACCACCTGAGCCCACAGGCCAAGGGCCATGGTGCGAGCGGAGGCCGGTAGGCGACGGGCTAGCGATAGCGGGCGTGTTCTACCGCTCGGCGTGACATCGGGCCGTGCAGTTCCTCGCTGCTGGGACCACCCGATCCCAACGGCTTGCTCATCCACGGGCCGCGTTCCTCGCTCCGGAGTCAGTCGTCGCGTTGAGCGGGACGGGGTTAATTCTGGTCAGGCGACACGGACCTCGCGTGCTCGGGCGAGGTCGTAGTCGCCTTGGAGGCGCATCCAGAACTCGGCGGAGGTCCCGAAGGCGTCCGCGAGCCGGATGGCCGTGTCGCCGGTCACGGAGACCTGCGCGTTGACCAGTCGCGACACGCGCCCGGCATCGACGCCCATGGCCACGGCAAGCTCGGCAGCGGTCATGCCGCGCTCGGCGAGTTCATCGGCGATGTGCTCGCCCGGGTGGATGGCCAAGCTCACCTTCGTCGTCATCGTGGTTCGCCTCTCAGTGGTAGTCCTCGATGGTCACATCGAGTGCCCGGTTGTTCTCGATCCGGAAGGTGATGCGCCACTGGTCATTGATGCGGATCGAGTAGCTCCCGGCCCGGTCGCCTCTGAGCTTTTCGAACCGATTGCCCTTCAGGGCGCTCAGGTCGCGCTGATCGAGAGCAGCCTTGATCCGATTCAGGCGCATGAGCGCTTGCTTGTCGAAGCCCTTGCCGTAGCTGATGCCCTCGAGGTGGAGCCGACGCGTGGCCTCGTCGCCGTACTCCATCTCCATGCGCAACCTCCGTTTGCGACCCTACCCTTCAGTTGTGTGTTGCGCAATACGCAAGGACGAGCGGATCGGAGGTATCCGTCGTGAGCGTGTCGACGGCTCACCGCAGCGGCCGGTGTTGATGGTCAGCCCTGGTCACGCGTGCTGGCGCAGCGTTGGCTTGCTGTAGACCGCGTGCCGTGCGTGCCGTGGCCGGGAGCCACTGTCGTGAATGATGTCACCGTGACCGTCCTCGATCCGTCCACTGAGCTTCGTCTGCATCGTCTGACCGGTGCGTTCCTGGCCGGGTATCGCAACGCCAACACCCGCACCGCCTACCTACAACAACTGCGCCGGTGGTTCGCGTGGTGCACCGCCCACCAGCTCGAGCCCCTTCAGGTGGAGCGGACCCACATTGAGCTGTATCTGCGCTGGTTCGAACGG
>JAWLDJ010000027.1:0-24449 GCA_041686695.1 Nitriliruptoraceae bacterium
GTGCGCGAGGGGGGACTTGAACCCCCATGACCTTACGGTCACACGGCCCTCAACCGTGCGCGTCTGCCAATTCCGCCACTCGCGCGTGTGCGCCGCGGGAGGGGCCCGCGGCGAGCCGCCAGCGTAGCGCTTGCCGCTGCTCCCCCGCCAACGCGCGCGCCATCTGTCGGGGCGGGTCAGCCCAGGGTTACACGCCAGGGCTCGAGGTCAGCCCGGGTCCTGCGCGGGGTCGACGTCGGTGTCCAGCCACACCTCGGACAGGCGCAGGCGTCCGAGCGGGGTGTAGACGAGGTCCTGGACCTCCGGACGCACCACCACATCGTGCCGGTACCACAGCAGCGGGATCGCCGGCAGCTCCTCCAGCACCCGCCGTTCCGCCTCCCGCAGGAGGACCAGACGTTGGCGGGCGTCGGAGGTGGCACGTGCTCGGTCGAGCAGCGCATCCACCTCGGCGTCGGCGAAGCGGGTCAGGTTGTCGAGCCCCACCTGCGAGGAGTGGAACATCGGGTAGAGGTAGGCCTGTGGCGTCGGCTCGCCCACGTCCCAGCCGAGCCGGAAGACCCCGACGTCCCCGCGCCGCACCCCCCGAACGAAGGGTGCGAGCTCCTGGCCCTGGAAGTCGACCTCGAGCCCCAGCGTCGTCTGGATGTCGTCGGCCAGCTGCTCGGCGATGGCACCGTGGAAGGTGCCACGGTTGTAGGTCAGCGTCACCGGGCCGATCACCTCGGCGGCTGGAGGCAACGTCGTCTCACCCTCGGCCTCGGTGGCGGCATCGTCGTCGCCACCGGCCGCCTCGCCATCGGTCTCGTCACCTTCGGACCCGGCCGCGTCGCCGTCCCCCTCGGCCGCATCACCTTCGGACCCTGCCGCGTCGCCGTCACCACCGGCCGCATCACCGTCACCATCGGCCGCGTCGCCGTCACCATCCGCCGGGTCAGCAGGCTCCTGAGGAGCCGCCAGGTCCCGCACGACCTCCTCCAGCAGCTGGCGAGCTGCCTCGGGATCGTGGACACAACCATCACAGGCCCGCGACTGCGAGCCCGGGATGCCAGGGGGCACCAATGAGGTGGCAGGTACGCGTGTCCCCTCCGTGGCCTCGGTGGCCAGAGCCTCACGATCGATCGCCAGGGAGATGGCACGCCGCAGACGGGCATCGTCGAAGGGAGCGCGGGTGGTGTCGAAGCCGTAGAGGTAGACCGGTGAACGGATGCCATCCAGGACACCCGGACCGGTGTAGCCATCACGGGAGCGGCCGAAGCGCTCGACGGCCTCGTCGCGCCGGCTCGGCGCGAGGTGGCTGATCTGGAGCTGGCCCTCCAGCAGGTCCTGCCACTGCTGTGCGCCGCCGTCGTTGGCGTCGTAGAGGGTGAAGAGCACCTCGTCCAGCAGGGCGGGGTCGTGATGGTCCTCGAACCGCACCAACCTGAGGAAGGCACCGAGCTCGCGCGGGCCCGCCATCGCGAACGCACCGTTGCCGATCGGCTCGCGTCCGTAGGCCTCCGGGTCGTCGTCAGCAGCGGGAGGGGTCGGCACCAGGCTGGGGTCGCTGAGGGTGGTGAGGAAGCCCGGCTGCGGTGCCGTGAGCTCGATCCGCAACGTGCGGTCGTCCTCGACGATCACCCCGTCCAGCCCACCACCCTGCGTCTGCGCGGCGTCGATGCCCACCACGTCGGCGAGGAGGTAGGCGAGGAAGGACGGGGGGTCAGCGGAGCTGTCGGCGATCCGGTCGAAGGTGCGCTTGAAGTCGTGCGCGGTCACCGGCGATCCGTCGTGGAACGTGGCCTCACGCAGCTGCAACACGAAGGTCGCGCCGTCGTCGCGGACCTCCCACCGGGAGGCGGCCGCAGGCACGATCTCGCCCTCGGCGTCGGTCCGCACGAGGGGGTCGAACAGCGCATCGACGAGGAGTTCACCCTCGTCGTCGACGACGAAGCGTGGATCGATGGAGACCGGGTCGACGACCAACCCGATCCGCAACGTGCCGCCGGCACGCGCCGCGACGGCGGGCGCTGACGATTCGGTGGGTTCCTCCTGCGGGATCGGACCCAGAGCGGGCTCCTCGACCGAGGTGGGCTCCGTGGTGCAGGCCAGCAGCAACGACGCCAGCATGCCAGCGACGAGCACCGTCGCCGGCCGGGCCCGGAGCATGGTCAGAGATAGACCACGAGCAGGGAGTTGGTGACCACGAACAGCGATCCGGCGATCACGGTGATGCGGTCCAGGTTGCGCTCCACGACCGCCGAACCGTGGAGCCCGCCACCACCACCGCCGAACATGTCCGACAGCCCACCACCCTGTCCACGGTGGAGCAGCACGAGACCGATCAGGCCCAGCGACAACAGGATGTGGACGACGGTGAGGACGACGAGCACGTCAGCCTCCGATGGGCCGGTGGGGGTCAGCGCGGTGACCGAGGGAGCACGAACCGGTCGACAGCGTAGCAGCGGCGGAGGGCCACTTCAGCTGCCGCGGTCGAGCTCAGCGTGCCTGGTTCGCCAACCAGAAGACGCGGAACCCATCCGGTGTCTCGAAGTTGCCCATCGGCGTCGCCTCCCACCGCTCGATCGCTGCCTCGTCGTAGCTGATCGAGGCAGGGCGCAGTCCCAGTGAGGGCGTGGTACGCGGGACGGGACAACCGGTGTCGAGATCGGCGCAGGCATGCAGGGCGGCGCGACGGTTGTCCTGGCTGTGCTCGGCGAGACGGCCGTAGACGCGCACCGTCGTCGGCGCGACCTCCAGCGCCGTCCGCCGATAGGTGTCGAAGGCCCGCGGCTCCCCGGCGGGGACGTCGGCGACCGGCGCTGGTGGCGCCGCCGACCAGACCAGTGCGACCGCCTCGCGCTCACGATCGGCACCTGTCAGCACGGTCGGCAGCAGCAGTGCGCCCAGGACCGACACCAGGGCGACCAGGGACACCGTCGCGATCTCCGAGCCACGGCGCAGTGGGGTCGGTGACGGCGCCTCGTCGATCAGGGTCCTGACCCGGTCGACCACGCTGCCGTTCGGGGCGAGGGCTGCGCAGGGCACGGTGCCGGACGGCGCCTCGTCGAGGACCTTCAGCAGCCCGCTGGCCAGGGCACCGGGACGCCGGGTGATGCGGACCGCCAGCTGATCGGCGGCCAGCTCGCGTTCACGGTGCAACTGCTGGACCGCCCATCCGCCACCGGGCACGAAGAACATCAGGTCCCGCACGATGCCGAGCAACTGCGCCATGGGGGTGTCGCGCCGGCGAACGTGGGCCAGCTCGTGGGCGAGCACGCCCTCGAGCTCCTCGTCGTCGAGCCGCTCCAGGAGCTGGCGATCGACGATCAGGAGCGGATGCCGGGTTCCGACGATGTAGGCACCACCACGGCACCGTTCGACCACCCCGATCTCGGGGGTCGGCACCTCCATCGCGGCCGCCGTGCTGGTGGCCAGACGGACCAGGCCGGCAGGCGCGTCTGCCCCGTCCGCGACGGCGTCCCGTGCCTCGCGGCGCACACGGCCGAGGATCAGGCTGCGGCGGATCAGACGGCTACCGGCGATGGCGGCCCACACCCCGACGAGCACCGAGGTGGCGATCGGCATGAAGTGCAGGTACCCGTCCCGGACCGGGATCGAGAGCGCGTTGCTGCTCTCCGCCGGCAGCATCAGCATCGGCAGCCGCAACTGCGTGCCGGAGAGCAGCACCACGGCCACCAGGGCCAGGAGGGGGGCGATGGCCGCGATCACGCGGACCTGCGGGCACCGTAGACCCGACCGCAGCAACACCCGTGCGACCAGGACCGCGGCCAGCGAGGCGATCACCGCTCGAACCAGCACGGACTCGAGCGGGACGGAGAGGAGGACGCCGAGGTCCACCGGGTTCAGCGCTCCCGGTCGCGTCGGCGGGCAGCCGCCGCTCGCAGGTCGGCCAGGCTCTCGTCGTCCGCCTGCTCGACCACGTCAGCCAGGTAGGCAGCCGCAGGCTCGGGGAACCGGTCCAGCAGCCAGCCCATGACCCCTTCGACCGTGGAACGGGCGTAGTGCTCCCGGCTCACCGCGGGCCGGTAGCGGTGTGCCAGGCCCTCCGTGTCCCGCAGCAGGAGCCCCTTGGTGGCCAGCCGGGCCATCGTGGTCATGACCGTGGTGTAGGCGATGGTGCGGTTGGCGGCCATGAGGTTGTGGACGTCGCGGACGGTGGATTCGCCGAGCTGCCACACCGCTTCCATGATCTCCTGCTCGAGGGGTCCGAGCAGGGTCTCGATCGGATCGTTGCGCCGCGCCACGGTGAGCCTCCTCGCCCTCTCCCGCGCGACCTGACCTCGCGCGGCCCGACCTGCAGCCTACCGTTCGACGGAGTCGTTGGACAGGACTCGTGGCCCGGACCCGTGACCAGCAGATCAGCAGATCAGCAGATCAGGTGATGGTGACGTGAGGCCGGCCTGTCCCTCCCCGTACCTTTACCTTGTCGCACGCCACCGGGGCAGCGGGACGAGCGGCTTGGACCCGCGAGCCGACGATGCCCCGACGCACCCCCCACGATGATGCTGACGACGATGTGTGACGATGATGCGTGACGAGCAGGGTCCGCCCGCTGGTGTCGGCGTGCACGGCGGCGCCGACCACCTCGTGCTCTACCCGACCTGGACCGGCCTGCTGGCCGCGGGCCTGGTACCTCCGGGACTGCTCCTGCTCGGGTGGCTGGCGCTCGAGGCCGTGGGGCCCGGCGTGGTCGCCGTCGGCCTGTTCCTGGGGGGCACGGCCGCCGCCGTGCTCGCTGGTCGGGACTTCCCCCGTCACGTGGTGTTCGGTCCACTCGGTATCGAGCGCCGCTGCCTCCTGCGACGGCACGTGCTGCCCTACGCCGAGGTGGCGGCCATCCGACGGGCTCCGGCGCCCCGCTCCGCACTGGCACGTGCGGCGCGCAGCAAGGATCCCGCCGCGCGGGCGCGGGTGAGCAGTGGGCTGCTGGCAGCCAGCCGAGGCCGGCGGCGGTGGATGCTGACCGACCAGCCGGAGAGCCGCGAGGAGTACGACCGGCTGGCCAGCCTGCTGATCACGTACGGCCCGACGGCACTGGAGGCCACACGCCCACCCGCGGGGACGGCGCCGACCAGCCTCTACCGCCGTCATCCTCCGCCGCAGCCCGGCTGAGACGGAGCGCGTCGCCCATGTGCCCGGCGGGACGTCCGCCCTGCGGACAACAGGTGCTTGCCGGCGTTCGCCCTGCGGACAGGACGTGCTTGCCTGCGTTCGCACCGTGAGGGTTGGTGGTAGCGTCCTACCCTTGTCGTAGGTCGCCTCCACCACCCGGTGGCCAGGCCGTCCGCGACCCGCGGGCACGCTCGCGGCACGGGTGCAGATGGGACGTCCATCCGCATCAGCAACCAGGGGCACCTCGTGGTCACCACCCGGTGAGCCGGCGGCAGGGTCCGACCCGCCGCAGCGGGGGAACCTCGAGTTCACGACCAGTGACTCAAGGAGTCGACATATGAGGTCACACCTCGTTCGGCGCTGGCGGTGGCCAGTGCTGCTCAGCGCGCTTGCCCTCGCCCTCGCGGCCTGTGGCGGCGACACGGATGACACCGAAGAGCCCGAGACCGACGTCGAAGAGCCCGACGAGGCGGACGAGGGCGAGGAAGAGGAAGAGGAGGAAGGGGAAGAGGAGGAGCCGGGCGAAGCCACGGCGGGCGGCACCGTACTGTTCGGCGACGAGCAGGAGCCGACGATCCTCAACAGCTTCCTGATCGACGGGAACTCGCTGGTGACCAGCAAGGTCACGGCCAACGTCTGGCCCGGGATGTACCGGATCAACCCGGAGTTCGGCTTCAACCCCTACCTGCTCGACGGTGAGGCCGAGTTCACCGAGGATCCGTTCACGGTCACCTACACGATCCGTGAGGACGCAACCTGGTCCGACGGCACACCGATCACCGTCGACGACGTGATCTACACCTTCGAGGTCTTCGACCCCGAGGCGGCCTGGGCGGACCAGATCACCTCGCGTGACGGCTACGACCTGATCGAGGACTACGAGGTCGACGGTGAGAAGACCATCACCTTCAACTTCACCGAGCCCTACTCCGCCTGGAAGCTGCTGTTCGGCGAGATCCTCCCGGCCCACGTGCTCGAGGGCGAGGACTTCACCACCGTGCTGAACGACTCCCTGCCGGACATCTCCGGTGGTCCGTTCATCTTCGACTCCTGGGACCGCGGCACCCAGCTGCGGCTGGTGCGCAACGAGGACTTCTGGGACGGTGAGGTCGCGCTGGACGAGGTGGTCATGCGCTACCTGCCGGACACCACCACACTGACCCAGCAGATGCTCGGTGGCGAACTGGACATGTACGACCCGCAGCCCCAGATCGAGCTGGTCGACCAGCTCGACGGCGCGTCGGACCGCATCGAGTACCAGGTCGGGCTCGGCCCGGTGTGGGAGCACTTCGACTTCAACACCCTGGTGCCGGGTCTGGACCAGGCCTTCGTCCGCCAGGCGATCGCGCTGGGTATCAACCGCGAGCAGATCGTCGAGACGCTGGTCAACCCCGTCGACCCGGAGGCGACCGTCCTGGAGAACCCCTTCTGGATGACGAACTCCGAGAACTACGAGCCCTACTACGACCAGTGGGGCTTCGACACCCAGGCCGCCCGTGACCTCCTCGAGGAGAACGGCTGCGAGCTCGGGGACGACGAGGTGTACGTCTGCGATGACGTGCGGCTCTCCTTCCGCGTCGGCACCACCGGCGGGAACGAGCGTCGCGAGCTCACCCAGCAGCTGATGCAGGCCGACCTGGCCGCTGCCGGGATCGAGATCGTCATCGAGAACGACGAGGGCGCGGCGTTCTTCGAGCGCCTCAACACCCCCGAGAACTGCGATGGTGTCTGCGACTACGACATCGCGCTGTTCGCGTGGGTCGGCTCACCGAACCCGTCCGGCAACGCCAACATCTACGGCTGTGACGGTTTCGACGAGGGAGAGCCCACGGTGCGTCCGCAGAACTGGCACGTCTTCTGCGACGAGGAGCTGACGAGCCTGATGGACGAGGCCAACCAGACCGTGGATCCGGCGGAGAACGCCCGACTGTGGAACGAGGCGGCCGCCATCATGGCCGAGAACGTCCCGGTCCTGCCGCTCTTCCAGCAGCCGCAGCTGATCGCGTTCGAGAACTCCATCACCGGGCCGGAGTTGAACCCGACCACGGCCACCCAGTTCTGGAACAGCCAGGACTGGGCGTACACCGAGTGATCGCGTGACGCACACCGGGAGGCTGCGATAGCTTCCCGCGGGTGCCCGCCACCAGGTGTGGCGGGCACCCACCCATGTCGGTTCCACCCCGTCGCGTCGAGCGGGAAGGATGCACCCACGTGTTGACCTATGCGCTGCGTCGCACGCTGATCTCCATCCCGGTCATCCTGCTCGCGACGTTCATCACCTTCGCCGCCATCTCCATCTCCGGCGATCCGCTCGCGGACCTGCGGCAGTCACAGAACATCACCGAGGAGCAGATCGAGAACGTCCGCGAGTCCCGCGGATTGAACGAACCCATCCCCATCCAGTACCTGCGATGGGTCGAGGAGGTCGCCCAGGGCGGGTTCGGCGAGTACCTGATCTCACCCCGGCCGATCTGGCCCGACCTCCAACGTGTGCTGCTCAACACCATGCAGCTGGTCATCGCGGCTGAGGTCATCGCGTTCATCATCGCCGTCGCGCTGGGTGTGCTCTCGGCGAAACGCCAGTACTCCATCTTCGACTACACCACCACCACCCTGAGCTTCATCGGGTACTCGATGCCCGCCTTCCTGTTCGCCCTGTTCCTCCAGGTGGCGGTGGTCCAGATCTTCGTGCGCACCGGCGTCCGCGTCTTCCCGATCGGCAACCTCTCGTCGCCGAACCCCGGGACGGGCTTGAGCTTCCTGCTCGACCGTGCCTGGCACCTGGTCCTGCCGATCGCCTCGCTCGCGATCTTCTCGGTCGCCAGCTACTCGCGGTACATGCGTGCCTCGATGCTCGAGGTCATCCACTCCGACTACGTGCGGACCGCAAGGGCCAAGGGTCTGACGGAACGCACGATCACGACCCGCCACTCCATGCGCAACGCCCTGATCCCGACGGTGACGATCGCTGCGCTGTCCTTCGGGAGCCTGCTCGGCGGGACGATCGTGATCGAGACGGTGTTCGGTCTGGACGGCATGGGCCGCTACTTCTTCCAGCAGCTCGCGAACCGCGATCCCTATCCCATCATGGGGTGGCTGACGATCGTGGCCGTGGTCATCGTGGTGTTCAACCTGGTCGCCGACATCCTCTATGGCTACCTCGACCCAAGGATCCGGTATGACTGAGCAGCCCGGAACCCCGCGCAACGAGCATGGTTTCCCCGCTCCGCAGGATCTGCCGCCGGTGGCTGCCGACCTCAGTGACGGCGCCGACCAGCTGCCGAGCAACGTCGTCGAGGTCGATGCACGTTCCCAGTGGCAGCTGTTCCGACGGAAGTTCTTCCGGCACAAGCTCGCCATGGGGTCGTTGGTCTTCCTGGTCCTGATCGTGGTCGCCGCCTTCAACGCCGAGCGCATCGCCCCCTACGCCTACGACGAGATCAACGTCCTGCAGGCCGGCAGCCCGCCGACCTTCGAGGACCTCCACTTCTTCGGCACCGATCAGCTCGGCCGCGACTACTTCAGCCGTGTGCTGTTCGGCACGCAGACCTCGCTGCGTGTCGCGGGCCTGGTCGCCGTGGTCTCCACCCTCATCGGGACGCTGACCGGCGCGATCGCGGGCTACTACCGCGGATGGGTCGACTCCATCCTGATGCGCATCACCGATCTGGTGATCATCATCCCGGCACTGGCGATCCTGCTGGTCGCCGCGTCCTTCTTCGGTCAGGGCGATCCGCTCCGGATCGCGGTCATCCTCGCGCTGCTGCTGTGGACCTCGCTGGCCCGGATCGTGCGCGGTGTGTTCCTCAGCCTGCGCGAGAAGGAGTTCGTCCAGGCGGCGCGGGCGGCGGGGGCAAGCGACCTGCGCATCATGTTCCGTCACATGCTGCCGAACACCATCGGGCCGATCGTGGTGAACATGACGCTGGTGCTGGCCGCCGCCATCATCATCGAGGCCACGCTGTCCTTCCTGGGCATCGGGGTCAACCCACCGACGCCGGCGCTCGGCGTCCTGATCAACGACGGCCGCAGTTCGATGCAGACGCTGTGGTGGCTCACCATCATGCCGGGCTTGGCCCTGGTGGCCATCGCGTTGTCGATCAACTTCGTCGGTGACGGCCTGCGTGATGCGCTCGACCCGACGCAGCAGGAGACGTGATCGCCGCCGGGACCTGCCCGCACCACACGGCCCGCCCGCCCGACCCGACCACCGCCTGACCGGGGGTTCCCAGTGTCCGAACCGCTGTTGTCGATCCGAAACCTCGTCACGGAGTTCTCGACCCCGGATGGGGTCGTGCACGCCGTCGACGGGGTCTCCTACGACGTCCACCCAAGTGAGACGCTGGGGGTCGTCGGCGAGTCGGGTTCGGGCAAGTCGGTCACCGTGATGTCGATCCTGCGGCTCATCCCGCAACCACCCGGTCGTATCGCGGACGGTGAGATCTGGCTCGAGGACCGGAACCTGTTGGAGCTGGACGACGACGAGCTGCGTCGGGTCCGGGGGCAGGAGATCGCGATGATCTTCCAGGACCCGATGACCTCGCTGAACCCGGTGTTGACGGTGGGGTCCCAGATCGCCGAGGCGATCCAGACCCACGACAAGCAGATCGCCGCCGCCGAGGCGCGCCGACGGGTCGTGGAGCTGCTGGAACTCGTCGGTGTGCCCAACGCAGCGGCGCGGTTCGGTCAGTATCCCCACGAGTACTCGGGAGGTATGCGCCAGCGGGCGATGATCGCCATGGCGATCGCCAACCAGCCCAAGATCCTGATCGCGGACGAGCCGACCACGGCCCTCGATGTCACCATCCAGGCGCAGGTGCTGCAGGTGCTACAGACCGCGCAGGAAGAGACCTCGGCCGGCACGATCCTGATCACCCACGACCTCGGGGTGATCGCGGAGATGGCGGACCGGGTGGTGGTCATGTACGGCGGCAAGGTCGTGGAGACCGGCACCGTCGACGACATCTTCCACCACCCCTCACACCCGTACACCCTGGGGCTGCTCTCGTCGCTGCCGCGGGCGGGCAAGCAGGTCGAACGGCTCGCGCCGATCCCCGGGCAGCCCCCGTCGCTGATCAACCTCCCCAGCGGCTGTGCCTTCCACCCCCGCTGCCGGATGTCGCAGGGACGTGACCGGTGTCGTACCGAGGTCCCCGAGCTCGTGCCGTTGGGCGAAGGTCGCGCCTCCGCCTGCCACTTCCACGAGGAGTTGCCCGAGGAGATCGCGCGGATCGAGGCGGCCACCGGCGTCGGGATCGAGCACGATGTCCCGGCACCCGAGACGCCGCCGGCGCAGCCGGACACGCAGGAGGACAACTGATGGCTGCCGACCAGGCACCGACAGCACCGGCGGCGGTCGACACCGGTCCGGGGCTGCACGACCGCGCACCGCTGGGTGAGACGATCCTGACGGTGGACGGCCTCACGAAGCACTTCCCGCTCAAGGGTGGGGTGTTCAACCGGCAGTACGGGGCGGTCCAGGCCGTCGACGGGGTCTCGTTCGACGTCAAGGCCGGGGAGACGGTGGGCCTGGTCGGCGAGTCCGGGTGTGGCAAGTCGACCGCCGGTCGTTGCATCGTGCGTCTGCTCGACCCCACCGACGGTCGCATCCTGTTCAAGGACCACGACCTGGCCGGGATGTCCCGCCGGATGATGCGTGAGATGCGGCGTGAGATCCAGATCGTCTTCCAGGACCCCTACGCCTCCCTCAACCCCCGGATGTCGGTCAACGAGATCATCGCCGAACCGCTGCGGATCTACGGCAGGTACCGCAACGGGGGCCGTGATCGCGTCAAGGAGCTGATGCGCCTGGTCGGGCTCAATCCCGAACACGGCAACCGGTTCCCGCACGAGTTCTCCGGCGGTCAGCGCCAGCGCATCGGGATCGCCCGCGCGCTCGCGCTGGACCCACAGCTGCTCGTGCTCGACGAGCCCGTCTCGGCGCTCGACGTCTCGATCCAGGCCCAGGTCATCAACCTGCTCGAGGAACTCCAGGACGCGCTCGGCCTCGCCTACCTGTTCATCGCCCACGACCTCTCGGTCGTGCGCCACATCTCCGACCGCGTCGCCGTGATGTACCTGGGCAAGATCGTCGAGTTCGGCGACGCCGAGGAGATCTTCACCAACCCCACCCACCCCTACACCCAGGCGCTGCTCTCCGCCGCGCCGATCACCGACCCCCGCGACCGCGGCAAGATCGACCGCATCATGCTCGAAGGCGACGTGCCCTCGCCGTCAGACCCACCGTCGGGCTGCCGCTTCCGGACCCGCTGCTGGAAGGCAGACGACCGGTGCGCGCGGGAGGAACCACCGCTGATCGACGAGTTCGGGCACGGGCACCCGTCGGCCTGCTTCTACGCGGAGCCCCTGCAGCTCCTGCACGAGTGACCTGGACGCCGACGCCTCGAGGCAGCACGCCCGCGGCCCCGCCACTGCCGGGCCGGAACGCAGCGCTGCCCCGGTCCGTGGGGACCGAGGCAGCGACGGGGTGAGGTGGCCGGCAGGCTCAGCTGTCGCGCCGGTGACCGACGATCAGGGCGAAGTCCTCGCTGGAGAGGCTGGCCCCGCCGACCAAGGCGCCGTCGATGTCGGGTTGCGCCATCAGCGAGCGGACGTTGCCCGCTTTCACGCTGCCGCCGTACTGGACGCGCATGCGGTCGGCGACGCCCTGGCCGTACAGGGAGGCGAGCTCGGTGCGCACGGTGCCACACATCTCCTGTGCGTCCTCAGGTGTCGCGGTCAGGCCGGTACCGATCGCCCACACCGGCTCGTAGGCGATGACGACCTCCTCGGCGTCCTGCTCGCCGACGTCGATGTTCGCGAGGCTGCCTCGCAGCTGTGAGACCACCACCTCCACGGCCCTGCCCGCCTCGCGCTCCTCCTTCGTCTCGCCGACGCACAGGATCGGGCGCATCTCGTGGCGACGGATCGCGGCGACCTTGGCGTTGACGATCTCGTCGGTCTCGCCGAACAGCGCCCGCCGCTCCGAGTGCCCGGCCAGGACGTAGGTCACGTCCAGCCGCTTGAGCATCGGGGGGCTGATCTCGCCGGTGAAGGCGCCCTCGTCCTCGGAGTGACAGTTCTGCGCGCCGAGTTCGATGGGGAGACGATCGGACTGGATCAGGGTCTGGATCGACCTCAGGGACACGAAGGGCGGACAGACGACGACATCCTGTCCGGCGTAGTCCTGCTCCTCGAGGTGATAGGCCAGCTTCTGCACCAGCTGGATCGCCTCGAGGTGGTCCCGGTGCATCTTCCAGTTCCCCGCCATGATGGGCGTCCGCTCGGCCATTTCGGGTCCTCGTCCTCGTGGGCGACGTGTGGTGTGGGTCGGGTTCGAGCCTAGTCGCGCCCGTCCTCCACGGGCCGGCTGTCCCCGCCCGCCCGGCCACCGCTGGCGCCGGCGGCCCAGTCGGCGTGGAGGCGGCTGTACACCCCGCCGCGCGCCACCAGATCGGCGTGCCGGCCGCGTTCGACGACGCGACCCCGAGCGAACACCAGCACCTCGTCGGCGGCCTCGGCGGTGGACAGCCGGTGGGCCACGGTGATGGCCGTGCGTCCTGTGGTCAGGCGCTCGATCGCACGGCGCAACCGCACCTCCAGGGCCGGGTCGACCGCCGAGGTGGCTTCGTCGAGCACGAGCAGATCCGGGCGGGCGATCCAGGCCCGCACCAGCGCCACCAGCTGCCGCTCGCCGGCGGACAGCCGCGCGCCGCGCTCCCCCACCTGGGTGTGGATCCCGGCCGGCAGCTCGGCGATCCAGGCGTCGAGCTCGAGCTCGCGACAGGCCTGCGCCACCTCGTCGTCGCTGGCGCCAGGGGCGCCGTAGCGGATGTTGTCGGCCACCGAGGCGTCGAAGAGGAAGCCCTCCTGGGGCACGCTGATGACCCGTGACCGCAGGCTCGCGAACGCGACCTGATCCAGGGGCACCCCCGAGAGTTCGATGGTGCCCCGGGTGGGGTCGAACAGGCGGGTGAGCAGCTTGACGAAGGTGCTCTTGCCCGAGCCGGTCTCGCCTACCACGGCGACGCGCGTCCCCGGTGGCAGCTCCAGGTCGACCTCCCGCAGGACGGGGTCGCCGCGGGTGCTGGATGCGGCGTCGCGAGGGTAGGCGAACCACACGTCGTGGAGCGAGACCGCCAACGGGCCCGGGGGGAGCTGCCGACCGGGCACGGGGTCGACGACCTCGACGGGCGCGTCGAGGACCCCGAGGACGCGGCGGATGCCGGCGGCGGCCGTCTGCGCCTCGTTCAGCACCTCCACCAGCAGCTGGATCGGCTCGATGAACAGCGTCACCAGGAACAGCAGCGCGATCAGCCGCCCCGCGGTGAGCTGCCCCGGCTGCAGGAGCACCCCGACCGCGATCACCATCGCGGTGAGGCTGCCGGCGAACAGCTCCGCGGAGGAGAACATCGACGCGCCGACGAGCTGGGCCCGGATCTCCGCGCGCCGGTGTCCCTCCAGGGCCTGGTCGACACGGGGCAGGGTGCGTGCCTCCGCGCCGTAGGCCCGGATCGTCTTCAGCCCGCTGATGGCCTCCGACAGCGCCGACAGCGCCGCGGCGGACCGCTCGCGCACCTGGTCGTAGAGGCGTCGCAGCACCCGCTGGAACGCGAGCAGGAGCAGGGCGTAGAGCAGGCCGGCCAGGGCGATCAACCCGGCCAGGAGCGGGTCGTAGACCGTCATCACGACCAGGACCAGGGCCAGCTGGGCGGAGCCGACCAGCATCCCGATACCGCCCCACTCCACGAACTGCGTGATCACCTCGATGTCGGAGGTGACCCGCGCCACCAACGACCCACGACGCTCGCTCTGCAGGTGCAGGGTGGACAGCCGGTGGACGTGGGCGAAGGTCGCGACCCGCAGCTCGGCGAGCCCCTCGGCGGCAGCCCGGAGCAGCCGGAACATCGCTGCCCGGGTCGCGAGCACGGAGGCGACCACCGCCAGCAGGGCCAGCCCGCCGATCGTGGCGATGCGCTGGACGTCGCCGGTCCCGGCGAGGACCTCGACGTCCAGCAGCTGCTGGATGGCGACCGGCACGACGACCTGGCCGGTGGTCCCCAGCACGGCGAGCAGGACCGTGACCCACAGCCCCCGGGTCAACGAGGGTGCCACCACCGCGGCACGGCGCACGGCGGTCACGAGGTGGGCCTGGGGGCGGCTCACGGCGTCTCCGCCCGATCTCCTTGCGCACCGGACCCGTCGTCGGGGTAGCGACGGCCCTCGGGCCGGTCGCGGTGGGGGCGCTGCTGGGCCTGGTCACGGTGGCGGCGCTGCTGCTCGGCCCGGTCGGCGGCGTCCTGCTCGTAGGCCTCGAGCAGCCGCGCGTACCCCTCGACGGACGCCAGCAGCTCCTCGTGGGTCCCCGCGGCCCGCACCCGGCCGTCCTCGAGGAACACGATCCGATCGGCCAGCAGGATCGTGGCCCGCCGAGCGGCCACCACGACGACGGTCGAGGGGCGGGTGGCGCGCTTGAGCCCCCGCAGGATGCGTGCCTCGACCGAGGGGTCGACCGCCGAGGTGGCATCGTCGAGCACCAGCAGCCGCGGCCGCCGCACCAGCGCACGGGCCAGGGCCAGCCGTTGTCGCTGTCCCCCGGAGAGCGTCGCCCCCCGTTCCCCCAGCGGCGTGTCGAGCCCGCCCGGCAGGGCCTCGACGAACACCTCGGCGTTGGCCAGCCGCAGCGCGTCACGGACCGCGGCCTCGTCGACCGGCGCGCCCAGCGCGACGTTGCCGAGCACCGAGTCGTCGAAGAGGAAGGTGTCCTGGGCGACGTAGGCGACCTCGGTCGACAGCACCCCCGGCGCCAGGGACCGCAGGTCCCTGCCGTCGAGGTGGAGGGCGCCGGTGTCGGGATCCCACAACCGGGCCAGCAGCACGGCCAGCGAGGACTTGCCGGAGCCCGTGGGTCCCACCACGGCCACCGTGCTGCCGGGCGTGATCGAGAGCTCGAGGTCGCTGAGGACGGGGACGTCGCGGTCGTAGGAGAAGGTGACCTCGGAGGCGGTGATCCCCGCCGGAGCCACGGAGCCCGCGGGCAGGACCCGGCCGTGCGTGACGGGGTCCTGCTCCTCGAGCACCCGGGCGACCCGCCGCCACGCGGCCACGCTCTGGCTCGTGTCCCAGAACAGGTAGCCGATCATGCGGACCGGGACGACCAGCAGGGACAGCAGGTAGGCGACACGGACCAGCTCGCCGGGGCTGATCGCACCGTCGACGACCCGCAGCGACCCGAGCACCAGGATGACGATCGTGCCCGCCGACGGCAGGCCCTCGGTCACCGCCCGGTAGCCGGTCCAGATGCGCCCCACCCCGATCAGTTGGTCACGCAGGTGCTCGGCGGCGGCCTGGAACCGGTCCCGTTCCTGCGCCTCACGACCCAGCGAGGTCACGGTCAGCGCCCCGTCGAAGCTCTCGTGCGCCACGCCGGCGACCCGGCCGCGTCGGCGTTGGGCCTCCTCCATCCCCTCGAAGGTGAGCCACGCGCCGCGCAGGTCGATGGCGACGACGACCAGCAGCAGCCCGAGCGCGGCGGTGCCGAGCAGCGGGTCCGTCGCCGTGATCACCGTGATCGCTGCGACGAGCAGTCCCATGACGCCGACGGCGAAGGGCAGGGGCGCGAGCACGAAGGTGGCCTGCCGTGTGTCGACGTCGGCGGTGGAGAGCAGGTCACCGACCCCGTGCCGTTCGTAGGCCCGCAACGAGGTCCCGAACAGCCGGCGCACCAGTTCGCGTCTGAGGTCGGTCTGGGCGGTGACCTGCAGGGCCGTGGCCGAGCCACGTCGCAGGACGATGCCCGCGGCCTTCCACAGGGCGACACCGAGCAGGAGCGACACCACCGGCACGAGGCGCCCGGCGACCGACTGGCCAGCGCCGAGCACGGGGATGATCAGGTCGTCCGTGGCGGCACCGACGACCCAGGCGCTCGCCACGATCGCGCCGGTGAACAGCAGGGCGCCCAGCACGGCCAGCACGAACCGCCACGGGGCCCCGCGTACCAACCGCACCACCAGGCGCGTGCCGAGTCGAACGACCTGCCACGGGCTGGTCGTCGCGGTCAGGACGGGATCGGTCGACAGGGCCACCCCGATCGTGGAGCGGGCAACCCGCCCACGCTACCGCGTCCCGGGCAGGCCCAACGCCCCGTCAGCCCCCACGGAGCGGGCCCGGCGCGTGATGCGCCGGGCCCGAGGTGTCACACCGCGCTCAGCTCCTGAGCGCCACGACCCCCGGTAGGTCCTTGCCCTCGAGCAACTCGAGGGAGGCACCGCCGCCGGTGGACACGTGGTCCACCCGGTCGTCCAGGCCGAAGGCCCGGATCGCCGCCGCGGAGTCACCCCCACCGACCACGGTGAAGCCGTCGGAGTTCGCGATCGCCTCCGCGACCGTGCGGGTCCCGGCGGCGAACGGCTGCCACTCGAACACCCCCATCGGCCCGTTCCAGAACACGCTGCCCGCGCCGGCGATCGCCGCCGCGTAGGCCTCAGCGGTCCGTGGTCCGATGTCGAGGCCCATCTGGTCAGCCGGGATGGCGCCCACCTCGACGGTCGCCGCCGGGGCGTCCTCCGCGAACTCCGCCGCCACGACCACATCGGTCGGCAGCAGGACCTCGACGCCGCGCTCGCGTGCGGCGGTGACCAGCCGTCCCACGGTCTCGACCTGATCGGCTTCGACCCGAGAGGCGCCGACGTCGACCCCTTCGGCGAGGAGGAAGGTGTAGGCCATGGCACCGCCGACGGCCAGCACGTCCACCCGCTGGAGCAGGTTCTCCAGCACGGTGAGCTTGTCGCTGACCTTGGCCCCACCCAGCACGGCCACGTAGGGCCGCGCCGGATCCTCCAGCAGTCCGCCGAGGACCTCGAGCTCCCGCTCGAGCAGCAGCCCGGCGTAGCCAGGCAGCCGCTCGGGGATCCCGGAGATGGACGCGTGTGCCCGGTGCGAGGCACCGAAGGCATCGTCGACGTAGACGTCCGCGAGCGAGGCGAGCGCGTCCGCGAAGTCGTCGTCGTTCGCGGTCTCGCCGGGGTCCCACCGCAGGTTCTCCAGCAGGAGCACCTGACCGGGCTGGAGCCGCTCGGCCTTGGCCCGGGCGTCCTCACCGACCACGTCACTGGCCGTGAGGACCTCGGTGGACAACAGCTCCTGCAGGCGCGTGCCGACGGCCGCCATGGAGGATGCCGGATCCGGCTTGCCCTTGGGGCGACCGAGGTGCGAAGCCACGACGATGCTCGCACCCTGATCGAGCAGCGCCCGTAGGGTCGGCACCGACGACTGCACGCGCAGATCGTCGGTGATCGCCCCATCACGCAGGGGCACGTTCAGGTCAGCGCGGACGAAGACCTGCTTGCCCGCGGCGTCGAGGTCCGGCAGCGTGCGGACACCGGCGAGCTGCTCGGAGGTCACAGCTTGTCCCCCACGAACTTGGTGAAGTCGGCGAGACGGGTCGAGTAGCCCATCTCGTTGTCGTACCACCCGAGCACCTTGACCATCCGGCCGGCTGCGATCGTGACGCCGCTGTCGAAGATGCACGAGTGCGGGTTGCCGATGATGTCGACCGAGACGATGGGGTCCTCGGTGTACTCCAGGATGCCCTGCAGCGGGCCCTCGGCCGCCGCCTTCATCGCGGCGTTCACCTCGTCCTTGGTGACCTCCTTCGACAGCAGCAGCGTGAGGTCGGTCGCGGAGCCGGAGGGCACCGGGACCCGCATCGCGTACCCGTCGAGGCGACCCTGCATCTCCGGCAGGGCCAGCGCGGTGGCCTTCGCCGCCCCCGTGGTGGTCGGCACCATCGAGATGGCGGCGGCCCGGGCACGACGGGGGTCCTTGTGGGGGGCGTCGTGCAGGCGCTGGTCACCGGTGTAGGCGTGGATCGTGGTCATCAGCCCCTGCTCGATCCCGAACGCGTCGTGGATCGCCTTGGCCATCGGGACCACCGAGTTGGTGGTGCAGGACGCCATCGAGATCACGTCGTGGGCGGCGCTGTCGTACTCGTCGTCGTTGGCCCCCATGACGATGGTCTTGTCCTCGCCCTTGGCGGGCGCGGAGATGATGACCTTCTTGGCGCCGGCATCGAGGTGCTTGGCCGCCGCGTCCCGCTGGGTGAAGAATCCCGTGGACTCCACGACGAGGTCGACACCGAGATCGGTCCACGGCAGGCTGGCCGGGTCGCGCTCGCTGAGCACCTTGATGCGCTTGCCGTTGACCACGAGGTCGGCCCCGTCCACCTCGACGGTGCCGTCGAAGCGGCCGTGGACGCTGTCGTACTTCAGCAGCATGGCCAGGGCGGTGGTGTCGGTCAGGTCGTTGACCGCCACGATGTCGAGGTCGATGCCCTCTTTGAGGGTGGCACGCAGGAAGTTGCGGCCGATACGGCCGAAGCCGTTGATGGCGACGCTCACGGACATGGTTGGAAGCTCCCGTTCGTTGGGCTGCGTCGTCCGGCGGGGACCAGCGTGAGGCCGGGTTCGGCACCGGACGGCGAGATGGGAGGTGGGGTCGGCGGCGACCGCCACCCGTGGGCGCGCTGGGCAGCACGGCGGATGGACCGTGCGTCCCGCGCTCGCGCTCGACCCTACCACCAGCCCACGGGCGGGGTCACGGGTCCTCTTGCTCCCCTTCGGCCGTGTCCGTCGCGGCGCCGAGTTGCTCCAGGCGGTGGAGGCGACGGTGGACCGCCGACTTGCCGACGGGTGGGTCGAGGAGGGAACCGAGCTCGGCCAGCGACGCCTGCGGATTGGCGAGCCGGACCAGGGCGATCTCGCGGAGCTCCTCCCCCAGCCCCTCCCAGCCGACCGCGGCGACCGCCGCCTCGACGGCCGCCACCTGCACCGCACTGGCATCGATCGTGCGGCGCAGGTTGGCCCGGTCGGCGTTGGCCAGGCGGTTGGCCTCACCGCGGAGCTGACGGCGCAGGCGGCGCTCCTCCAGCTCGAGGTAGGACGTGGTGGCGCCGACGGCGGCCAGCAGCGACCCGATGCGCTCGCCCGACTTGAGGACCAGGCGCGTGCGTGGTCCCTCGCTGCACCCCGGACGCGCACCGCTGACCGCGCTGATCAGCTCGGCGAGCCACCGCGCCACACGGCGGTCGGTGACGGCGATCTCCAGGTGGGGGGCACGCCCGGGCCGTGACACCGACCCACCACCGAGCAGTGCCCCTCTGACCACGGCCACCTGCTCCTCACCTCGCAGGGGTCGGGCGCCGGGAGCCATCGGGCGACCCTGCGCGTCCAGCACGTCGAGCTCCCTGCCGATCGCCAGGCTGGAGCTGCCGAGCACCACCGCGTACCGCGGGGTGTTGCGCACGGTCCCGGCCGCCCTGACCTGGAGCTCCGGCCGCTGGCCGAAGCCCCTCACGACCAGGCCGTGCGCGCGACGCGCCACCGCGCCCGAGCCCGTGACCACGCTCAGCTCCGGGCCGGTGCTGCTCCCACCGCGCACGGTGAGGCTCCCGCTGGTGCGCAGCAGGCCAGCCAGCTCCTGCTGCACCGGACCGGTCGCGCCGAGCGGGAGTCCGGAGAGCTCCTGGCGCACCACCTCGGTGAACGATGCCTCCGACCCCGTGCTCACCGCAGCTTCGCCCACATCTCGCCGAGGGCCCGGGACAGCGCTGCGGGGTCGTGGCCGTCCCCGTGGTCGAGCAGGGCGGCGGTGTGGACAGCGATGTCGTGGTCCGCGAGCCGGGGCTCCCGGGCGTCGAGAGCCCGCCCCGAGCCGCTGGGGCGCGCTCCCTCGTGGACGAGGATCGCATCGATGCGCACCTCGGGGGCGTGGTCGGCGAGGACATCGAGGTGCTCCGCGAGGTCCATCCCCTCGGTCTCACCCGGCTGCTCGCGCAGGTTGGCGACGAGGACGACGGGCGCGGGCGTGTCCCGCAGGGCCGTCGCGATCCCGGGCACCAGCAGGTTGGGGAGCAGGCTCGTGTACAGCGAGCCGGGCCCGAGCACGATCAGTTCCGCCTGGCCGATCGCTGCCAGCGCGGCCGGGGTGGCGGCGGGTGCGGCAGGCGACAGCCACACCCGGCGCAGACGGGCGGTCTCGGTGATGGCGGCCTGGCCGCTGACACCGCCCGCCGCCGAGCTGGCGTGCAGGGTGACGGGCTCGGTCGTGCACGGCAGCACCCGCCCCCCCACCCCGAGGTGCACCGACAGCTCGTCGAGTGCCGCCACCACGTCCCCATCGTGGAGGTCCTGGAGGGCCACCAGCACGAGGTTGCCGAGGCTGTGGCCACCGAGCTCGCCCCGCGGGAAGCGGTAGGCGATCACCTCGGCGAGCCGGGGCCGTTGCGCCAGGGCCGTGATGGCCATCCGCAGATCGCCCGGCGGTACCACGTCCAGATCGCGGCGCAGGCGGCCGGAGGAGCCGCCGTCGTCGGCGACCGTCACGATGGCGACCACCTCGTCGGCGATGTCACGCAGCGCCGCCAGCGTCCGGGCCAGGCCGTGACCGCCGCCGATGGCCACGGCCCGTTCCAGCAGGGGCCCCGGGGTGCTCACTCGGCACCGAGGTCGCGGTGCTTGACCTCGACGGGAAGCTCGAAGGTCTCGGACAGGTACCGGCCGAACGCCTCGGCCAGCGCGACCGAGCGGTGCTTGCCTCCGGTGCACCCGATCGCGATCGTCAGGTAGCGCTTCCCCTCGGTGATGTAGCCCGGCACGACGACGTCGAGCAGTCGCTCGGTGGCCGCGACGAAGGGCCCCGTCGAGGGCTGCCGGAAGACGTAGTCGCGGACCTCGTCGTCGCGGCCGGTGTAGCCCCGCAGCTCCTCCACCCAGTGGGGGTTGGGCAGGAAGCGCACGTCGAGCAGCAGATCGGCCTCCCGGGGGCTGCCCCGCTTGAAGCCGAAGGAGACGACGTCGATCCTCAGCTGCGCCGAGGACGGGTCGTCGACCAGGCCGAGGACACGTTCGCGCAGTTCGTGCACGTTGAGGTCGCTGGTGTCGACGATCAGGTCGGCGAGGCCACGCAGCTCCGAGAGTTGCCCGCGCTCGGTGCGGATCCCCTCCACCACGCCGGATCCGACGGCGGCCGGGTGGCGTCGCCGCGTCTCCTCGAACCGACGGATCAACGACTCGTCGTCAGCGTCGAGGAACAGCACCTTGACGTCCGCCTCGCTGCGACGGAGGTCACGGATCGTGTCGACCAGTGCGGAGAAGAACTCGCGACCCCGCACATCGGCGACGATCGCGAGCTTGGTCACCGACGAACCCGGTGCGAAGGCGAGCTCGGTGACCCGTTCGATCAGGGTCGGCGGCAGGTTGTCGATGACGAACCAGCCCAGGTCCTCGACCGCATCCGAGGCCGTGGAACGGCCGGCGCCCGACAGCCCGGTGATGATCAGGATCCGTGGCCGTTTCTCCTCGACCTCGCTGACGCGATCGCCGTACGGCCGTGCGGTCGGCGCAGCCTCGTCCGCGACCGCGGTGGGTTCGTCTCCCGTCACGGCGTCTCCTGATCGTCGTCCTGCCCGGTCACCGGGTGCAGATGGCGGTGGACGGTGCGCGCGAGCGTACGGGAGAAGCCGTCGATCTCGGCCAGTTCCTCCTCGGTGGCCTTCTCCAACGCCGCCACCGAGCCGTACCGCGACAGCAGAGCCGCCCGGCGGCTCGGTCCGATACCGGGGATGTCGTCCAGGGCCGAGGTGGTCACCGCCGAGCGTCGGCGCCGGCGTTGGTAGCCGACCGCGAACCGGTGGGCTTCATCGCGCACGCGTTGGACGAGGTAGAGCGCCTCGGACCCCCGAGGCAGCACCACCGGCGGTCTGCGGCCCGGTTGGTGGAGCTCCTCGAAGCGTTTGGCGAGCGCGACGACGGGGACGTCGTCCACCCCGGTCTGGGTGATGCCGTCCAACGCCGCGGCGAGCTGGCCCGGTCCCCCGTCGATGATGACGAGGTTGGGGGGGTAGGCGAACCGCAGCTGGTCGTCACGTTCGGCCACGGGACGACGGCGCTCCTCCACCAGCCGGGTGAAGCGCCGCTGCAGGACCTCACGCATCGCCGCGTAGTCGTCGTTGGTGTCGACCGACAGCTTGAACCGGCGGTACTCGCTCTTGCGGGGCAGTCCGTCCTCGAACACCACCATCGAGCCGACCACCTCGGTGCCGCCGAGGTGGCTGATGTCGTAGCACTCGATCCGCAGCGGGGCCTCCTCCAGGCGCAGCGCCGTCTGCAGTTCCTGCAGCGCGCGTGTCCGCGCGTCGAAGTCGCTGGCCCGCTGCAGCCGGGTGCGGTGGAAGGCCTCCCGGGCGTTGTCGGCAACGGTGGCCAGCAGCTCGCGCTTGGCCCCCCGCTGCGGGACGTGGAAGCGGACCGCGCCCCCGGGCCGTCCGCGCTGCCCGGCACGCTGGGCACGACGCTGCTCGCCCAGCAGGACCGCCAGGGCCTCCTCGTCGGCGGGGCGCTCCGGGATCAGGATCTGCGGCGGCACGTCGTCGGGCCGTTCGGCGTAGAGCTGGAGCAGGAAGGAGGTCAACAACTGCGAGGTGGTCAGCGGCTCGACCTTGTCGACGGTCCATCCCTTGCGGCCGACCAGTCGGCCACGCCGGACGAAGAAGGCCTGCACGCTGGCCTCGAGCTCGTCCTCGTGCACCGCGATCGCGTCCAGGTCCTCGTCGCGGTCGGTGACGACCTGCTGCTTCTCCAGGGCACGCCTGGCCGCCTGGAGCTGGTCCCGACGGCGAGCCGCGGCCTCGAAGTGCAGCTCGGCCGCCGCGGCATGCATCTCCTCCTCCAGCTGTCGCAGCACCGGTGCGGTGTCACCGTCGAGGAAGCTGGCGAAGCCTTCGACCAGGTCCCGGTGTTCGGTGTGGCTGACCTCGCCGGTACACGGCGCCGCGCAGCGGTCGATGTGGTAGAGCAGACACGGTCGACCCGTGCGCTCGGCACGGTCGTACACCCCCTGGGAGCAGGTCCGCACGGGAAAGACCCGCAGGAGCAGATCCAGGGTCTCGCGGATCGCGTAGGCGTGCGCGTAGGGACCGAAGCGGCGATCGCCGGCTGCGACGGCGCCCCGGGCGACCCGGGCCCGCGGCACGGCCTCGGAGGTGGTCAGGACCAGGTGGGGGTAGGACTTGTCGTCGCGGTAGCGGACGTTGTAGCGGGGGCGGTGACGCTGGATCAGCGTGTACTCGAGGTGCAGTGCCTCCACCTCGGTGTCGACCACGATCCACTCGACCGACCGGGCCGCCTCCAGCATCGCCCGCGTCCGCGCGGCGAGCCCGCTGGCTGCCTGGAAGTACGAGCTCACCCGTGACCGCAGCGACTTGGCCTTGCCGACGTAGACCACCCGGCCACCGGCATCACGGAACAGATAGCACCCCGGGCTCTCCGGGAGGGTGCCGGGCTCGGGTCGGAAGGCTGCGGCGGGGTTGCTCACACCGCGCAGGGTACTGGCGCCCCCCGTACGGTCCTGGTGGTCCGAGACGGTCAGCGCCTGGCCGGTCCCCATTAGGCTGCGTCGGTCGAGGAGGAAGACCCGTGGGAACGCTGCTGGCACAGTCCGGGGTCGCCGAGGTCTGCGGGCCCGCGGAGGAGGCCGAGCGTCTGTGCGAGGTGGTCTACGACCTCACCGGCAACGGCACACTCGCACGGGCGGCCGGCGTCGGCTCCACGGCCGTGTGGATCGTGCTGGTCGTGCTCGTCGCCCTGTTGGCGACCCGTGTGAGCCGCCGGGCCGTCGCACGCTACGGCGCCCAGTTGGAGGAGCGCACGACCCGCCGGCTCGAGCGTGCCTACGAGCGCGGCGCCATCAGCGACACGCAGCGCTTCCGCACACGTCGGCTCCAGCGTCTGCAGGCGGCGTCCGGGGTCGTGCGCGGTGTGCTCGGGGTCATCATCTGGACGATCGCCCTGCTGTTCATCCTCGATCTGCTCGGCGTCCCGCTGCAGCCGCTGTTGGCCGGCGCGGGGCTGGCCAGCGTGGTGATCGGGTTCGGTGCCCAGCAGCTGGTCCGTGACGTCCTGGCCGGGATCGCGATGCTGGTCGAGGACCAGTACGGGGTCGGTGACTGGATCGAGGTGGACGGCCGCTTCGGGGTGGTGGAGCGGGTCGGCCTGCGGTCCACGGCCTTCCGCGACGTGGACGGCGTCCTCCATCACGTCCTCAACGGCTACATCCAGCGGGTCGGCAACCTCTCGCAGGAGTGGGCGCGGGCAACGCTGGACGTGCCGCTGGCCCTCGAGGCCGACGTGGCCGCAGCCAAGGCGTTGATCCACCAGGTGGCCGTCGATCTGGCGGCCGACCAGCTGTGGGGCCAGGACGTCATCGGAGCGCCGGAGGTGTGGGGTGTGCAGCACTACGGCCCCGACGGGATCCGGATCCGCGTCGTGATCCCCACCAAG
>JAWLDJ010000028.1:0-3513 GCA_041686695.1 Nitriliruptoraceae bacterium
GAACACCCCGGAACCCGACGCAGAACGCACCCAAACCGCCGGTCGGCGGATAGGCGGGGTCGTAGGGGCGTTCAGGGCCGGGGGCGTAGGGGCGTTCAGGGCCGGGGGCGTAGGGGCGTTCAGGGCCGGGGTCGCAGGGGCGTTCGGGGCCACGGACCGAGGACCGGCGCCGCGACCCGCGGGGCGGGCCGGGAGGGCCCGCCTCGATCGAGGTGATCGGCGGCCGCGGCCTGGTCCAGCTCGGGCCACGTCCGCCAGGTCCCGTCGTCGTGGCACTGCACGCGCGTGGCTCGCCCCGGGAGGTAGGCGAGCGCGTCCTCCAGGTACCACCGACCCGCGATCTCGACCCGCCCCACGCGTCCGAGCTGGTAGGTGCCAGGTGGCGCGAAGCGGCCGTCGCCGAGCTCAGGACGGACCCGAGGTGGCGTGTGCGCCGACACCCGACCTTCGGTGCGGTCCAGGAGCCCTGTCGCGTCGGGCAGCAGCCCGAGCACCCAGGTGTCGATGACCGCACGCGGCTCCGGCACCAGCGTCAGCGGGATCGCGCCGTAGCCGGTGCGACGCGCCTCGAAGGCAGCCACGTGGCCGGCCAACCTCGCCGGCAGGAGCACCGCTCCGTCCACGTCCAGGCGCTTGTCGTGCAGCCGCTGCGGTGCCGCGTTCGAGCCGTAGGCCACCACGAACCTGATCCGCTCCGGCTCGCGGAGCACGGGCACGGCCGGGCCCGCCGCCCAGGCGTCGAGGTCGAGCGCCACCACCCGGCCGTCGTGCACCACCACCGGGCCAGCGGCTCGCGGCCCGGGGTAGCTGCGGGGGTCGAAGCTCGGCATGGGGCGGGACGCTCAGTCGGCATCGGGGTCGCGGTCGGGCAGCACGCCGTGTTCCAGCAGCTGCCGGAACGCCGCCTCATCGACGACCGGCACCCCGGCCGCCTCGGCCTTGTCGCGCTTGGAGCCGGGATCGGTACCGGCGACCACCACCGAGGTCCGCCCCGACACGCTGCCGGTCACCTTCGCGCCGCGTGCCTCGAGCGCCTCCCTGGCCTCGTCACGGGTGAAGCCCTCCAGCGTGCCGGTGACCACCACGGTCCACCCGGCCAGCAGGTCCGCTGCCACCCCGGCCTCGCCGTCGGCCACCTCGGCGTCGGTCGTGATGCCGAGGGTGATGAGTTCGTCGACGAGCTGCGCGTTGCGTGGCGTGGCGAACCACGCGTGCACGGCGTGGGCGATGACCGGCCCGATGCCCTCGATCACCTCGAGCTGCTCCGGCTCGGCGTCGCGGATCGCGTGCAGGTTGGGTAGCGCCCGCACCAGCGCCTTGGCGTAGGTCGGACCGAGGTGGCGGATGTTGAGCGCGACCAGGACCCGGTCCAGCGGCCGCTGCCGACCCTCCTCGATGCCCGCGAGCAGGTTGTCGACCCGCTTCTCCCCCCACTTCTCCAGCGCCAGGAGCTCGTCACGATGCTCGTGCAGTCGGAACACGTCGGCGAGGTCGTGCACCAGGCCCTCGGCCAGGAGCAGGTCCACGGTCTGCTCACCGAGCCCCTCGATGTCCAGCGCACCGCGCGAGGCCAGATGCGTGAGCGACTCACGCAGCCGGTTGGGACAGTCCACGTTCTCGCAGAAGTGGTGCGCCTCGCCCTCCGGCCGGACCAGCGGCTCGCCACAGAAGGGGCAGTCGGCGGGCATCCGCCACACCTCGGTGCCCTCGGGCCGCTCGCTGCGCACCGGTCCCACCACCTCGGGGATCACGTCCCCCGCGCGGCGGACCAGGACGCGGTCCCCGACCCGGACGTCCTTGGCGTGGACCTGGATCTCGTTGTGCAGCGTGGCATAGGTGATGGTGGTCCCCGCGACGAGGACGGGGTCAAGCACGGCGTAGGGAGTGGCCTTGCCCGTGCGGCCGACGTTGACCTCGATGGCCTCGAGCGTGGTGACCTGCTCCACGGGTGGCATCTTGTAGGCGATGGCCCAGCGCGGAGCCCGAGCCGTGAAGCCGAGCTGCTCCCGCTGGTCGAGGTCGTCGACCTTGACCACGACCCCGTCGATCTCGTAGCTGACGTCGTGGCGGGCCGCGGTCCAACGCTCCACGTAGGACCAGACCTCGTCGATGTCGTCGTAGCGCTCGCTCTCCTCGGCGACGGGCAGTCCCGCGCTGGCCAAGGTCGCCATCGCCCCGGCGTGGGTGTCGAAGGCGATCCCCTCGAGCGCGCCGAGTCCGTGGCACCACACGGCCAACGGCCGGGTCGCGGTCACCTCCGGATCCTTCTGCCTGAGCGCACCCGATGCCGCGTTGCGCGGGTTCATGAAGGCGGCCTCGCCCCGCTCGATGCGGGCCTGGTTCATCGCCTCGAAGGCCTCCAACGGGTAGTACACCTCCCCACGGACCTCGAGCAGGGCCGGTGGGTCGTCGAGGTGGAGCCGGTAGGGGATCGAGCCGATCGTCAGGACCTGGTTGGTGACGTCCTCACCGGTGGTGCCGTCACCGCGGGTGGCCGCCGTGGACAGCACCCCGTCCCGGTAGACCAGGTCGATGGCCACCCCGTCGATCTTGAGCTCGCAGCCGTAGACGATCCGGGGAGCGTCGTCGGGGTCGGCTTCTGCCACCGCTGTCTCGTCGAGCTCGTCGACGGACCCGGCGCCGTCCGGTGCGGGCGCTTCGGGCTCGGGCTCGGCCTGGGCCGAGGTAGCCCGGTCCGCCCCGGCCGACCCGGTCACCACCGCCAGCGACCGCTGGACGCGCTCGGACCAGGCGTCGAGTTCCTCGCGTGAGAACGCGTTGTCCAGGCTGAGCATCGGCCGTGGGTGGGTGACCGGCGGGAACGCCGTGTCGAGCGGCGCGCCGACCTGCTGGGTCGGGGAGGTGGGCGTCCGTAGCTCGGGGTGGGCCTGCTCGATGGCCTCGAGCTCGCGTACCAGGGCGTCGAACTCGGCATCCGGCAGATCCGGTGCCGAGAGCACGTAGTAGCGGTACCGGGCGGTCCGGATCGTGCGCGACAGCTCATCGTGGCGCGCACGGGCCTCCTGGAGGTCCGATGGCACCTCGGGATGCTCGCTCACTGGTCGCTCACCTGGTCCTCCTCGCGATGCAGCGGTGGGACAGCATCGCGCCACACCGATGATGCGTCCGCCTCCGAGGCTACTGAAGCAGCGAGCGGTGGCATCCGGGCCCGCCGCCATCGCCGGTCCCGGCGTTCGTCCAGCACGGCGGGCTGTGGGCGCCGGACTGCCCCATCGGGATCGGACGGCGGTCGCGCTCGGCCGCTGGCCGGGTCGACGCAGCCGCAGCGGCGCACGCTCGTCAGCCCGGGCTGACGCTCGCCACCGGCAGCCCTGCCGGTCGCTCGGCGGCGATGACGCGGCCGCCGCCCAGACAGACAGCATCGTCGGCGGTGTAGAGCACCGCGGCCTGCCCGAGAGCGAGCCCGTGCACGGGTTCGTCGAGTTCCACGCGGACACGCCCGGCGTCCGGCGCACTGCCACCGGGCGCACTGCCACCCGGCGCACTGCCACC
>JAWLDJ010000028.1:3613-24281 GCA_041686695.1 Nitriliruptoraceae bacterium
GAGAGCGAGCCCGTGCACGGGTTCGTCGAGTTCCACGCGGACACGCCCGGCGTCCGGCGCACTGCCACCGGGCGCACTGCCACCCGGCGCACTGCCACCCGGCGCACTGCCACCCGGCGCACCTGCGCTCGGGACGAGGCGGCCCGGCACGCTGCGACCATGCGCCCGGACCTGGACACGCACCGGTCCGGTGGGGGCCACGCCCCGGGTCCAGTTCGGTCGCTCCAGCTCTGCCCAGTGGCACGCGAGCTCCTCGCGGGGTCCCACCCGCACCGTGCGGCTCGTGGCGTCCACCGCGGTGACGAAGCGACGCTCGTGGTGATCGAGCCCGAGGCCGCGTCGCTGTCCCACGGTGAACCGCCACACCCCGTCATGGGTCCCCAGCACCTCGCCGTCCTCATCGACGATCGGACCGGGCTCGGCCGGCAGGCGTTCGGCGAGGTAGCCGACGGTGTCGCCGTCGGGGATGAAGCACACGTCGTAGCTGTCCGGCTTGGCAGCCACCCTGAGCCCACGTTCGGCGGCGATCGCTCGGATCCGCTCCTTGGGGAGCTCACCCACCGGGAGCAGGGTGTGGTCGAGCTGTTGCGGCGTCGCCACGTACAGCACGTAGGACTGGTCCTTGCGCGCATCGGCGGCCCGGACCAGCTCGGTCCGCGAGCCAGCCCCGGTCTGCGAGCCAACCCCGGTCCGCGAGCCAGCCCCGGTCTGCGAGCCAGCCCCGGTCTGCGAGCCAGCCCCGGTCCGCGAGCCGGCCTCGGCCCGCGGGCCGGCGGGCTCGGTCACGGGCCGCCCGTCACGCCGCAGCCGCGCGTGGTGGCCCGTCGCCAGCGCGTCGAAGCCGAGCGCCAGCGCCCGCTCCAGCAACGCGGCGTACTTGACGCGCTCGTTGCAGGTCACGCACGGGTTGGGGGTGGCGCCCGCGGCGTAGGTCGTCGCGAAGGGACGTTGCACCTCCCGCTCGAACACCGCGCTCAGGTCCCACACGTAGTAGGGGATGCCGAGCACCTGCGCCGCCCGGCGGGCATCCTGGGCGTCATCCAGGGTGCAGCAGCCGTGCCCGGGCACCTGGTCATCCAGCGGCAGGTCCGCGAGCTTGAGGTGCACGCCGGTGACCTCGTGGCCCTGATCGAGCAGCAACGCCGCGGCCACGGCACTGTCCACCCCGCCGGACATCGCGACCAGCACCCGGGCCATCAGCCGACCTGCGCTGCGACGCTGCGGTGGTCGGAGCCACCGGAGGTCCGTAGCCGTGGGAGCAGGTCCGTGAGCACGTCGATCGCGCGATCGACCTCCGCGGCCGTACTCGTCCACCCCAGGCTGAGCCGCAGCGGCGTGCCCTGCAACCCGCAAGCCTCGAGGACCGGTGAGGCCTTCGTCGCCCCGGCACCGCACGCCGCTCCGCTGGAGGCCGCCACCCCGGCCGCGTCGAGCCCGAGGGCCAGCGCGGTCGGCTCGATGTCGTCGAGGAGCAGGTGGACGTGGGAGGCCAGCCGCCACGAGGGATCGGTCGGTCCGCAGCGGCGCACCCCCTCCACCGCGGTGACCGCCGTCGCCAGGCGATCGGTCAGGGCGAGCAGACGTGCACGCAGGTCGGCACGGTCCGCGACCGCCGCGGTCAGCGCGGCGCCGCACGCGGCATCCAGGCCGACCGCGAACGTGCCCGAGCGCACGCCGCGGTCCTGACCTCCGCCGTGCGCGAGTGGCACCACCGGCAGTCCACGGCGCAGCACGGCGACGCCGACACCCTGGGGGCCACCGAACTTGTGGGCCGACAGCGCCAGCGCGTCCACACCCCAACGGGCCACGTCCACCTCGAGGGTCGCGACGGCCTGCACCGCATCGGTGTGCAGCGCTACCCCCTGCTCGGCCACACCTGCGGCCAGCCCGGCGATGTCGTTGACCGCACCGAGCTCGTTGTTGGCGGCCATCACGCTGACCAGCACCGTGTCCGGGCGCACCGCAGCGAGCACCTCCTCGACGTCCACGCGGCCGTCCCTGCCGGGCGGCACGACCGTCAAGGTCACCTCACCGCGATCCGCGAGCCATCGGGCCGGATCCAGCACCGCCGGATGCTCCACCGCCGTGGTCACCAGGTGCGGCACGCCCCGGCGCCGTTCGCGCGCCGCCCAGGCGACGCCCTTGACGGCGAGGTTGTCGGCCTCCGTGCCCCCGGAGGTGAACACGACCTCGTGGGGCGAGCAGCCGAGCGCGGTGGCGACCGATTCGCGGGCCTCCTCGACCGCGACGCGGGCCGCCTGACCGGCCAGGTGGGTGGACGAGGCGTTGGCCGCCTCGAGCCACGACCCGAGCGCCGCCCGCGCTGCAGGGCGCGGTGGCGTGGTCGCGGCGTGATCCAGATAGGTCGTCATGGCGCCGACGACGGTAGCGTCGTCGACCATGAGCGGATCCCACCTGCCCGACCAGGCCCCCTTCCCACCGACCCCGCAGGGGGTCGTGCCACTCGAGGTCGACCTCGGCGTCGCCAACGGGCACCGCCTGCTGCTGCTCAGCCTGGAGCGCTGGGACGGCTGGGCCGACCTGCGCTTCGCCCGGGTCGACACCGGCGACGGCCAGCGCCTGGCACGACGGGTACCACCGGCCGAGCAGTGGCGCGTGCAGGCCGACGGCGTCGCGATCGAGGTCGTCGACGCGGTCGGGCGCGGCGATCGCTGGTTCAGCAACGGTGAGGCGCGTCTGCTCCCCGCGCCGGCACCGGGCAGCCGCCTCCACGTCGAGGTGGTGCTGGCTCCGGGCGCACCCGTGCTCTCGGGCGAGGTGGTCCTCCCGGGCTGACGACCGGCACGACCGGCGAGGTGGCGAGGTGGCGAGGTGGCGATGGCAGCGGCGGACGAGCGGTTCACGGCCCGGGCGGCAGCGCTCGGCGTCGAGGTCGACGCCCGGCGGTTCCCGCAGGGCACCCGGACAGCGGCGGAGGCCGCGGCGGCGATCGGCTGCGACGTCGCGCAGATCGTCAAGTCGCTGGTGTTCATCGCCGACGACCAGCCCGTGCTGGTGCTGACCTCCGGGGCGAACCGGGTCGACGAGGACAGGCTGGCCACGGCCCTCGGCGCTGCGCAGGTCCGCAAGGCGACCGCCGAGGAGGTCCGGACCGCCACCGGCTACGCGATCGGTGGGACGCCGCCCTTCGGCCACGACCGCGCGCTGACGGTCCTGTGTGACCGCGACCTCGCGGCCTTCGAGGTGGTGTGGGCGGCGGCCGGGACCCCGATGGACGTCTTCGCGGTCCGGACCGACCAGCTGGTGGAGGCAGCCGGCGCTCGTGTCCTCGACCTCGCGGGCTGAGTAGCTCCCGAGCGCGGGCGTGGCGGGACGGCCAGGGGACGCCGGACGGCCAGTCCAGCGCGCCAGACCACCGCGCCAGACCACCGCGCCAGACCACCGCGGCAGACCACCCCGCCTCGACGTGACGGTGCCCCGGCCGCGATGGCCGGGGCACCGTCGTTGACGCTCCGTGCGCCGCGAGCCGGGCAGGGCACCCGGACCGGGCGCTCAGCCCTGCCGAGTCACGTGCGGGACTTGAGCTCCTCCACGAGCTTCGGCACGACCTGGTAGAGGTCGCCGACCACGCCGAAGTCCGCGATCTGGAAGATCGGGGCCTCGCCGTCCTTGTTGATGGCGACGATGTTCTGGGAGGTCTGCATCCCGGCGCGGTGCTGGATCGCGCCCGAGATCCCGGAACCGAGGTACAGCGTCGGCGAGATCGTGCGTCCGGTCTGCCCGATCTGGTAGCGGTGCGGGTACCAGCCAGCGTCGGTGGCCGCACGCGACGCCCCGACACCGGCGCCGATGAGATCGGCCAGCTGCTCCATGAGCTCGAAGCCGGACTCGTCACCGAGCCCGCGGCCACCGGCGACGACCACGGCGGCCTCACCGATGTCCGGACGGTCAGCGCCGGCCACCTTCTCCACCTCGACGACGGTGGCGGCCTTGGCCTCCTCGCTCAGCTCGATGTCGACGGCCTCGAGCTCCGGGGCGGCGCCACCGGACTCCTCGGCTGGGAAGGCGTTCGACGAGACGCCGATGAACGAGAGCTTGCCCTCGGCGAAGGTCGACCGGGTGATGATGTCACCACCGAAGACCTCCTTGGTGGCGACCCACCGACCGTCCTCGGCGAGCTCGATGCCGGAGGCGTCGGTGATCACGCCGGCATCCATGCGGATCGCGAGCCGGGCGGCGACGTCCTTGACGTGGTTGGAGGAGGCGAACAGGAGCGTGTCGGCCTCCGAGGTGTCGATCAGGTACTCGAGCGCCTCGACCTGAGGCAGGGTCACGTAGCCGTAGGCGTCCGGGGAATCCCAGTGGTAGAGCTTGCCCGCGCCGTAGGCGCCGAGCGTGGCGGCGGCGTCGGCGCCGCCGGGGCCGAACCAGACCGCGGCGACGGTGTCACCGGTGATCTCGGCCAGCTCCCGCGCCTTGGTCAGCATCTGCAGCGACACCTTGCGTGGCGCGTCGTCGCTGTGGTCGATCAGAACCAGCATCTCGCTCATCGTTGCTCCTCGCTGTGCGGCCCCGTCCCGGGCCTGTCGGTGGCCTGAAGGTGATCGGTCACACGAACTTCTTCTCGACCAGCCAGTCCGCGAGCTGCGCGGCCGCGGCACCGGCGCCGTCGTCCTCGACCACGGTGCCGGCCTCCTTGGGCGGCCGCGGCGAGAACTCGTACATCGTGGCCGAGGCGGCACCCGCCCCGACCTCCTCGGGGGTCACACCGAGGTCGGCCAGCGACTTGACGTCGAGCGGCTTGGACTTCGCGGCCATGATCCCCTTGAACGACGGGTAGCGGGGTTCGTTGATCGCCTCCACCACGCTCACGACGGCCGGCAGCGACGAGGTGACCACGTCCCAGCCCTCCTCGTGTTCGCGGTGCACCGTGATGCTGTCGCCGTCCACCTCGAGGTAGCGGGTGTAGGTCAGCGACGGCAGCCCCAGCAGCTCGGCGACCGCGGCGGGCACCAGCGAGGTGCGCGCGTCGGTCGACTGGCCGCCGAAGAGCACCAGGTCGAACTCGGTCGACTCCAGCGCCGCCGCGATGACCCGGGCCGTGCCCAGCGCATCCGAGCCGGCGATCGCATCATCGGTGATCTGCAGCCCGGCGTCCAGGCCGTAGGACAACGCCTTGCGCACCGTGGACTGGGCCTCCTCCGGGCCGACCAGGAGCACGGTGAGTTCAGCGCCGTGCTTCTCCTTGAGCCGCACCGCCTCCTCGATCGAGAACTCGTTCACGGGGCACAGCACGGCCTCACCGGCATCGCGGTCGAGCGTGCGGCTGTCCGCATCGATCACCTTCTCGCCGGCGGTGTCCGGCGTGCGCTTGACGGGAACGACGACCTTCATCTGGGACTCCCTCTGCGGTCGGTTGGTGGCCTAGCATGCCACCGGCCATCCGGTCGCATGGAAGTTTAGTGACCACTCAAAATCAAATCGGGCCGTCCGTCGGCACGGCTGAGCACGTGGCCGACGGCACCGACGACGGGTGAGCGCAGGATCGAGCCACGGGTTGAGCGACGGGTTGAGCGACGGGTTGAGCGACGAGGCGGACGACGGGGCGTCCGCGGCGGTGCAGGACGGCACGGTCCCCCTGACCCTGACCGGCGAACGCACGCTGCCCGGTATCCCGGACGAGCGGTACTGGTTCATCCGCCACGTGGTCGCCTACCGCGCCGCGCAGCGGGCCGTGGGCGAGCTCGCGGCCGCTCGACCGAGCGGTGATGTCGCCGTCCTCGACGCCGGCTGTGGCGAGGGCTACGGCCTCGAGCTGCTGCGTGCCGCCGGCGCCGACCGCGTGATCGGCGCGGATCTCGACGAGCGCACCGTGGCACATGCTCGAGCGGTCTACGGCACCGCCGACCCCGACATCGAGGTGGTCGTCGCCGAGCTCAGGCAGCTGCCACTGCCCGACGACGCGGTCGCGCTGTGCGTGTCGTTCCAGGTGATCGAGCACCTCCACGACATCCCCGGCTACCTCGCCGAACTGCAGCGGGTCACCGTGCCCGGCGGCACCATCATGATCGCCACGCCGAACCGGCTGACCTTCACCCCCGGCAGCGACACCCCGGTCAACCCCTTCCACACCGTCGAGTTCACCGCAACGGAACTGACCCGGCTGCTCGCACGCGCGGGCCTGGACGTCGAGGTGGTGCAGGGCATCCACCACGCCGGTGGGGTCGCTGCGGCCGAGCACGACCGCGCGGTCTCGGTGCCGCACCTGCTCGCCGCCGGGGAACCGCCGAGCTGGCCGGGTTGGCTCCGGCAGCTGGTCCACCGGGTCGAGGAGGCCGACTTCCGTCTCGACGCCACCGAGCTCGACGCGAGCCTCGACCTGCTGGCCACGTGCCGGGTCGTGGCGCGGTGACCGACGCAGCACGCCCCACGACGGCACGCGCCACGACAGGGCAGCAGGGCAACCGCACGCCGGGCGAGTTCGCCCTGGTGCTGCACACCCACCTACCGGAGCTGCGCCACCACGGCGTGTGGCCGGTCGGCGAGGAGTGGCTGTTCGAGGCGTGGGGGACCTCCTGGCTGCCGGTGACCGCCGTGCTCGAACGCCTGGCCGCCGAGGGGCACCGGGAGCTGCTCACGCTCGGGGTCACGCCCGCGGTCGCCCACCAGGTCGCGGATGCGCGGGTGGCCAAGGACCTCGGCACCTGGCTCGGCGGACAGATGTGGCGCGCGGAGGAGCAGCGCTGGCACCTCCACCTCCCCGCCGAGGTGCGTGACCTGGCGGGTTTCCACTGGCAGCGGTTCCAGGAGCTGCTCGCCCTGCACGAGGACGTCGAGCGACGAGGTGGTCTGCTGGCCGTCTGGCGCGAGCTCGCCGACGCCGGGGTGATCGAGCTGCTCGGCGGCCCGGCCACCCACCCCTACCTCCCACTCACCGTCGATCCGGCCCTGGTGGACGCCCAGCTCGCGATGGGCCTGGAGCACCACCGGACGTGGGCGGGACGGCGACCGCGGGGCCTGTGGCCTCCGGAGCTCGGCTACCGGCCGGCCGGGCGTGTGGCCGATGCGAGCGCCCGGCCCCGGCGGGTCGACGCCACGGGCACCCCGACGCTGCCGCGGATCGGCCCCGAGCTCCCCGGCCTGGAGCACACCTACGCCACCCACGGGATCGACCACCTGCTGGTGGACGCGGCCACCCTGGTACGGGCGGTCGGGGGGCCCGACCGGGACTGGACCGCCCGTCCCGAGGTGCCCGAGCCCGGCACCGACCATCCCGACGAGGTGGTCCACGACGCCGTGTGGATCGGCGACAGCGACGTCGCCGCCTTCGCCCGCGACCTCTCGGTCGCCTACCACGTGTGGTCGCCATCGGGCGGCTACCCGGGCAACGTCTGGTACCGCGACTACTTCGCCCGCGGCACCTTCGGTACCCACCCGTCGTGGCGGGTGACCGACCACGCCCTGCCGCCGGACCGCAAGGCGATCTACGAGCCCGGGCCGGCCCGAGCGCAGGTCGCGCGCGACGTCGACCACCTCCACGGGGTGCTGCGCAGCGTCCTCGACCCACGGCCGGGCAAGCTCGTCGTCGCCGCCTACGACACCGAGCTGTTCGGGCACTGGTGGTTCGAGGGCGTGGCGTTCCTCGAGGCGTTGCTGCGCACGGTGGTGGCCGATCCCGCACTGCGCACGACCACGCTCGGCTCCCGCCTCCAGCGGCAGCCGCCCACCCGCCGCCTGCACCTGCCCGAGTCCTCCTGGGGGTACGCCAAGGGCCACGCGAGCTGGGTCACCGCCGACACCCGGGCGTGGTGGCAGCGGCTGCACGCCGCCGAGGCCCACGCCCGTCGGGCGCTGGCCGGCGGCCGGGGCACGCAGCGGCAGCGGGCGGCGGTCGCTCGGGAGCTCGCGCAGCTGCAGGCCTCGGACTGGCCGTTCATGGCCACCCGCGGTGCCAGCCCCGGGTACGCCCACGACCGCATCGATCACCACACCGCTGCGCTGCACCGGCTGTGCGCGGCGATCGAGGCCGGCACCCCCGACGGCGACCACCTCGCCGAACGCGAGGCCCGGGTGCTGGCACCGGTGGACGTGGCGGCGTTGGTGGCGGCGCTGGACCCACCGGGTGGGACGGCGGCGCAGCCGGTCAGACGTCCCTGACCCGCATCAGCACGATCGCCGCGGTCGCCGCGACCACGCCGTAGGCGACGAAGACGGCCAGCCCGACCATCGGCGCCAGCGGGGCACCGACCTCGGCACCCATCCCGCCCGTCAGTTCCTCGGAGGCGAACATCGCGTTGAGCGCCTGGAAGGGCAGCCACCGACCGATGCCGGGCAGGAACTGGACGAACAGCGACTCGATGACGAAGACGTAGATCAGCATCAACGCCACGGCGACCACCTGGCTGCGCAGCAGCGCCCCGACCGCCACGCCGAACACCGCCATCAGCCCGAGCCCGACGGGCCCCTGCCACAGCGACCGCAGGGTCTCCTCGCCGGCCTCCAGCTCGGCGCCGGAGACCAGCAGGAGCACCCCGACGGCCACCAGGCCGAGGACGAAGAACGCGACGCCGTAGGCGGCACCGACGAGCATCTTGGTGGTGACGACGCGGGTGCGGCTCGGGGTCAGCTGGAAGGTCCGCCCGATCGTCTCGTGACGGAACTCGGTGGTGACCGAGAGCAGCCCGACGATCAGCGCGATGACGCTCATGCCGCCGATCTGGTCGATCGTGGCGGCGATCTGGGCGTCGCTGCCGAGGAACTCGCCGGAGAACTCGGACTCGAACACGAAGAAGGCGGCGCCGACGGCGACGAGCAGCAGCCCGACCGCGGTGATGATCGCGGTGGTCCACACGGTGGTCAGCTTGCGGGTCTCGGCGACGACGAGCGACATCAGCTGATCCCTCCCCCGGCGGTCAGTTCCATGAACACGTCCTCGAGCTCGGCGACCGCCGGTCGCAGCTCGTAGAGGGCGATGCCGGCAGCCAGGGCGAGCTGGCCGACGTCCTCGCTGGAGAGCCCCGCCACGACGAGGTGGCCTTCGCCGGGGGTGACCTCCGCACCCGCCTCGCGCAGCCGTGCCGTCAGCGCCGCATCGTCGGCCGAGCGCAGGGCCGTCCCGCCGGCCGCCGCACCGGTGAGCTCGGCGACCGAGGCGTTGGCGACCAACCGGCCACGACGGATCACCATCACCTCGTCCGCCAGGCGCGAGATCTCACCGAGCAGGTGGGAGGAGACCAGGATCGTGCGACCCTGACCGGCGAGGTGGCGCAGGAGCTGGCGGACCCAGTGGATGCCCTCCGGGTCGAGGCCGTTGGCGGGCTCGTCGAGCAGCAGCACCTGCGGGTCGCCGAGCAGGGCCTGGGCCAGGCCGAGCCGCTGGCGCATCCCGAGGCTGAACTGCCCGACGCGCTTGGTGGCGGCCTCCTGCAGGCCGACGAGGTGGAGCACCTCGTCACAGCGTGCGCGATCGATCCCGGCGGTGGTGGCGGTGATGCGCAGTTCGTCGATCGCCCGGCGTCCGGGGTGGTACCCGACACCATCGACGATGCTGCCGACCGTGCGGGCCGGATCGGCGAGGTCGTGGAAGGTGGCACCACCGAACGTCGCGGTGCCCGCGCTCGGCGTGGTGAGGCCGATCATCATGCGCATCGTGGTGGACTTGCCGGCGCCGTTGGGGCCGAGGAAGCCGACCACCCGGCCGGGCGGGAGCTCGAAGCTGACATCGTCCACGGCGAGTTGCTCCCCGAACCGCTTGGTCAGCCCGCGCACGACCACCGCGGGTGCGCTCGTCGCGGCGCCAGCGACCGGCGCCGGCGGTGATCCGGATGCGGGTGCGGCGGGGGTGCTCATCGGTGCCTCCGAGACGGCGCCGGCCCCGGTGGCCGGCCCGTGGGCAGCACGCTAGGTCCGCCGCGATCCGCTGCCATCCGCCCCGAGGAGGAGGTCGGCGTCCTCCTTCCGGAGGACCCCGGAGGCCGGGGGATCTCGCGGGGGTCGGGCGCCGGGCACCGACGCCGTCAGCCCAGGTCGGTGCCCCGACGCGCTCGGCGGGCCCGGCGGACCTCGAACCACCGACCGGCCGCGCCGACGATGGGAAGCAGCACCGCACCCACCACCACGGCAGCGGTCGGATCCCAGCCTCGGACCAGGGCGGCGCCGGCCCCGAGCAGGACCCCGAAGGGCACCAGCGCCAGCAGCGCGAAGCGGGAACGACGGGTCTCATCGAGACGGCGCTGGGTCACCGTGGCCCCGACGGCCCCGATGGCCACGAACAGCACGCCGAGCACCATGGGCACGGCCGTGCTCACCGCGTTCATGGACGCTCCTGGGGTCCGCACCTGGGGTCCGCGCCTGGGGTCCGGGCCTCGGGACGTCGCCGCCCGGACGGACAGCCTACGAGCAGCGTCGCGGCGTAGTCTCGGCAGGGCGTCCCCGCCGGAGAGGTCGTCGTGACCGCCGTGACCGAACTGCTGACCGAAGCACCGTTGGTGGCGCTGTTCCTCGTCCTGACCCTCGGCACCCTCATCGGCGCGGTGCGCATCGCCGGAGTCAGTCTCGGGCCGGCCGGCGCCTTGTTCGCCGGGCTCGCGCTCTCGGCCCTGCTGCCGGGTGTCGCGGGCACGGTACCGAGCCTGGTGGGCACCCTCGGGCTGACCCTGTTCGCCTACACCATCGGGCTGGCCGGTGGCCCGTCCTTCTTCAGCGGGCTCCGCCGCAACGCCCGCACGATCCTCGCCGCCGCCGTCGTGGTGGCAGCGGTCGCGGCGATGGCCGGCCTGCTGGGCCGCGCGATCGGACTGGCACCGGCGGAGGTGGCCGGGGTGTACGCCGGTGCCATGACCAACACCCCCGCGCTGGCCGCAGCCGTGGAGGTGACCGGCTCCAACGTGCCGGTGGTCGGCTACTCGATCGCCTACCCGTTCGGGGTGATCGGGGTGCTGCTCGCCGTCGTCGGAGCCCAGGCGTTGAGCCGACGGCACCCCACGACCGAGGACCTGGAGCCGCCCCAGACGGCCGACTACCGCACGCTCGAGGTCACGAGCGAGGAGCTGCCGCCGCTGTCGGAGCTGAGCGGCTTCGGTGGCGCCCAGCTGGTCTTCTCCCGGTTGTGCCGCCACGGACGGGAGTGGACCCCCGACGGCACGGACCGGCCCCGGCCCGGTGACCTGCTGACCGTCATCGGCCCGGCCACGGTGCTGGCGGACCTGACCGAGCACGTCGGCCGCGAGGCCGAGGACGACCTGCCGCTGAACCGCCACCAGGTGGACTTCCAACGGGTCGTGCTCTCCAACCCCCGGTACGCCGGCGCGCGGGTCGTGGACCTCGACCTCGAGCGGTTCGACGCGATCGCCGGGTTCGTGCGTCGTGGCGACGTCGACGTGGTCGCCCGCCCCGACCTGATGGTGGAGCTCGGGGACCGCATCCGCGTCGTCGCCCCCCGCGATCGCCTCCCCGAGGTCGTGGAAGAGCTCGGTGACTCCGAGCGGGCCGTGGTCGTCGCGGACCCGATCGGCTTCTCGCTCGGGCTGCTGATCGGGTTGGCGCTCGGCATCGTGCCGATCCCGCTGCCGGGCACGACCCTGACGCTCGGGACGGCGGCGGCGCCGCTGCTGGTCGGGTTGGTGCTCGGGCGGATCGGCCACGCCGGGCGCGTCACCTGGCAGCTGCCCTACGCCACGAACCAGGCGCTGCGCCAGCTCGGCGCGCTGCTGTTCCTGGCGACGGTCGGGCTCAGCGCCGGTCCGGACCTGGCCGCGGCGCTCGGCTCCCCCCAGGGGCTGCTGCTGTTCGGGCTCGGAGTGGCGCTGACCGGTGTCCTGGCGGCGGCGGTGGTCCTGGTCGCACGGCAGCTCGAGCTGGGCAGTGCGCGCACGGCCGGGACGCTGGCCGGCGTGCAGGGCCAGCCGGCGATCCTGTCCTTCGCGATCGAACGGACCGGCGCCGACGACCGCGTGAACCTGGCGTACGCGCTGCTGTTCCCCCCGACCTTCGTGATCAAGATCCTGGCCGCCCAGGTGCTCGCGACCTGGTGACCGGCGTGTGGACCACGCCCGCCCCGTGACACGGCACCATGGTGGCACTCCTGCGGAAGGCCTCGGGCATCGTGGTCGGTACCTGTGCTGCCGTGTGCCGCCGCCCGCGGCTGGCCGTGGGCGTCGGTCTGGCGGTGCTGGCCCTGCTGAGCGGGGGCTGCACGGCCACGGGAACCCCGGCCCTGGAGGTGAGCGCCGCCCAGGCCGCGGTCCCCGTGGCCGGCAGCTCCCAGCTGGTGCTCACGGTCACCAACAGTGGCGACGGCGACGACGCCCTGGTCGGCGTCGAGACCGATGCCGCGCTGGCGATCGAGCTGCACGAGACCCGGATCGCCGAGGACCGTGCCACCATGGTGTCCCTGGACGAGGTGCCGGTCCCGGCCGGGCAGACCGTGCGGTTCCGTCCCGGGGGGCTCCACCTGATGATGATCGCCCCGAGCGACGAGGTGGTGCTCGGCGCCAGCTTCGATGTGACACTGCTGTTCGACCGGTCCGATCCCGTCACCACCACCGCCGAGGTCCGCGACCTGCTCGACCTCGCCGAGGACAGCTTCGACGACCCCGACACCTGAGGAGCACACCGCCGTGCGCGCCCAGCGACCGACCCGATCGACCCGCCGTCCCGGGGGCAGCAGCCTCGCGGCGCTCGTGCTCCTGGGGCTGGTGGCCCTGTCCTGCGGGCCGGCGAGCGCGACGGCCATCTCGGCCCAGGGCCTGGAGCCCGGCCCCGACGGGTGGCGCGGTGTCCCGCTGGAGCGGGAGCGCACGATGCCCGTCGCGACCCTGGCGGACACCGACGGTGCTGCGGTGGAACTGCACACCGCGTTCGCCGGGACCCCCACGCTGCTGTTCTTCGGCTACACGAGCTGCCCGGACATCTGCCCGATCCACCTCGCCGCGATCGCCTCGGCGATGGAGACGGCGGGGGTCACCTTCGAGGAGCTCGACGTGGTGTTCGTCTCCGTCGACCCCGAGCGTGACACCCCCGAGCGCATCGAGGAGTACCTCGCCAACTTCGATCGCCGGATCACCGGCCTGCACGCGGAGCTCGAGGTGGTCGAGGACGCCCTCGGCCAACTGGACCTCGGCGGGCCGGTGGTCGAGGGACCGGACCCGCGCGGTGAAGGGGACCTGATCGGGCACCCGGCCCAGGTGATCGGCTTCGATGCCGACGGCCAGGCGCTCAGGGTGTGGCCCTTCGGTGCGCGTCGGTCGGACTGGATCGCGGACCTGCCGCGCATCGTCGAGCAGTGGTCGTGAACGTCGCCTGGTGGTGCTCCTCCACGCCGGGCCAGATCTGGACCTGGCGCTACACCCCGTTCCTCGGGGTGTGGGTGGTCGCCGCGACCTTCGTCGGCGGGTACCTGTTCGCCCACCGTCGGGCCGGCCGCACGGTCGACCACCGCCTGCTGCGACGCTGGGTGTTCGGGGTCCTGGCGCTGGTCGCGGTCTCGGAGTGGCCGGTCGGCCAGCTCGGCGTCGGCTACCTCGCCACGATCGGGATCGCCCGCTACGTCGTCTACACCTTCGTGGCCGCGCCGCTGCTGCTCGCGGGGTTGCCGGAGTGGTTGGTGCACCGCTGGTTCCCCGCCGGCAGCCGCCGGCGACGCGCGCTCGCGGCGGTGACGGCCTGGCCGATCGCGCTGCTGGTGTTCAACGCGGTGCTGTTCGGGACCCACCTGCCCGTCGTGGTCGACACCTTGAAGGTCACCCAGCTCGGCTCCTTCGGGGTCGACGTCCTCCACCTCGGCGCCGCGCTCATCTGGTGGTGGCCCGCGATGCAGAAGGTGCCGGCCGAGAACGCCATCGAGGAACCCCTGCGGGCCTTCTACCTGTTCGCCTCCTCGGTGCTGATGTTCGTCCCGGCGGCGTTCCTGACCTTCTCACCGCTCCCGCTGTACGGGCTGTACGAGCTCGCACCACCGCTGTGGCTCGGCTTCGACCCCGTACGGGACCAGCAGGCCGCCGGGATCATGATGAACGTCGTCGGCGGGTTCGTGCTGTGGGGCATCATCGCCGCGCTGTTCCTCAGGTGGGCAGCGGACCGGGAGGCCGAGGACACCCTCGCCCGCCAGGACCGCGACCGCGTCACCCTGCAGCGCATCGCCGCGCTCGAGGCGCAGGACCGCGAACCCGAACCCAGAGCGGACGCCTAACCTGCCGGGCCAGCAGGCCAAGGAGCTCACGTGCACGCCGACCCCTCCGGGATCTCGAACGACCGTGCGATGGTCACCGCCATCGAGGACGGTCATGCGGTGCTGGCCACCGGCCCGAGCCGCACGCCGATCCGACTCCCGCTGTCCGACGTCCCCGAGGGGACCGAGGTCGGCATGTGGGTCGTGCTCGACGTCCAGCTCCACCCGCCGATGGTGCTCGACATCGACCACACGATGACCGCCGAGCGCCGCGGCGACTGAGGTCGCGGCGGCCACCCGACCGTCACCGCGGCAGTCCGACGCGTTCGAGTTCGCGTTGCATCCCCCGCTCGACCGCCCCGATCAGCTCGGGACGCAGGCGGGCCGCCGGGATGATCGCCGACACCGACCCCACCTCGCGGGCGCGCTCGACCGAGTGGATCGCGTCGAACTCCGCGGCGAGCTCGCCGAGCTTCTCCGAGCGGACCTCGGCGGTGAGCTCGTCCAGGCGCGTGCGCAGGTGCGCCCTGTCGGCGCCGGTGGCAGCCTCCGCCGCGGCGGCGAGGTCCACCACCCGATCGTCCCGCGCGGTGCGCTTGGCGAGCTCACCGGCGAAGACCACCGCCGCCGCCGGAGCGCCACCGATCACCGACGCATGGGACCCCTCCACCGCCACCGTGATCAGGTTCTCGTTCAGTCGCTGGCTGAACACCACGAAAGCACCACCGTGGTAGCGGCTGACCACGCAGAACACGATCGGCCCGGCGAAGTTGACCGCCGCCCGACCGATCTCCGCACCGAACTCGAGCTGCCGTCGGCGCATCGACTCCGGTGACCCGTCGAACCCCGACAGGTTCGCCAGGACCAGCAGCGGACGGCACCCGCTGGCGGCGTTCACCGCCCGCGCCACCTTCCACGACGACATCGGGAACAGCGTGCCCGAGGTCCAACCGTCGGGCCCGTCGGCCGGGACGACGCCGCGTCGCGGCAGCGCGTGGGCCTCCAGGCCGATCGTGCACACGGGGATGCCGCCGAGGTGGGCGTCCCACACCACCGCCGTGTCACCGTCGGTCAGGTCCCGCCACCGCTCCATCGGCGGATGGTCGCTGTCGAGCACCGCGCGCATCACGGTGCGGATGTCGAAGGGCTGCTTGCGCCCCGGGTTGGCGGCATCGTCGAAGATGTCGCCGACGGTGGTCAGCGGGCTGCCCGCCAGACGGTGGGGCGTGCGCCGCACGTCCCGGTCCTCAGGGTCGGTGGTGACGGCGCGACGGGGGAACCGTTCGCCTGCGGCGATGTAGGTGTGCTCGTAGTGGCTGAGCAGCACCTTGCAGGCACCGACCAGGTCGGGCGCCCAGTACTGCGCCTGCCCGTTGGGGCCCATCACCCGCTCGTAACCGCCGATGCCGTGGTTGTCGTCCGCGGACACCCCACCGGAGAAGTCCAGCGCCTGCTTGCCGGTCAGCACCATCGCGCTGTCCGGGGTCATCACCAGGATGCCCTTGGTGTGCATCAGCATCGTGGCTTCGGCGTTCCAGTAGGGCTGGGCGCCCACGTTGATCCCGGTGACCACGACGTTGACCTCGCCACCCGCCTGGGTGAACTCGATCAACCGGCGCAGCACGGCGGCCACGCCGTCCATGTTCTCCGTCCCGGAGTCCATCGCGATCCTGGCACCCGCGGACAGCGCGAACCACTCCACCGGGATCGCGCGCTCCTCGGCCAGGTCGAGCGCGGCGCTGATGCGGTCGCACTCGGCCTCGGTGATGGCCCCCAGCGCACGGGTGGGATCGCCGAGCAGCACCACCCGGGTCATGCCCTCGGGGTGGCGCACCGAGGTGTTGGTCACCAGCCCGACGACGATGCCCGAGGGGTTCTGACCCGGGGGACGCTCCACCGGCACCAGCCGGCCATCCTCGAGCTCGTGCTCGACGAAGCCACCGCCGGTGATCTCCGCGAGCCCTCCGGCCCCGCGGGCCGACAGCAGCTGCAGCAGCTCGTAGGGGTAGGGCGTACCACGCCGTCGGCAGCGCACGACCTTCTGGCCGTACTCGTCCAGCGGCTGTAGGGGGTGGGGTGGCGGGGTGCTCTCGGTGACGGTGAAGCCCGCGTCCGCCGAGCGCGCGAGCCGCAGCACCCGCGGCGCCACCTCGCCGGTCGCCGGGTCGCGGCGACGGCAGCTCACGTCGACCCGCTCGAGACCGAGGCCGGCGGCGGCGGGCGCCAGCGCGTCCGCCATGTCCACGACCTCCTCGGCATCGAGCTCCAGCACCGGCCACACGTGCAGGACCACCCGGTTCCACACCGGCTGCGAGCGGACCGGCATGGCCGTCAGCGCGCTGCGCATCGCCTCGAGCGTGCGGCTGGCCGCCCAGTCGATCTCCACGATCCGTTCGACCTTGCCGCGGCCGTCCCGGACCGGCGTCAGGGTGCGCACCTCGGCGATCGCGAACAGACGCTCGTCCGAGGGGTTGGAGTGGGCCACGGCGTGGTAGAGCTGGATGCCGGACCCAGCGGGCAGGCGGGTGAGGTCGAAGTGCTCGTAGCGCCACAGCTCCAACCGCTGGGCGACGATCGGCTGGAGCCCACGCAGCTGCCGGTCCTCGGTCAGGGCGCCGTCCTCGTCCGGCCGGAACGTGACGTGGCGCAGGTCGGTGGTGCTCCCGCCGGCGCCCTGCCGCACGGCCGCGGCGCTGGCGTAGCGCAGCCCCTCGATCGATGCCAAGGGCGCGAACGCGGCCCCGATCACCGCTGCCAACGCGTCGTCGTCGGCGGGCAGCTCCTCGGCCCAGGTGTTGACGTCGATCCGCACGGCGTCACGCTGCGGATGCGACGCGGCGAGCGCGACGATCTCCGCGATGAGCGGCTCGAGCTCGTCGAGGGCGGCACGTCCGACGATCGTGTGGATGTCGGCCCCGTCCTCGTCGAGCACGGCGTGCACGATCCGGCCGGCGGCGTGCACCGTCAGCGGGGTGTCCACCTCGAGCCGGTAGTACCGTCGGGTCAGGAGGTCGAGGATCAGCTCGCCGAGCCCGTCGGGGTCCTCGACCAGGTGTGCCAGCAGCATCGGGGCGAGCGGCGTGGGGAAGGCCAGCAGGGCCTCGAGGTGGCGCGCCCGGCTCGCGGGATGCAGATCCGTGCGCTGGAGCGCCGTGAGGTGGCGGGCCATGCGGCGCTGGTCCTCGAGCTCCGCCTCCAGGACCGCGACGGCCTCGAAGGAGCGGTAGCGGACCTCGCGAGCCAGGTCGGCGACCTGCGGCTGACTGCGGACCGTGGCCACCACCAGACGATCGAGCACCGTGAGCGCGGCATCGGCGAGCGGTCCCGCGTCGACGATGCCCTGGTCGTGCCAGCGCCGCAGCAGCGCGACCACGACCGGGACCTGGTCGGCCACCTGCCGCTGGGCCGTGAAGATCCAGTACAGCGCCTCCTCCAGCTCCGGCGTGCGCTCGCGGTCCTCGACGCCGTACCACCGCAGGGCACGATCCAGGTCGGCCAGGAACCGCTCCGGCAGTCCTTCGCCACCGGCGTCGATCGAGCGCATGTAGGCATGCAGGTGCTCCTCGGGGCTGCGCTCCAGGAGCGGGTCGACGGCGAACTCGTCGGCCTCGCGGTGGCTGCGGAACAGCGCCCGCAGGTCCGCGAAGACCTCCAGCACCTCGATCTCCGCCGCGAGGACGGCGGTCCCCGCGTCGGCGGGGACCTCCTCCACCGCCGCCAGCGCTCGTGCGGTGCTCGGCGCGAGCTCGAAGCCCTGGACGAACCGGCGCAGCTGGGCGAGCTCGCCGAGCCGGCGGTCGACCGGATCCGCGTCCGGTGGCGCCACGGTGCCGGTCAACCTCAGCCTCGGTTGCGTGCTCGGCGCGAGCCGCCGCCGGCGGCTCGAGGTGCTGACCGGGTCCAGTTCGACCAGCGGCCCACCGGCATCGACCTGCACGTTGGTGCCGCTCAGCACGTGCCGGACCCGCCCGTCGAAGGGAGCCGGCACGGCCCGCTCCATCTTCATGCTCTCCAGGATGGCGATGGGGTCACCGGCCCGGACGTGCTCACCGACCGTCACCGGCACCGTCACCACCACACCCGGGCTCGTGGCCCGCACGATCCCGCCGTCCCGGCGCCGCAGCCGGTGCGGGACACCGTCCACCTCGACGAGGTGGTCCCCGCCCTGGACCGCGGAGACGACCGAGACCGAGCGGCTGCCCACCTCGACACGGCTCTGGAGGTGGCCGAGGCGGTTGACGGTCAGCCACACCTCGACGCCGTCGACCGTGAGCTGGTACTGGCGCCGTCCGGTCCGCAGCACCTCGACCGCGTAGTCGTGGCCCTGGTGGACCAGTTCGATCGTGCGCCCCCGCTCCGACGAGGTGCGGGGGCGGCCCCGGGCCGCCGAAGAGAACAGCTGGGCACGGGCGAAGCCCTCCTCGGTGTCGGCGGCGTCCACGGCGGCCACCAGCAGTGCCAGGTCCGCCTCCTGGGCACCACCGAGGTCCCCGGCCAGCGCGACCCGGTCGATCCAGCCGGTGTCGTAGCTTCCCGTGAGCAGCTCGGGACGTGCCAGCAGGTCGAGGAGGAACCCCTTGTTGGTGATGCCACCGTCCAGGGCGATCAACAGGTTCGACAGCGCCAGGCGTAGCCGGACCCGGGCCTCCTCACGGTCACGCCCCCAGCCGACCACCTCGGCGATGGTCGGGTCGGCGTGCACGGCCAGGTCGTCGCCCTCGGTGACCCCGGTGTCCACCCGGATGCCCGGGCCCGAGGGCAGTTGGAGCAGCTGGACCCGCCCCGGCGCGGGACTGAGCGCGGCCTCCGCATCCTCGGCGTTGAGCCGGACGGACAGGGCGTGGCCGCGCGGCGCCGGCGGTGCCCCCTCGAGGCGTCCACCTTCGGCCAGGTGCAGCTGCAGCTTCGCGAGATCGAGACCCGTGGTCATCTCCGTGATGCCGTGACCGAGCGGGACGCCGACGCTGATCCTCAGCAGCGCGGCCTGCCGGCGCTGGTCGGGTCGCACGAAGGTCACCGTGCCGGCGCCGGTGAAACCGGCGAGCATGAGGAGTCGTTCGGCCGTGGAACGCAGCGCGCCGAGATCCACCCCGGCGCGGGCCTCGACGGCCGACTCCACCAGCACCTTCTCCGTACGGCGCTGCAGGGTGCCGTCGTGGACGTCCACGGCCCAGGCGGTCCCACGGTCGTCGGCGACGGTCAGCACCTCGAGGTGACGCCGCACGAACCCACGATCCGAAGCGGGCTCGGCGAGCGGGACGCCGGCCTCGGCCGCCAGGTCGGCGAGTGCCTCCTCGTCGGTGAGTCGCCGCAGCACGGCACCGCTCGGGCCGACCCGGTGCACCCCGAGCGCATCGCACAGGTCGGCGAACTCCGGTACCTGCGCCAACGGCCCCCAGCCGACCCAGGCCGCATCGACCCGGCTGCGGACCAGCGCGCGCTCGAGCAGTCCGAGATCGAAGCTGGCCGCGCTCAGCGATCCCTCGGCGGTGATCGCCCGACCACCGTCACCGAGGGCGACCGCCTCGTCGGCGGCACGCACGAACAGCGCGTCGCGCTCCGCGTCGGCGTGGATCGCGACGAGCCTGAGCTCACGCCCGTGCTCGCGAGCGTGCTCCCGCGCGGCCCGGATCTGCCGGGCGGCGGGACCACCCCAGGTGATGATGGCCAGCCGGGTGAGCGGACCGCCCACCGCGCGCTGCGGGTCCGGGGCACCGGCGTGCGTCATCGCATGGCCGCACTGAGCGGTGCCAACAGCTCCTCGTCGGGGCCGTCGGGCAGCACGGTCGTGCCGTAACCCGTCACCCGCAGGCGGACCCCCCCATCCGCGTCCACCACCTCGACATCGGCGCCCTCCTCGTCCGGGACGGCCACCGCCCAGCAGGGGGCGTCGTCGGTCAACGGGCCGAACAGCTCCAGCCGGGCGATGCGGGCGGGCAGGGCCATGCGATGCGAGGTCCCGAGCTCGTGCACGCCGGCGACCTGGAAGCACAGCTCCAGCAGCCGCGGTGCCGTGGCCGTCGGCGCGTCCTCTGGCCGGTGGTTGGGCGGCAGGTCGCCGGCCAGCGCCCCGACCGCGGTGCCGTCCGCCGACCAGGCCGATGCCAGTACCTGGTAGGTGGGACCGTGGAAGTAGATGCGGTAGATCGCCTCCGCGTCGACCGTGGCGTCCACGTCGGTGGACGGCACCTCGGCCGTCGGCGCCTGTGGTGCGTCGGCCGCCAGGACGACACGGCCGGTGGCGTGCTCGGTGACCTGCTCGGTGCCGTTGGCCAGCGTGCGACGGCCGTCCAGGCGGCAGGTGGCGACCAGCGTCCCGTCGGCAGCCGGGCTCAGCCTGGCACTGATCCGGGCGCGGCGCGGCTCGTCGCGGTAGAGCTTGAAGGGTGCGTCGAAGGTCAGGTCCTCGACCGCCACCACGGTGTGCCCGGGGACCAGCAACCGGGCGACCTCGGCGAAGCCCTCCAGGCTCATCACCCCGGGCACGACGGGGGTGCCGTCGATCCGGTGGTCGTCCAGGAACGGCTGCGAGGCGTCCAG
>JAWLDJ010000029.1:0-20000 GCA_041686695.1 Nitriliruptoraceae bacterium
ATCGGTCGCCGCCCGCGGGTGGGCAGCACGGCACCAGCGCGGACCACCACCGAAGACGCGACCACCGAAGGCGCGACCACCGAAGACGCGACCACCGAAGACGCGACCACCGAACACGACAACCGAAGACGAAGCGGTGCTCAGGCACCCACCCGTGAGGTCACGCCTCTCCGGGTCGATGCGGACGGCGGGACCTGACTGTCCCGCCGCCCGGTGACATCACCCGTTGGCGACCCTCGAGAGGCTGGAGAGGGTCGCCATCTCGCGTTCCATGGCGACATCGGCGGCGTCCCGTCGCACCCCCATACGGCGACCACGCCGAGCCAGCCCGGCCCAGCACCATCCCCACGGCCCGTACGACCCCGACCAGTGACCGGATCCCGAACCAGGAGGCACCGACATCGACGAGCAGCAGCGCCGGCTGAACGCGGACATCAAGGTCCCGCGGGTCCGGCTCGTGGACGCCGACGGCGAGCAGGTGGGCATCGTGCCCCTGGCTCAGGCACTGCGCCGCGCCCGCGAGCAGGACCTCGATCTCGTCGAGGTGGCACCCCAGGCGGACCCGCCGGTGTGCCGCATCATGGACTGGGGCAAGGCCAAGTACGAGGCCGAGCAGAAGCAGAAGGAGGCGCGCAAGCGGCAGAGCCAGATCTCCGTCAAGGAGATCAAGATGCGCCCCAAGATCTCGGACAACGACTACGCCACCAAGTCGGGGCACGTCCGCCGGTTCCTCGAGGACGGGGCGAAGGTCCGCGCCTCGATCATGTTCCGCGGGCGTGAGATGACCCACACCGAGCTCGGGCTCAAGCTGCTGGACCGCCTCGCGGAGGACATGAGCGAGTTGGCCACCGTGGAGGCCAGCCCGAAGGTCGACGGCCGCAACATGGTCATGGTGCTCGCGCCGGTGAAGGCCAAGCAGTCCAAGGACGAGGGTGCCGCGGCCGACGGCGCCCAGACCTCCTGACCCGACCCCGTGTCCGCGTCAGCGGACGCCCGCACGCCGGTGCGTGACCGCGCGCCCGCCTGCGCCCAGACCTGCGAGAAGACGAGGTAGGACCCATGCCCAAGCAGAAGACCCACAGCGGCGCCAAGAAGCGCTTCCGCGTCACCCGCAACGGCAAGGTGATGTCACGACAGAAGAACCGTGCGCACCTGCTCGTGCACAAGAGCTCCCGCCGCAAGCGGCGGCTCGCCGGCGAGCGCGAGGTCGCGGCGCCCGACGCGAAGAAGATCAAGAAGCTGCTCAACCAGTGAGTCGCCGCTGAGCCACGCACCGCCGGACGCCCCCGCACGCGCGCCGGCACGACCCCACAAGGAGCACGACCATGGCACGCGTCAAGGGTGGCGTCCACGCCAAGAAGGGCCACAAGGCGGTCCTCGACCGCGCGAAGGGGTACCGCGGCGCCCGCAGCCGGCGGTTCAAGGTCGCCAACGAGGCCGTCGACCACGCCGGTCGCTACCAGTACGCCGACCGCCGCGCGCGCAAGGGTGACTTCCGGCGGCTGTGGATCGCTCGCATCAACGCGGCGGCCCGTCAGGAGGGCCTGTCCTACAGCCGCCTCATGCACGGCCTGAAGTTGGCCGAGGTCGAGGTCGACCGCAAGAACCTCGCCGATCTCGCCGTCCAGGACGCGGCCGCGTTCGGGGCGCTGGTGCAGGTCGCCAAGGATGCGATCGCGGCGGAGGCGGCCTGAGGCCACCGCCCGGGCCATGGCGGCGCCGACGGTGATCACCTCCACCCGCAACCCTCGCGTCCAGGCGGCGCGGGGGTTGCGTCGTGCCCGGGAGCGGCGGAGCCGGGGCCTGCACCTGGTCGAGGGCCCTCGCGCCGTCCGGGAGGCACTCGCGGCCGGGGTGGTGACGGAGGTGTTCGTCGCCGAGAGCACGGCCATCACCGTGGAGCACCCCGTCGAGGTGGTCGCCGACCACGTCCTCGACCACCTCGCCGACGCCACCACCCCCCAGGGCATCGTGGCCGTCGCCAGGACCGTGACCGCCCGGCTCGATGCGGTCGGTGCGGGCGCACTGGTGGTCCTGGACCGGATCGCGGACCCCGGCAACGCCGGCACGATCCTGCGCACCGCCGACGCGCTCGGAGCCGCCGGTGTGGTGCTGACGGCGGGCAGCGTGGACGCCTTCGCGCCGAAGACCGTGCGTGCCGCGGTCGGCTCGACCTACCACCTGCCGATCGTGACCGACGTCGCCCTGGCCGAGGTGGCCGCGGCGGCCCGCGCCAGCGGACGCCTGCTCGTGGGCCTCGATGCGGCCGGGGCCGAGCCGCTCGAGGTGCTCGCCGGACGGGCGGGGGCGGTGTGCCTGGTGCTCGGCAACGAGGCCCACGGGCTGGCGCCGGACGCCGTCGCCCTGCTCGACACCACGCTCGCCATCGCTCTGCACCCGCGGGCGGAATCGTTGAACGTGGCGGCGGCGGCCGCCATCGCCATCCACGCCGCCACCCGGTCCTGACGGGAGGGGCTCGCCGCGCGGCGCTCGGTCGCCGCAACGCGCCGGGCACGGAGGCTGAGCCCGGCCGTCTACCCTGCCGTGGCCCCGCCAGCGGCTGCCGTCACCCGTATGCCCGGGCGCCAGCGGCAGCGGCGCCGTGAGGAAGGCACATCGTGAGCACGCTCGAGGAGCTGAGCCAGCAGGCGTTGGCGGCCATCGCCGCCGCCGACGACCTCGCGGAGCTCGATCAGGTCCGGGTCACCTTCACCGGCAAGCGCTCGGAGCTGGCGCGCATCCAGGCGACGATGCGCGACCTCGAGCCGGCTGACCGCAAGGACCTCGGACAGCAGCTCAACGCCTTCCGCATGGCCTTCCAGGAGGCGTTCGACGCCCGCCGTGAGGCCCTGGCCGACGCGGCCCTGACCGCCCGGCTCGAGGGCGAGCGTCTCGACCTGACCCTGCCGCCGCGGCGCGTGCCACCCGGACGTCCCCACCTGCTCACCCAGGTCGAGGAGGAGATGCTGTCGGTGTTCACCGGCATGGGGTTCAGGGTCGCCGAGGGACCCGAGGCGGAGGCCGGGGCCTACAACTTCGACCTGCTCAACATCGAGCCCGACCACCCGGCCCGCCAGGAGATGGACACGATCTACGTCGACGGGTTCGACGACGTCGTGCTGCGGACCCACACCTCCCCGGTGCAGGCCCGGGTCATGACCACCGAGGCACCCCCGATCGCGGTGGTCGTCCCGGGTCGCACCTACCGCGCCGACGCGGTGGACGCGACCCACTCCCCGGTCTTCAGCCAGATCGAGGGGTTGTACGTCGACGAGCACGTGACGATGGCCGATCTGCGTGGGACGCTGCTCGCGTTCGCGCGCGCGATGTTCGGCGCCGACCGTCAGATCCGGCTGCGCCCCTCCTTCTTCCCGTTCACCGAGCCGAGCGCCGAGGTGGACGTGTCCTTCGACGGCCCCGGCGGCAACCACGGTTGGCTCGAGATCCTCGGGGCCGGGATGGTCGATCCGAACGTGCTCTCCGCGTGCGGGATCGATCCGCAGCGCTACGCCGGTTTCGCGTTCGGGATCGGCATCGAGCGCGTCGCGATGCTGCGGCACGGTGTCCGCGACATCCGCGAGCTGTTCGAGGCCGACGTCCGCTTCCTCACACGCTTCTGACCCTCACCGGCCCCGGGCGGCGTCGTGGCCGACGCCGCGGCCGGGGTGAGCTGGCCACCCCACCGACGTGGAGGACCACCCGTGAAGCTCCCGCTGTCCTGGCTCAAGGACCTGGTCGACCTCGACCTGGGTGTCGACGAGCTGGTCGAGATCATGAGCCTGTCCGGCCTCGAGGTGGAGGCCGTCACCGCCCCCGGTGCCGGTGCCGCGGGCCTGCGCACGGCCCGTGTCCTGCACTGGGAGCCCCACCCCGACGCGGACAAGCTCCGGTTCGTGCGCGTGACCGGTGACGGGGGACACGGCGAGGTGGAGGTCGTGTGCGGCGCGGCGAACTTCGACGTCGGTGACGTGGTCGTGCACGCGCTGCCCGGCGGCCACGTGCCCGGCGTGATCGGCCCCGACGGGACCAAGGGCCTCGACCTCACCTCCCGCCCGATCCGCGGGATCACGTCCCATGGCATGCTCGCCTCCCCGAAGGAACTGGAGCTCGGCGAGGACGCCAGCGGCATCCTGGTGCTGCCGGCCGACACCCCGGTGGGGGCCTCGCTCGACGACCTGATCCCGGTCGGCGAGCCCGTGATCGAGATCGCCGTCCAGGCCGACCGCGGCGATCACCTCTCCGTCCTCGGGGTGGCTCGCGACCTCGCGGCGATCCTCGACACGACCTGGCAGGCGCCCACGGTCCCCGAGCGGCCCGCTGGACCGAGCATCCCCGTCACGCTGCGGACCGACGGGTGCGCCTCGTTCGACACGTGGGTGCTCGAGGACGTGGCCGTGGGCGGCTCACCGCTGTGGCTGCGTCAGCGGCTGACCCAGGTGGGCATGCGCCCGATCGACGTCGCCGTCGACGTCACGAACCTGGTCATGCTCGAGCTCGGCCAGCCGCTGCACGCCTTCGACCTCGATCGCATCGGCGGTCCCTCGCTCACGGTCCGCGACGCCGTCGAGGGTGAGCGCCTCGTCACCCTCGACGACGTGGAGCGCACCCTGGTGGCCGGCGACCTCGTGATCGACGACGCTGACCACGCGGTCAGCCTCGCCGGTGTGATGGGTGGGGCCGACACCGAGGTCGCGGCCACCACCCGCCGCATCCTGCTGGAGGGCGCGGTGTGGGATCCCACCACGATCCGGCGGACCTCCCGACGGCTCGGCCTGACCAGCGAGGCCAGCATGCGCTTCGAGCGGGGAGTGGACCCCGCCGGCGCCGGCCGTGCGGTCGCGCGCGCGGCCGGGCTGCTGGTCTCCCTGGCCGCGGCGCGGGCGACCGGCAGCGGTGTGGTCACGGCCGAGCCGACCCCGGGTTGGGCCGAGCGCCCCAGCGTCCGGCTCGACCCCGCACGGGTACGCCGCACCCTGGCGGTCGACCTGGCTGGCGAGCAGCAGGCGGCGTTGCTCGAGCGGGCCGGGGCCGTGGTCACCGCGACCGGAGCCGAGGCGGCCGAAGCGCCGTTGGAGGTCCGGCCCCCGAGCTGGCGTCGTGACCTGTCACGGCCCGCCGACCTGACCGAGGAGGTCGCGCGGCTCCACGGCTACGACAACATCCCCGACCATCTCCCCGCCCTGCCCACCACCGGCGGTCTGACCGCCGCGCAACGGGCCGAGCGCACCGCCCGCCAACTCGCCCTGGCGGGAGGGTTCCACGAGGCCAAGACCCGTCCCTTCGTCGGGGCCAGCGCGCTGGAGGGGGTCCAGCCCTCCACCGGGCGTGTCCAGCTCGCCAACCCCCTGGCCCGGGACGCCGCAGCGATGCGCCCGTCCCTGCTGGAGGGACTGCTGCAGGCCGTGCGGCACAACCACGGTCAGGGACGGCCGGGGGTGGCGCTGGTCGAGCTGGGCCGCTGCTTCCGCCCGGTCGACGATCCGCTCGGCGCCGCTGTGGACGCCGTCATCGGCAGCGACTGGCGCTGGACCGCCCCCGACGGGCACCCGGTCCCGCTGCAGCCCCGGGTCATCGCGCTGGCCGCGCAGGGACGCAAGCTCGGCGAGGGCTGGTTGGACACCGAGGACACCTGGTCGGTGTGGGACGTCCTCGATGTCCTCGACCGTGTCGCCCGGCGACTGGCGCCACCGGACGATCCCAGCTGGCGGCTCGAGCGCGTCGCCATCACCCGGGAGGGCTTCCACCCCGGTCGCACCGCCGCGCTGGTGCTGCAGGGCCAGGAGCTCGGCGTCGTCGGGCAGCTCCACCCCGCCGAGGCCGAAGGCCGCGACCTCCCGGAGCCGGTCGTCGTGGGGGAGCTGCTGCTGGAGCCGTTCCTGGCGGTCACGCCCGACGCCGGGCACCGCCCGACCCCGGCCCGCACGCTGGTCCGGCATCCGGCGATGAACGTGGACGTCGCGCTGGTGGCCGACGACACCGTCACCTACGCGACCCTGGAGCGCGCCGTGCGGGAGGCGGTGGGCGTGCTGCTCGACGAGCTGTGGTGGTTCGACGAGTACCGCGGCGCACAGCTCGGTGAGGGTCGCCGCAGCGTGGCCATGCGGCTCCGCCTGCAGGACCCCGAGCGCCAGCTCACCGACGCGGACGCCGAGGGCGTCATCGACGCGGTGGCCACGGCTGCCGAGGCGGTCGGGGCCACACTCCGGCGCTAGCCACCCGCGCGCACCGGTGCGGCTCCTACCCTGTCGGCATGCCGGCGATCACGCTCCCCTACGGCGTCTCGGTGCCCGAGGCGGAGCTCGAGGTGCGCACCGCCCGCTCCAGCGGCCCCGGCGGCCAGAGCGTGAACACCACCGAATCGAAGGTGGAGTTGCGGTGGAACGTCGCCACCTCGACGTCGCTGTCCGAGGCGCAGCGGAGGCGGCTGCTGGAGGGGCTGGCGAGCCGTCTGACCACCGACGGCGTGCTGATCCTGACCGGTTCGGAGCACAAGAGCCAGCACCGCAACCGTGAGGCCGTGATCGCTCGCTTCCGTGCGATCGTCGGGGAAGCCCTCGCCCCGCCCCGGCAGCGCCGGCGGACCCGGCCGAGTCGGGCATCGAAGCAGCGGCGGCTCGAGCAGAAGAAGCGCCGGGGCGAGATCAAGCGTCTGCGCAGGAACCCGCCCCCGACCACCTGAGCCGCGCTCGTCACCGACGCTGCAGCGTCAGACCAGCGCCGGCCGTTCGAACGGCTCCCCGTCGAGGTGCTCGGCCAGGAACGCCAGCACCGTCTGGTACCACAGCCGGGCGTGCTGCGGCTTGAGCACCCAGTGGTGCTCGTCCGGGAAGTACAGGAACCGGGCGTCGACGTCGTGGCGGACCAGGTCGGTCCACAGCGTCAGCCCCTCGCTGATCGGGACCCGCAGATCCTTCTCCCCGTGGATCACCAGCATCGGGGTCGTGATCCGGCCGACGTGACGGTCGGGCGAGTTCTCCACGTACCGGCTCGGGTCCTGGTAGGGATCGCCGAACTCGCGCTCCCACAGCAGCCCGGCATCGGTGGTGCCGTGGAAGCCGGGCAGCGACCACAGCGACGCGTGGGTGACGATGGCGCGGAACCGGTCGGTCTGCCCGGCGATCCAGTTGACGAGGTAGCCGCCGAACGATCCCCCGGCGACCGCCACCCGGTCCGCGTCGATGTCGGTGCGCGATGCGGCATCCTCGACGGTGGCCAGCACGTCGGTGTAGGGGGCGTCGAACCAGCGGCCCCAGCCACGCTCGATGAACGCGCGCCCGTAGCCGGTCGACAGCGCCGGGTCCGGCAGCAGCACCGCGTAGCCGGCGGCGGCCAGCACGTGCGGGTTCCACCGCCAGTGCCAGCCGTTCCACGACGACAGCGGTCCACCGTGCACCAGGACCACCAGTGGGACCGGTGACGACGCCGTCGCCTCGGACGGGGTGAGCAGCCACGAGCCGATCTCCACCCCGTCGCTGGCGGTGGTGACCAGCCGCTCGACGCGAGCGACGTCCGGGTCCTCACCGGCGGGGCAGGGCAGCGGTCGTGGCTGCTGGCCGTCGCGGTCGGTGGCGACGCGGACCGGACGGGGTGGGCCCTCGACCGTCGAACGCAGGGCGTGCATCGTGCCGTCACCGGCGATGACGGCGTCGGTGTAGGCGCCGTCGCCGGTCAGGCGCGTCACCCGACCGTCGGCCACCTCGATGCGCAACAGTGGCCGGTGTCCCTGATCGTCGGTGGCACAGACGACGGCGTCACCGCTCGGCACCCACTTCGGGGCCGACGGCCAGCGATCCAGCTCCGGGGCCAGGTCCTCGCTGGTGCCCTCGGCCAGGTCGACGACGACCAGCGTGTCCTCCTCGGCGCGGTCCGGGGCGCCGAGGTCGCTCGCGACGCAGACCACCCACCGGCCGTCGGGGGAGAGGTCCGGGCTGTCGTGGTCCCGCCCGTCGGCGAGCAGGGTCCGCCGCTGTCCGGATGCGACGTCGATCGCGACCAGGTCGCTGGCCAGGTCGCTCGGGTGCTGGCGGGCACCGGTGCGTCGCCAGCTGGTCACCACCGTGGTGCCGTCCGGGCTGAGCGCGAAGCTCGCGCCCTCCAGGGCCGGACCGCGGGCCAGCAGCCGGATCGCGTCCTCGGCCGGCCGCGTCAGGTCGAGGACCCACAGCGCAGGCTCACGGGGCCCCAGCCAGTGATCCCAGAAGCGGATCGGGTACTCGCCGCGGTCGTAGAGGTGCGCGCTGACCCCCGCGTGGTGGCGCGCCCGGTCCTGCTCCTCGTCCGCGGTCAGCGTGTCCGCGCCGCGGTGCAGCCTCGCCGTGAACACCGCCACCTCGGCGTCGTCGGCCACCACGACCTCGCCGACGCCGGCCCTGGGTGCCACCAGCAGCTCGGCCTCGCCACCCTCGCGAGGCAGGCGCCACAGCGCGCCCGGGGGATCGTCCGGGGCCTCCTCGGCGTCCGGATCCGGTCGGGCGGAGGTGAACAGCAGGTCACCGCTCGCGTCGAAGGTCGCGCCGTTCTCGCCCGGGGCGGCCCGTGTGAGGCGGCGCGGTTGCTGCGCCCCGGTCGGGTCGAGCCCCCAGATGGACGAGCGATAGCGCTTGCCGTCGGGGCTCGGCGTCGCCACGGTCACGGCCAACAGCGAGCCGTCCCGCGCGGCCGCCAACCCTGACAGTCGCGGGGAGGCCACCAGCCGCTCGAGCTCCGCGATGGCGCCCGATGCGGGTGTGGCGGCAGCGTCGTCCGCGGGGGAGGAGGAGGCAGCTGAGGTGGTCACGGGGCATCGGCTCCGGGAAGTGATCGCTCGTGTGCGGTCCGTTGCGAGCGTGACGGTAGCGATGCGACGGGACCGCGGACCACCCCGCTTTGCATAATCCTGCAACTTCCTGCATCCTGTGCGCCGGCGGAGGGGCCACCTCGCCGACCACCTCGCCGACCACCTCGCCGACCACCTCGCACGGAGGCCGTTGTGCAGCACCGTCTCGGCGTCGTCGGCGCCTCCGGGTACGGAGGCGCCGAGCTGTTGCGCCTGCTGGGAGCCCACCCGACCATGGACGCCGAGGTGGTGGCGGCCCGCTCGCAGGCCGGGGAGCCCGTCGCCTCGCTGTTCCCCAACCTGGCCGGGGGACGCACCTTCGACCCGATCGACCTCGAGGTGCTCGCGGAGCTCGACCTGGTGGTCCTGGCCACCCCGCACGGCGCGGCCTTGGAGCTCGGTGCCGCCCTGTACGACGCCGGGACCCCGGTCGTGGACCTCTCGGCGGCCTTCCGGCTCAGCGTCGACGGGTTCGCCACCTGGTACGGCGAGCCGCATCCCCGCCCCGAACTGGCGGCTGGGGACGACGCTGCCGCGGCGGACGTCGCCTACGGGCTCCCGGAGCTCGAACGCGACCGGATCCTCGGTGCGAGCCTGGTCGCCAACCCCGGGTGCTACCCGACCGCGACCCTGCTGGGACTGGCGCCCCTGGCCGAACTGCTCACCCCCGGCTCGGTCGTGGTGGACGCGAAGTCCGGGAGCTCGGGGGCGGGCCGGGCTGCCAAGGACCACCTCCACCTCGCCCACCTCCACGGCAGCCTGACCGCCTACGGCGCCCCCGGACACCGCCACACCGGGGAGATCGAGCGGTGGCTGCCCGGTGCGCTCGGTGCCATCACCTTCACCCCACACCTGGTACCGATGAGCCGCGGCCTGCTGGCCACCTGCTACGCCGACCTGCGCGAGGGTGTCGGTGCCGACGACGTCCAGGACGCACTCGTGGCGGCCTACGACGACGAGCCCTTCGTGCACGTGCTCGACCCCGGCATCTTCCCCCACACCAAGGCGCTCGCCGGCTCCAACGGCTGCCAGCTCGGCGCGATCGTGGACCCCCGCACCGGGCGGGTCACGGTCACCTCGGCGATCGACAACCTCGGCAAGGGCGCCGCCGGGCAGGCCCTGCAGAACGCGAACCTCATGCTCGGCGAGGAGGAGACCCTCGGGCTCACGCCGGTGGGGGTGTACCCGTGATCGCGGGCTGGGGGCCGGCGGACCGCACCGGGCTGGTGCCGATCCTCGGTGGGGTGACCGCGGCACAGGGGTTCCGCGCGGGTGGCGTGGCCAGCGGTGTCAAGCCCTCCGGCAAGCCCGACCTGGCGCTGGTCGTCGCCGACGCACCGGCCGGGTGTGCCGTGGTCACCACCACCAACCTCGTCAAGGCCCCGGCCTGCGAGCTCACCGAGCGGCACGCCGCCGACGGCACGGCCCGGGCCGTGCTGATCAACTCCGGCAACGCCAACGTGTGCACGCCGCACGGTGCTGAGCACGCCCGCTCGATGGCGGCGACCACGGCGGACCACCTCGGCGTCGCTGTGGAGGACGTCCTGGTCATGTCGACCGGCGTGATCGGGGTCCCGCTGCCGCTGGAGCTGATCACCGGGGCGCTGCCGGCGCTGGTCGCGGGCTCGACCCCCACGGCCGGTGCCGTGGCCGCCGAGGCGATCCTGACCACCGACACCCACGTCAAGCAGGTCGCCTTCGAGGTCAGCGATGGTGCGGGGGGCCGCTGCGTGGTCGGCGGGATGGCCAAGGGCGTCGGCATGATCGAGCCGGCGATGGCCACCCTGCTGGTCGTGCTCACCACCGACGCCCCCCTGGCCGGACCACTGGCGCGTCGCCTGCTGACCGGGGCCGTCCGCCCCACGTTCAACCGCATCAGCGTGGACGGCGACGGCTCCACCTCCGACACCGTGGCGCTGCTGGCCAGCGGGCGGGCGGCACGCCCCCCGCACCTCGAGGTGGTCGGGCGCGCCCTGCACGCGGTCTGCGCCGACCTCGCCGAGCAGGTCGTGGCCGACGGCGAGGGCGCCAGTCGCGTGGCGGCCGTGACCGTGGCCGGCGCCGCCACCGAGTCCGAGGCCGAGCGGCTGGCACGGGCGATCGCCACCTCGTTGCTGGTGCGCGCCGCGATCCACGGCGCCGACCCCAACTGGGGCCGGATCCTGATGGCGATGGGCAGCGCCGGCGTGTCGTTCGACCCGCGCCGGGTGACGGTGACCTGTGGGGGGATCACCGTGTGCCGCTTCGGGGTCGCCACGAGCTTCGATCGGGGCCAGGCAGCGGCGGCCATGGCCCGGCCGCTGGTCGAGCTCGGCGTCGACGTCGGCTCCGGCGAGTCACAGGCCACGATGCTGACCTGCGACCTGACCCCGGAGTACGTCCGCTTCAACGCCGAGTACACGACATGAGCCGCGAGCAGGAGCCGATCGTGTCCGAGTCCAGGACCGTCACCCCGCGGATCGGGGGCCGGCGCATCACCACCGCCGACCACGTCTCCACCGAGCGCGTCGAGGCCGCACAGGAGAAGGCCGCGGTCCTGCGCGAGGCGCTGCCGTGGATCACCCGCTTCCACGGCCAGACGATCGTGATCAAGTACGGCGGCAACGCCATGGTCGACGAGCACCTCAAGCGCTCCTTCGCCGCCGACGTCGCCCTGCTGCACTTCGTCGGGCTCAAACCCGTGATCGTCCACGGCGGCGGGCCGCAGATCAGCGAGCTGGCCACCGCGCTCGGGGTCGCCTCCCGCTTCGTCGGCGGGCTCAGGGTCACCGACGCCGCGATGATGGACGTGGTCCGCATGGCCCTGCTCGGCAAGGTCAACCCGGAGGTCGTCACCCTGGTCACCGAGGCCGGTGGACCCGGGGTCGGGGTCGCCGGGACCGACGCAGGCCTGTTGCAGGTGCGGCCCGCGGTGGGCCCGGAGGGTGAGGACCTGGGGTTCGTCGGCGAGGTGGAGCGGGTCGACACCCGCTACCTCGACGAACTGCTGGCCGACGGGTTCCTCCCGGTGGTCGCCACCGTCGGACGGGACGCCGACGGCGTGGAGCGCAACGTCAACGCCGACCTGGCGGCCGGGGCGATCGCCGCGGCGCTCGGTGCCTCCAAGCTCGTCTACCTCACCGACGTCCCCGGCCTCTACCTCGACTTCGGCGACCCGGACAAGCAGGCCCTGGTCAGCGAGGTCGGGGTCGACCGGCTGGCGGCGATGCTCGACGACGACGAACTCCACGAGGGCATGCGGCCCAAGGTGCGTTCGATCGTCGGTGCGATCCGCGACGGGCTGCCCCAGGCCCACATCCTCGACGGCCGCGTACTGCACGCCGTGCTGATCGAGATCTTCACCGACGAGGGGGTCGGCACGATGGTGACGCCCTCGATCCCGGCTCGGTCCGGCGCCGCCATGGCGCGTCCGACGGGAGGCCCGGCATGAGCACGACCGACGCCGCCACCGACCTGCGCACGCGCGCCGACGCGCACCTGATGGCGACCTACGGCGCGCCCAGAGCGGTCTTCGTCCGTGGGCAGGGCACCGTGCTCTTCGATGCCGACGAGCAGCCCTGGCTCGACTTCCTGTCGGGTCTGGCGGTCACGAGCCTGGGCCACGCCCATCCCGCGGTGACCGAGGCGGTGGCCCGGCAGAGCGCCACGCTGGTGCACACCTCGAACCTGTTCCTCACCGAGCCGGCTGTCACGCTGGCGGAGCGGCTCGCCGAGGTGACCGGTTGGGCGGACGCGCGGGTGTTCTTCGCCCAGTGTGGCGCGACCGCCAACGAGGCCGCCATCAAGCTCGCGCGCCGTCACGGCAAGCAGCAGCACCCGGACAAGGTCCGTGTCGTGACCCTGGAGGGCTCCTTCCACGGGCGCACCCTGGCCACCCTGGAGGCGACCGGGCAGCCGGCCAAGCACGTCCCCTTCGCACCGCTGGCCGGGTTCGTCGACCACGTCCCCCACGACGACCCCGACGCGCTCACGGCGGCGGTCGGCGAGGACACCTGCGCGGTGCTGCTCGAGGTCGTCCAGGGCGAGGGCGGGGTGCGGGCCCTCCCGGCGGAGGTGCTCGCCGCCGCCCGTGCGGCCTGCGATGCCCACGGGGCGCTGCTCGTGGTCGACGAGGTGCAGACCGGTATGGGACGCACCGGGCCCTTCTTCGCCTTCCAGGACACCGACGTCGTGCCCGACGTGATCACGGTCGCCAAGGCCCTGGCCAACGGGCTGCCGATCGGGGCCTGCATCGCCCACGGCGCCGCTGCCGAGGTGTTCGCCCCCGGTGACCACGCCACCACCTTCGGCGGCAACCCGGTGACCTGCGCGGCGGCCACCGCCGTGATCGACACGATCCGCGACCAGGGACTGCTGGAGCAGGCGGCGACCCGCAGCCGGCGGCTGCGCGCCGGCCTCGAGGGGTTGGTCGACTCGGCACCGCTTGCCACCGGCGTGCGCGGCCGCGGACTGCTGCTCGGCCTGGAACTGGACGCGCCGCTGGCCGCGGCGGTGGAGGCCGCGTGCCGCGAGCGCCACCTCGTCGTCAACGCCGTGGCCGCCGACGTGCTGCGCCTGGCGCCACCGCTGACCGTCGGCCGCGAGGAGATCGATGCCGCCGTGGGTGTCATCGCCGAGGCGCTGCACGCGGTGGCCGCCCACCACACGACCGAGTGACGACACCGCCCAAGGAGGCCCCCGTGGCTGCGTTCCCGCCGCACTTGCTCGGCATCGACGATCTCGACGCCGACCAGCTCGTCGACCTGCTCGACCTCGCCGATCGGCTCGCGGCCGACCGCGCGGGCACGGGTGCCGGGGCCCACGACCAGGCGTTGGCCGCACGCACCGTGGCGCTGTTGTTCGAGAAACCCTCCACCCGCACGCGGGTGTCCTTCCAGGTCGCGGTCGCCGAGCTCGGTGGCCACCCGCTGCCGCTGTCCTCGGCCGAGCTCCAGCTCGGGCGGGGTGAGACGATCGCCGACACGGCGGCCGTGCTGTCGCGGTTCGTCCACGCCATCGTGATCCGCACCTTCGGCCAGGAGCGCATCGTCGAGTTGGCCGCCAACGCCACGGTGCCGGTGGTCAACGCGTTGACCGACCTCGAGCATCCCTGCCAGGCCCTCGCGGACCTGCAGACCCTGCGGGCCGCGCGGGGCGGCGAGCTCGCCGGCAGCGTGCTCACCTACGTCGGTGACGGCAACAACGTGGCCCACTCGCTGCTGCTGGCCGGTGCGCTGGCCGGGGTGGAGGTCCGCGTGGCCCACCCGGAGGGCTACGAGCCCGACGACGCCATCGTCGCCCGGGCGAGGGAGCTGGCCGCCGCCGGTGGCAGCGAGGTGGTGGTCACCACCGACGCCGTGGCCGCGGTCACCGGTGCGCACGCCGTCTACACCGACGTGTGGGCCTCGATGGGACAGGAGGCGGAGGCCGAGACGCGGCTCGCGGCCTTCGAGCCCTACCGGGTGACGGCTGCGCTGTTCGCCCATGCCGCTGACGACGCGGTGTTCCTGCACTGCCTGCCGGCCCACCGCGGTGAGGAGGTCGCGGCCGAGGTCATCGACGGCCCGGCCTCGCGGGTGTTCGACCAGGCCGAGAACCGTCTCCACGCCCAGAAGGCGCTGCTCGTGCGGCTGCTCGGGCAGCGCTGACGTCCCTGGCCTGTGCTGCGTCACTGCGCCTGTGCTGCGTCGCTCCACCTCCGCTTCGAGGACCCCAACCCATGGCCGACAAGACCCACCGCCACCAGCGGCTCCGCCAGCTGCTGACCGACCTGGACCTGCACTCGCAGGTCGAGGTCGTGGCGGCGTTGGCCGGCGCCGGCATCGAGGTCCACGAGGCCACCGTCAGCCGCGATCTCGGCGAGCTCGGTGCGGTCAAGGTCCGCGGCGCCGACGGCACCCTGGTGTACCGCCTGGCAGCCGATCCCGGTCCGTCGTCCGCCCGGCAGCGGCTCGACGACACCCTGCAGCGCTTCGTCACCCATGTCACGGCCAGCGGCAACCTGGCGGTCCTGCGGACCCCGCCGGCGTGCGCCCACCCGGTCGCGTCGGCGATCGACCTCGCCGAGCTCGACCACGTCATCGCCACCGTCTCCGGAGACGACACGGTCCTGGTGGTCGCCGAGGAGGGCAGGAGCGGTAGGGACCTCGCGGCGACCCTGCGGCGCCGAGCCGGACTGACCTGATCCCATCCGGCGACCGGTCACCGCCCCGACCGTGACGCCCCGCGACCGGAACCGACCCCCGACCCCCGACCCCCGACCCGATCGACCACGACCTCCACGACCCCGCCCGATCACGACCTCCGCACCCCGCCCGATCACGACCTCCGCACCCCGCCCGATCACGACCTCCGCGACCCCGACCCGACCCCAGCACCTGAGGAGCTCCCATGAGCACGTCTACTGCCGCGCCGCCGGCCAACGCCGGTACCCGCCCCCGCGTCGTCCTCGCCTACTCCGGCGGCCTGGACACCTCCGTCGCCATCCAGTGGATGCGGGAGCACAAGGGCGTCGAGGTGATCGCCTGCGCCGTCGACGTCGGCCAGGGCATCGACGACCTCGATGAGATCAAGCAACGAGCGCTGGACTGCGGCGCGGTCGAGGCGGTCGTCGTCGATGCCCGCAACGAGTTCGCCCGCGATTTCATCGCCCCGGCACTCAAGGCCAACGCGATGTACATGGGCAAGTACCCCCTGGTCTCCGCCCTCTCGCGCCCGTTGATCGTCAAGCACCTGGTCGAGACCGCTCGGGCCACCGGCGCGGTCGGCATCGCCCACGGCTCCACCGGCAAGGGCAACGACCAGGTCCGCTTCGAGGTGGGGGCGATGTGCCTGGCGCCTGAGCTCGAGGGCATGGCGCCGATCCGGGAGTGGGCCCTGACGCGCGACGCCGCGATCGACTACGCCGCCGAGCGTGGTATCCCGATCCCGTCGATGACCAAGAAGAGCCCCTACTCGATCGACGAGAACGCCTGGGGCCGCACCGCCGAGTGCGGGATCCTCGAGGATCCCTGGGCCGCGCCGCCCGAGGACGTCTACGAGCGCACCGTGTCGGTCAAGGACGCCCCCGACGAGCCCGAGGAGGTCGTGATCGCCTTCGAGCACGGCCTGCCCGTCGCGCTCGATGGACGCCGGCTGCCGCTGTCGGAACTGGTCGCGGAGCTCGATGCCCGGGCCGGGGCCCACGGGGTCGGCCGCATCGACATGATCGAGGATCGCCTCGTCGGCATCAAGAGCCGGGAGATCTACGAGTGCCCCGGCGCGATCACCCTGATCGCCGCGCACCGCGACCTCGAGGACCTGTGCCTGGAGCAGGAGCTCGCCGACCACAAGCGGGTCGAAGAGGGCCGCTACGCCCAGCTGATCTACAACGGCTTGTGGTGGGGGCCGCTCAAGAAGGCGCTCGACGCCTTCATCGACGAGGCCAACCGCTACGTCACCGGTGAGGTCCGCGTCCAGCTCTACAAGGGCTCGGCCACCGTGGTCGGTCGCCGCAGCGAGAGCCACGGGCTCTACACCTACGAGATGGCGACCTACGACGCCGAGGATCAGTTCGACCAGACGCTGGCCGAGGGCTTCGTCAAGCTGTGGGGCCTGCCGCTGAAGACCTGGGCCGCGAAGGTGCAGGCCCAGGGCGACCAGCTCTGATCCGGGCCAGCGCTGGCCGGCGGGGGCGGCCCCGGTCCGTCCACGTGGCGGCCTCGGGGCCGTCTGGGGTCGCGGGCCGGCCACCGCTGGCCTCGGGGCCGTCTGGGGTCGCGGGCCGGCCACCGCTGGCCGGCTGGGTGCCCCGGTCCGTCCACGTGGCGACCTCGGGGTCGTGGGCCGGCCACCAGCGGCCGGCGCGGCACCCCACCTACCGTGCAGGTGAGCGCAGGAGGACGCGATGACCGAGGACCACCCCCCCGCCGCGACCGGCGTCGGCCGCCTGTGGGGCGGCCGGTTCCGGGTCGGGCCCGACGAGGCGGCGTGGGCGCTCGGGGTCTCGACCGGCTTCGATCGACACCTGTGGCGCCAGGACCTGGCGGGGTCCGCTGCCCACGTCCACGAGCTCCACCGCATCGGGGTCCTCGACGCCGACGAGCGTGAGCAGCTGCTGTCCGCGCTGGAGCGCTGCGCCGAGCTGTTCTCCCGCGACGCCTTCGTCTTCCTCGACACCGACGAGGACGTCCACGGCGCGATCGAACGGTGGCTCGTCGAGGAGCTCGGAGCACTCGGGGGCAAGCTGCGGGCGGGCCGCTCGCGCAACGACCAGATCGCCAGCGATCTGAAGCTGTGGACCCGCGATGCCTGCGACGAGGTGGTCACCCTCATCGGGGCGCTCCAGCAGGCGTTCGTCGACCAGGCCGAGGCACACCTCGGGTGGCACGCTCCGGGCTACACCCACCTGCAGCGCGGCCAACCGGTGCTGCTCAGCCACCATCTGCTCGCCTACGTGTGGATGCTGGACCGGGACGCGGGCCGGTTCCGCGACGCCCGCACCCGCCTCAACGCCTCGACCCTGGCGTCCGGCGCGCTGGCAGGGCAGACGCTCGGCCTGGATCCGCAGGCCTACGCCGACCACCTCGGCTTCGACGGTGTCGCACCCAACTCGATGGATGCGGTCGCCTCGCGGGACTTCGCCCTCGAGGTGCTGAGCGCCGCGGCGATCCTGGCGGTCACGCTCAGCCGGCTGGGGGAGGAGATCGTGCTGTGGGCCACCTCGGAGTTCGCCTTCGCCCGGGTCGGTGACGCCTTCTCCACCGGCTCCTCGATCATGCCCCAGAAGCGCAACCCCGACATCGCCGAGCTGGTGCGCGGCAAGACCGGCCGGGTGATCGGAGACCTGGTCGCCCTGCTGACCACCGTCAAGGCGCTGCCCCTGACCTACGACCGGGATCTCCAGGAGGACAAGGAGCCGGTCTTCGACGCGATCGCCACGCTGCGGCTCACCCTGCCGGCCATCACCGGCACGGTCGCCAGCCTCACCTTCGATCGCGACCGTCTGGCCGCGGCATCGGTGGGGGGCTTCGCTCTGGCCACCGACCTGGCGGAGGAGCTCGTGACCCGCGGCGTGCCCTTCCGCGAGGCCCACGAGCTCGTCGGCGAGGTGGTGCAGCTCGCCGAGTCGCAGGGTGTCGATCTCGACGGCCTCGATCCGCACCGCCTGGCCGCACTCCACCCCGCCCTGGACGCCGAGGTGGTGGCCAGGTTCGATCCGCAGCAGGCGATCGACCGCCGAGACGGTGTGAACGGCACGGCCACCGCCGCGGTGACGGCCCAGCTCGAGCGTGCCCGCGCCGCTGCCGCCGCCAACCGTGGTTCGATGGAGTAGGGGCTGTCGACGGTGCCGCAGCATCGGTCCCGCAGCGTGGGTCGGAGGACGAGGTGACGAGAACCAACGACGAGGTGGCACGGTTGCTCGCGGAGCTGGCCACCCTGACCGAGCTGGACGAGGGCAGTCCCAACACCTTCCGGGTGCGTGCCTACCAGAACGCCGAACGCGCGGTGCGGGGGCTCAGCCAGGATGTCAGCTCGCTCAGCGTGAGCGAGCTCGCCGAGGTCAAGGGCATCGGCAAGAGCATCGCCGCTCGCATCCGCGAGTACGTGGACACGGGCAGGGTCGGCAGGCTCGATGAGCTGCGGGCGGCACATCCCCCCGAGCAGGTGGCCCTGCTGCAGGTCCCCGGTCTCGGTCCCAAGACGGTCCAGCTGCTGGACGAAGCGCTCGGCATCCGATCCGTCGAGGCGCTGGTGGCGGGTCTGGACGCGGGCTCGCTCGCCGAGGTGGCGGGGATGGGTGCCAAGACCATCGAGAACCTCCGCCAGGGGATCGAGAAGCTGGGCCTGACCTCCAAGGACCGGCGCGTGCCGATCGGCACGGCCCTGCCGCTCGCGGAGCGCCTCGTCGCCGAGCTCGGCAGGGTCGACGGTGTGGTGGACGTCGCCTACGCCGGGAGCCTCCGCCGCTTCCGCGAGGACATCGGTGACATCGACGTCCTGGTCGCCACCGATGACCCGGCGCCGGTCCACGACGCGTTCCTCGCGCTCGAGGAGATCGACCGCACGCTCGGCTCCGGCGACACCAAGACCTCCGTGGTCACCCGCGACGGGGTCCAGGTCGATCTGCGGGTCGTCCCCCCCGGCAGCTTCGGCGCGGCGCTGCTCTACTTCACCGGCTCCAAGGCGCACAACATCCGCCTCCGCCAACGCGCGATCGACCGCGGGTGGGTCCTCAACGAGTACGCCCTGGCGGTGCACGACGGGTCCGGTCTGTCTGGCGCCCGTGGCCTCATCGACGAGCGCGTCGAGGTGGTGGCCGCCGCGACCGAGGCAGAGATCTACGCCGCGCTCGAGCTCCAGACCATCCCACCCGAGCTGCGGGAGGACGACGGCGAGATCGAGCTCGCCGCCGACCACGCGCTGCCTGCCCTGGTCGAGGTCGAGCACCTGCGTGGCGACCTCCACGACCACACCGATCTGTCCGGCGACGGACGCGATCCGCTCGAGGAACTGGTGGCAGGTGCGGTCGCGCGTGGGCTCGACTACCTGGCCATCACCGACCACGCCGAGGATCTGCGCATGAACGGCGTGTCGCGAGCGGCGATGCTCGAACAGCGACAGGCGCTGCGCTCGCTCGAGCAGCGTCGTGGCGACATCCGGCTGCTGCACGGCGCGGAGCTGAACATCGGGGTGGACGGCTCGCTCGATTACGACGACGACTTCCTGGCGGGCTTCGACTGGCTCGTGGCGTCCGTGCACAGTCATTTCACCCGGAGCGTGGCGGAGCAGACCGAGCGTGTGATCGCGGCGATCCGGCACCCCAACGTGACCGCGATCGGCCACCTCACCGGCCGCCGGATCGGGTCGCGACCCGGTATCGAGCTCGAGCTCGATCGCGTCCTGGATGCCGCCGCGGAGGCCGGGACCGCCATCGAGATCAACGCCGCGCTGGCGCGCCTCGACGCCCCGGTCGAGGTGATCCGGGAGGGCGCCCGGCGCGGCTGCACGTTCGTGATCTCCACCGATGCCCACGCGGTCGCGGAGCTGGACCGGGCCCGGTTCGGGGCTGCGCAGGCCCGCCGCGCCCGCCTGTCGCGCGACGCGGTGGCCAACACCTGGGAACCGGACCGTTTCCTGGCGTGGCTGCAGGACGTCCACGGCGCGTGAACGCGACCGTGGCCCACCTCCATGGCGCCCCGCGGCCCCTGGCAGCGCGGCGGCTGTC